>DATLRE010000158.1:0-42879 GCA_035534835.1 Acidimicrobiales bacterium
CGCACCCGGCTGAACCCCGGGGAGCGCCTGGTGATCCGGTCGGGCCCTCCCGGCTCGTCGTCGAGCTCGAACCCCTGAGCGCCGTGGACCCCGACGGGGGTGCGGACGGCGTGGACAGGAGCCTGCTGCAGGCCGGCGAGAGGGTGCTGCTCGTCGACGCCAAGAAGCGTCGCTACCTGCTGACGTTGCGCGTCGGGGCCGCGTTCCACACCCACGTCGGCATCGTCGCCCACGACGACCTGATCGGCGCCTACGAGGGGTCGACGGTGCTGGGTAGCACGGGGCGGCGGTTCCTCGTGGTCCGTCCGACACTCGCCGAGACGGTCCTCAAGATGCCCCGGGGTGCGCAGGTCATCTATCCGAAGGACCTCGCCGCCATCCTGATGGAGGCCGACATCGCGCCGGGAACAGCGGTGCTCGAGGCCGGCGTCGGCTCGGGTGCACTGTCCATGGCGATGTTGCGGGCCGGCGCCTCCGTGGTGGGCTACGAGCTGCGCGAGGACTTCGCCGCCCGGGCACGGAGCAACGTGGCCGCGACCGTCGGGGACGCCGCCACCTACCGCGTCGAGTTGCGCGACGTCTACGAGGGGATCGAGGAGCGGGGACTCGACCGGGTCGTGCTCGACCTGCCCGAACCCTGGCGCGTGGTGGCCCACGCCGAGGCTGCACTGCGACCGGGCGGCATGATCTGCGCCTACCTGCCGACCATCAACCAGACGTCCCACTTCCGCCAGGCACTGGAGGACAGCGCGTTCGGCATGGCCGGCACCCTGGAGGTGCTGCACCGGACGTGGCACATCGAGGACCGCTCCGTCCGGCCCGACCACCGCATGGTCGGGCACACCGGCTTCGTCACCACGGCACGCCTGTTGCGCCCCGAGGAACTGGGGAGCCGACCGGGCGTGCCGGGGCCGCCCCGGTCGGAGTCCGAACCGGCCGCGGGGGACCGCTTCGGCCGGTTCGACGGGGACGGGCGGTCCGATTCGACACCGGACTGACGGCGTCGGCGGACAGGCGTCGGATCCGCGGCGGTCGGCTCAGCTCTGCTCGATGAAGATGCACTCGCCGGGGCACTCCTCGGAGGCCTCGACCACGGCGTCCTCGAGCTCCGCCGGCACGCCGGCCATCCCGGCGGAGCCACCGGGCTCGTTGCGTACGGCGTCGCCCTCCTTGACGTAGGCGAGCCCGTCGTCGAGCAGCGTGAAGACCGCAGGCGCGATCTCCTCGCAGAGGCCATCTCCCGTGCAGAGATCTTGGTCGATCCAGACCTTCATCAGCTGTGACTCTCCTACGTGTCTCTCGGCTCGAACGCGCGGCACCCGTGTCCACGGAGGACCGGGGCCGACGGGTACGTCCCCCGGCGAGCCGTCCATCGGCGCGGCGGTCCCGTCGTCCCCCTCATGCTATCCGCGTCCGCACGGGGTCCGGCTGACGGCCCGACCGCCGGGCGGCGGACCCGGGGAGCGCAGGACCGGCGGCCGGCCCGGTGTAGGGTCGCAGACGAGGCCCCGACTGCTCGAATGAGGTGAGTGCGACGGTTGATTTCGACGATGCCGACGGCCAGGGCCGGGCGGCGGACGACGACGATCTCGAGGCGCTGCGGGCACGTGCCCACTCTGCGGAGGAGGAGGTCACGGTCCTGCGCCGGAGGCTTCAGGAGAGCCCCCGCCGGGTGCAGACCCTCGAGGAGAAGCTCCTCGAGACCAAGGGCCAGCTGGCCCAGGCCGTCTCCCAGAACGAGAAGCTGACGTTCACCCTGCAGACGGCGAAGGAGCACGTCGCCAACCTGCGCGAGGAGGTCGAGAAGCTCACCCAGCCGCCCTCGGCCTACGGGACCTACCTCGGGGCCAACGACGACGGAACGGTGGACGTGTTCTCCGGCGGCCGCAAGATGCGGGTGACCCTGCACCCCGACATCGAACCCGGCGACCTCCAGCGCGGCAACGAGGTCGTCCTCAACGAATCGCTGAACGTGATCCTCGCCCGCGAGGGCGAGGGACAGGGCGAGGTCGTCGTGCTGAAGGAGCTCCTCGACGACGGCGCCCGTGCCCTGGTCTACGGGCGGGCCGACGAGGAGCGGGTGGCCGAGCTGTCCGACGCGCTCCTCGGCGTCAAGCTGCGGGCGGGCGACAGCGTCCTCATGGAGTCGCGCACGGGGCTGCTCATCGAGAAGCTGGACCGTCCCGAGGTGGAGGAGCTCGTCCTCGAGGAGGTGCCGGACGTCACCTACGCGGACGTCGGCGGACTCGACGACCAGATCGAGGCGATCACGGACGCGGTCGAGCTGCCGTACCTCTACCGGGAGCTCTACGCCGAGCACCGGCTGCCCGCACCGAAGGGGATCCTTCTGTACGGACCGCCCGGGTGCGGCAAGACCCTCATCGCCAAGGCCGTCGCCAACTCGTTGGCCAAGAAGGTGGCCGAGGTCACCGGGAACACCAACACCCGCAGCTACTTCCTCAACATCAAGGGGCCCGAGCTGCTCAACAAGTACGTCGGGGAGACCGAGCGCCAGATCCGCCTGGTGTTCCAACGGGCGCGCGAGAAGTCCGAGGAGGGCGTGCCGGTCATCGTCTTCTTCGACGAGATGGACTCGTTGTTCCGCACCCGGGGGACCGGCATCAGCTCGGACATGGAGTCGACGATCGTGCCGCAGCTCCTGGCGGAGATCGACGGGGTGGAGACCCTCAAGGACGTCATCGTCATCGGAGCCTCGAACCGCGAGGACCTGATCGACCCCGCCATCCTGCGGCCCGGTCGTCTCGACGTGAAGATCCGCATCGAGCGCCCCAACGAGCAGGCCGCCGCGCAGATCTTCGGCCGGTACCTCACCGCGGACCTGCCCCTCGATGCCGACGAGGTGCGCACCCTGGGCGGGGGCGACCCGGCCAAGGCCACGCAGGCCATGATCGAGTCCACCGTCGCCGAGATGTACCGCGACGACGAGGAGAACCGCTTCCTCGAGGTGACCTACCAGAACGGGGACAAGGAGGTCCTGTACTACCGCGACTTCTCGTCGGGGGCCATGATCGAGAACATCGTGCGGCGGGCCAAGAAGCTGGCCATCAAGCGGGCCATCGCCGAGCAGGGCCGCGGCATCCGCACCCAGGACCTCCTCGAGTCGATCCGCCAGGAGTACAAGGAGAACGAGGACCTCCCCAACACCACCAACCCGGACGACTGGGCGAAGATCTCGGGCAAGAAGGGCGAGCGCATCGTCTACATCCGCACCCTGATCAGCGACCGGGAGGAGACGACCGGCGGCCGCTCCATCGAGCGGGTCGGGACGGGCCAGTACCTCTGAGCGGCCGGGGACGTCGCTCGCACCCGGTGCGAGGGTAGGGTCGCCCGCATGGCGATCCCCAAGGTCTGCGGCATCGAGACCGAGTACGGCATCCAGGTGGTCGGCGGTGATCCCAACCCGATCGCCGCCTCCTCGGTGCTGGTCAACGCCTACGCCCACGACGTGGCCCGGCAGCAGATCGGCTGGGACTTCGAGGACGAGGCGCCCGGCAACGACGCCCGGGGCTTCGCCCGCGAGGGCGCCATGCCCCCCGTCGTCGAGACCCACCTGGTCAACACGGTCCTCACCAACGGGGCGCGGTACTACGTCGACCACGCCCACCCCGAATACTCGTCGCCGGAGTGCCGGGACGCCCTCGAGGCCCTGCGCTACGACCGGGCGGGCGAGCAGGTCGTCATCCGGTCGATGGAGGCCGCCGACCTCGCACTCCACGACGGGTCCCGCCTCGTGGTCTACAAGAACAACTCGGACGGCAAGGGCAACTCGTACGGCTGCCACGAGAACTACCTCATGGACCGCGACACGCCCTTCAGCCGGATCGTGCACGGGATCACGCCGCACTTCGTGACCCGCCAGATCTTCTGCGGCAGCGGCAAGGTCGGTTCCGAGACGGGCGTCCACGACGCAGGGGCGGTGGACTACCAGCTCAGCCAGCGGGCGGAATTCTTCGAGGAGCAGGTCGGACTGGAGACGACGCTCAAGCGTCCCATCGTGAACACGCGGGACGAGCCCCACGCCGACTCCCACCGCTACCGCCGGCTCCACGTCATCGTCGGCGACGCCAACCTGGCCGAGGTGGCCACCTTCTTGAAGGTGGGCACGACGTCGCTGGTGCTGGCGATGATCGAGGACGACATCTCGGGCGGCCGCAGCCTGGCCCTGGCCGACCCGGTGCGGGCCATCCACGCCGTGGCCGTGGACCGCACCTTCAGCCAGCCGCTGCTGCTGGCCGACGGGTCGACGGCGACACCCCTGGCCGTCCAGTGGGAGCTGTACTCGCTGGCCCGGAAGTACGCCGACGACCGGGGCCTCGAGTGCCTGGGCGCGGACTCGGTCGGTGCCGCCGTCCTCGACCGGTGGGAGCAGGTGCTGAACGGCCTCGAGACCGACCCGATGTCCCTGGCCCGCCAGGTCGACTGGGTGGCCAAGCTGCAGCTGCTCGAGGCCTACCGCGACCGGCACGGCCTGGGTTGGGACGACCCCCGGCTGGCCGCCGTCGACCTCCAGTACCACGACCTGCGCCCGTCGCGCTCCCTCTTCGCCCGGCTGGACACCGAGCGGCTGGTCGATGCTTCCGCGGTGGACGCGGCGGTGACCGATCCGCCGAGGGACACCCGGGCCTGGTTCCGGGGCGAGTGCCTGAAGCGCTGGCCGGCGTCGGTGGCCACCGCCAACTGGGACTCCCTGGTGTTCGACCTCGGCTCGGACCCCTTGCGGCGTGTCCCTATGATGGACCCCCTGAAGGGAACGGCGGAACATGTCGAAGCACTACTGGACAGCTGCTCGAGTCCGACCGAGCTGGTGGAGCGGCTGAGCAGCTGATCGACGGGGCGGCCCGCCCCGGTGGTGCGGTTCGCCGATGCAGGACTGGGACCGAGGAGTGGAGCGATGGCAGAGCGAGAGATGAAGAAGAAGCAGCAGGGGACCGAGCGCACCGACGAGGCCGTCGACGACGTGCCCGCCGCCTCCGCTACGGGCGAGAAGCTGAAGGCCGAACTCGACGACCTGCTCGACGAGATCGACGAGGTCCTGGAGGACAACGCCGAGGAGTTCGTCCGGAACTACGTACAGAAGGGCGGGGAGTGACCCGGTGACGCTCCCTCTCTTCTCGACCACCGAGGACCCGGGTCCGGACTTCGCCGGTCTCCTGCGGCGCCTGCGGGTGCCGGCCCACCCGTCGATCGCCGGCGCGGGCGTCGCCCCGTCGGAGGGGTTCCGCCACGGCACCACCGTGGTGGCGTTGCGCTACGCCGACGGCGTCGTGATGGCCGGCGACCGCCGGGCGACCGAGGGGCATTCGATCGCCCACCGGGCGATGGAGAAGGTGTTCCCGGCGGACCGGTACTCGGCGGTGGCGATCGCCGGCGCCGCCGGACCGGCCGTGGAGATGGTGCGGCTCTTCCAGACCCAGCTCGAGCACTACGAGAAGGTCGAGGGCATCGTCCTCAGCCTCGAGGGGAAGGCCAACCAGCTCGGCCAGATGGTACGGGAGCACCTGCCCATGGCCATGCAGGGTCTTGCCGTGGTGCCGCTGTTCGCCGGGTTCGACCTGGCCCGACGGACCGGTCGCATCTTCACCTACGACGTGACGGGCGGCCACTACGAAGAGACCGAGTTCAACGCCACGGGCTCCGGCGGCCGCGACGCCCGCACCACGGTCAAGCTCGGCTACCGGGAGGGGCTCGACCGCGAGGCCGCCGTCGAGCTGGCCATCCAGTCGCTCTACGAGGCGGCCGACGAGGACTCCGCCACCGGGGGGCCCGACCTCATCCGTGGCATCTATCCGCTCGTCGCCACCGTGACGGCCGACGGCTTCACCGCCGTGCCCGAGGACGAGGTGGCCGACCGGTTCGCGGCACTGATCGAGCGCCGGAGGACGGAGGGCCGTCAGCCATGACCATGCCGTACTACGTGGCACCCGAACAGGTGATGAAGGACCGGGCCGAGTACGCCCAGAAGGGCATCGCCCGGGGTCGCTCGCTGGTGGCCACCACCTACGACCAGGGCATCCTGATCGTCGCCGACAACCCGTCCCGGTCGCTGCACAAGATCAGTGAGATCTACGACCGGATCGCCTTCGCCGGGGTGGGCAAGTACAACGAGTTCGACCAGCTGCGCGTCTCGGGGATCCGCCACGCGGACACCAAGGGCTACGCCTACAGCCGCGAGGACGTCGAGGCCCGGTCGCTGGCCAACCTCTACGCCCAGTACCTCGGTCAGGTCTTCACCCACGAGATGAAGCCCCTCGAGGTCGAGATCCTGGTGGCGGAGCTCGGCAACGGGCTGCGGCCGCCGCAGATGTACCACATCGCCTACGAGGGGACCATCACCGACGAGGACCGGTTCGCCGTCCTCGGCGGCGAGACCGAGGCCATCGTGGCCAAGCTCGACGAGTCGTGGTCGGCGACGTGGTCGCTGTCCGAGGCGCTGCGGGCGGCGGTGGACGCGTTGGCCGGTTCCGACCGGACGCTGGATGCGGACGACCTCGAGGTGGCCGTGCTGGCCGAGGGGAACGGGCGGCGGGCCTTCCGCCGACTGGTCGACGACGAGCTCGTCGCCCTTCTCGCCTGATTCCCCGCCCCGGGGGGTCCCGGGACGCGCCGACGGGCGACCGGGGCGGCTCCGGACGCCGGGTGACGGTCGCAGGGCGCGACGTCGCCGGTGGCGCCGGGTGGCGGCACGATCACGGTACCGTGCAGGTAATGGACAAGCGCATCTACGGCTTGGAGAACGAGTACGGGGTCACCTGCACGCTGCGCGGCCAGCGCCGGTTGAGTCCCGACGAGGTGGCGCGCTACCTGTTCCGCCGGGTGGTCAGCTGGGGCCGCTCCTCCAACGTCTTCCTCGAGAACGGCGCCCGGCTCTACCTCGACGTGGGCAGCCACCCCGAGTACGCCACCCCGGAGTGCGACGACATCGCCGAACTGGTCGCCCACGACAAGGCGGGGGAGTGGATCCTCGCCTCCCTGGTCGAGGGGGCCGAGGCCCGCATGCGGGAGGAGGGCATCCGCGGGGACATCTACCTGTTCAAGAACAACACCGACTCGGCGGGCAACTCCTACGGCTGCCACGAGAACTACCTGACCAGCCGTCGGGACGACTTCGCCCACTACACCGAGATCCTCATCCCGTTCCTGGTGAGCCGCCAGGCGTACGCCGGGGCCGGCAAGGTCCTCCAGACGGCCCGGGGCGCGGTGTTCTGCCTCAGCCAGCGGGCGGAGCACATCTGGGAGGGCGTCTCGTCGGCGACCACCCGCAGCCGGCCGATCATCAACACCCGCGACGAACCGCACGCCGATGCCGAGAAGTACCGCCGGCTCCACGTGATCGTGGGCGACTCCAACATGAGCGAGTACGCGACGTTCCTCAAGATCGGGGCCACCAGCATCGTGCTGCGCATGCTCGAGGACCCGTCCACCGTGCTGCGGGACCTGACCCTCGAGAACCCGATCCGGGCCATCCGCGAGATCAGCCACGACATCACCTGCCGCAAGCCGGTGCGGCTGGCCAACGGGCGCGAAATGAGTGCGCTCGACCTCCAGGGCGAGTACCTGCAGCGTGCGCTGCGGTTCCGGGACCGCCACGGGCTCACGGTGCAGGAGGACCGGGCGCTCGACATGTGGGAGCACTGCCTGAAGGGCCTGGAGGCCGATCCGCTGTCGCTCCACCGCGAGTGCGACTGGGTGGCCAAGTACCGCCTCATCGAGGGGTACCGCGAGCGCCACTCGCTGCCGCTGCACAGCCCGACGGTGTCGCTGCTCGACCTGCAGTACCACGACGTCGACCGCAACCGCGGCCTCTACTACCGGCTGCAGCGGCACGACCAGGTCGACCGGGTGTGCCGCGACGTCGAGATCGCCGAAGCCATGACCACGCCGCCCCAGACCACGCGGGCCCGCCTGCGGGGTGAGTTCGTGAAGCGGGCCAAGGAGAAGCGCCGGGACTTCACGGTGGACTGGGTCCACCTGAAGCTGAACGATCAGGCCCAGCGCACGGTGCTGCTGAAGGACCCGTTCAAGTCGAGGGACGAGCGCGTCGAAAAGTTGATCGCCGGACTGTGACCCGGTCCCCCTGCCCCGGGACGCTCCCGGTCGTGGGCTAGCGTCGTCTCACTGTGTCGACCGATCCGTCCGCCCCACCGTCGTCCGGGCCGCCCGCCGAGCAGGCGTCCGGCGTCGCACCCGCACCCGAACCCGGCGGCGAGTCGGGCGACGAGGGCCTGACCGGGGGCAGCAGCAAGGGCGGCGGCTACCGGTGGGTCATCGAGTGGGCCGTCATCTTGATGGCCGTCCTGCTGTGCACGGTTCTGCTGCGCACCTACGTCATCCAGTCCTTCTACATCCCGTCGCCGTCCATGGTGCCGACGCTCCAGGTGGGGGACCGGATCATGGTCAACAAGCTGAGCTACGACCTCCACGAGGTCCATCGGGGGGACATCGTCGTCTTCAAGCGGCCCCCGCTCGAGACGCAGAACTTCGCCGACCTGGTGAAGCGGGTCATCGGCCTGCCCGGCGAGACGATCTCGACCAAGGACGGCCACGTCTACATCGACGGGAAGCTGCTGAACGAGCCGTGGCTCCCACCCGGCCCGTCGAGCTACACCGGCGCCCTGCCCGACGACCAGCACCCGCAGTTCAACATGCCGGGCCCGGTCACGATTCCGGCCGGCGAGTACTTCGTGATGGGGGACAACCGCACCGACTCGGAGGACAGCCGCTACTTCGGGCCCATCCCGAAGGACCTCATCGTGGGGCGGGCCATGGCGGTCGTCTGGCCGCTGAGCCGGGCCAAGGGCGTCTGAGCGTCGGGTCCCGCCCGGCGGGCATGCCCGGTGCCCGGGGCCCGGCCCTCCGGACGGACCGGCCCGCCGGTACAGTGGACGGGTGACGATTCTCAGCCCGGCCAAGCTCCTGGTCGTCCTGGTGGTGGCCGTCATCGTGCTCGGCCCCGACAAGCTCCCGGGCCTGGCGCGTCAGATCGGCTCGCTGTGGGGTGACTTCCGGCGGATGCGCCAACGCCTCGAGACCGACGTCCGCGGCAACTTCCCCGACCTCCCGTCCACGGAACGGATCACCCAGGCCGTGCGGTCGCCGATCACCTTCCTCGACTCGCTGGCCGACACCCATGCCGCCGACAACGAGGCGACTCCGCCGGGTGGGCCCGGACCGCCCGCAGGCGCCGTGAACGGCGCCGGGGACCCCACGGGAACCCCCGGGTGGTCCGGACCGTCGGGCGACGACGTCACCGCCCCGGGAGGGGCGAACCGGCCGCTCGGGTCCGTGCACGCCGAGGAGGAGGCGTCCCTCCCGGGCATCTCGGTGAGCGACCCCGAGGGCACCGTCCACCGGGTACGGGCCAACGGGCGGACCGTGCCCGACGACCCGTCGCTCAATTGAGGTCCGTGCCCGTGCGCGGCGGAACCGGGGCCCGGCCGTGGCACTCTCGCTGAAGCGCAGGTCCGACCGGCCGGCACCCGATGCCATGACCCTGACGGAGCACCTGACCGAGCTCCGCCGGAGGGTGCTCGTCTCGGTGACCGCCTTCGTCGTTGCCGCCACCGTGGCCTTCCTCGGCTACAACTGGATCCTCGCCGGACTGAAGCATCCGTACTGCCAGGTCGCCCCGACGCACTGCGGCTTCTACGTGACGGGGCCGCTCGACGGGCTCGCCCTGCGGATCAAGATCGCAGCCTACGGGGGGATCTTCCTGGCGTCGCCCGTGTGGTTGTGGGAGCTCTGGCGGTTCATCACTCCGGGCCTCAACCCGCGGGAGAAGAAGTACGCCGTCCCCTTCATCGTGGCCACCATCGGCCTGTTCACCCTGGGCGCGACCGTCGCCTTCCTGATCTTTCCCCACGCACTGGCGTGGCTGGACTCCATCGGCGGCCCCTCGCTCAACCAGATCCTCGACCCGAACAAGTACCTGAGCCTGATCATCCTGTTGATGGTGGCCTTCGGGGTGACCTTCGAATTCCCGGTGCTGCTCGTCTCGCTCGAACTGGCCGGGGTGCTCACGCCCCGGCAGCTGTCGTCGTGGCGGCGGTGGGCGATCATCGGGATCGTGGTGCTGGCCGGCGTCATCACCCCGAGCTCGGACCCGTTCTCCATGCTCGCCATGGCGGTGCCGCTCTACGTCTTCTACGAGCTCTCGATCCTCATCGGCAAGATCGCCCGCCGATGAGCCGGGGCGCGCCCGCCCCGGGTGGCGAACCCGACGGGCCGAGGGCGCGGTTCGAACGGGGGTTGGGCGTCCGCCTCGACCCGTTCCAGCACCGGGCGATGGACGCCATCGACCGCAGCGAGTCCGTCCTGGTGAGTGCGCCGACCGGGTCCGGCAAGACGCTGGTCGCCGACTACGCGGTGGCACGGGCCCTGGACGGTGGTGGCAAGGCGTTCTACACGACCCCCATCAAGGCACTGTCCAACCAGAAGTTCGCCGAACTGTCGGCCCGCTACGGCGCCCACCGTGTCGGCCTCCTGACCGGCGACGTCTCCCATCAGCCCCGGGCGCCGGTCGTCGTGATGACCACCGAGGTCCTCCGCAACATGCTCTTCGCACGGTCGTCGCTCCTCGACGGCCTCCAGGTCGTCGTGCTGGACGAGGTGCACTACCTCCAGGACCCCTACCGGGGGTCGGTGTGGGAGGAGGTGCTGGTGCTCACGCCGCCCGGGGTCTCGTTCGTGAGCCTGTCGGCCACGGTGGCCAACGCGGACGACTTCGGGAGGTGGCTGGCGTCGGTCCGGGGACCCACCCGGGTGGTGGTCGAGACGCATCGCCCGGTGACCCTGCACCACCACTACGCGGTGGCCACCCGTGGGCGGGACGGGGTGACGGTGCTGCCGCTCCTGCGCGACGGCGCCCCCAATCCGGACGGCCTCCGCCTCGACGACCGACGCCGACGCTCCTCCCGCGAGCGACTGCGGGTACCCCGGCGTACGGAGGTGATCGAGTACCTGGACGGTGCCGGGATGCTCCCGGCCATCACGTTCATCTTCTCGCGCGCCGCCTGTGACGATGCCACCCGGCAGTGCCTGCAGGACGGCGTCCGGCTCACCACGGAGGAGGAGCGGATCCGGATCCGCTCCCTCGTCGAGTCGTCGGTCGAGCGCCTCGGCGACGACGACCTCCGGACCCTCGGGTACGGGCCGTGGTCGGCCGCCCTCGAGGCCGGGGTGGCGCCGCATCACGCCGGCCTGGTACCCGCGTTCCGCCAGGCCGTCGAGCAGTGCTTCTCGGAGGGGCTGCTGAAGGTCGTGTTCGCGACCGAGACCCTCGCGCTCGGGATCAACATGCCGGCCCGGACCGTGGTGGTGGAGCGCTTCGCCAAGTTCCGGGGATCGGACACCTCGGCGCTGACGTCGGGGGAGTACCAGCAGCTGACCGGCCGGGCGGGTCGTCGCGGGATCGACACCGTCGGACATGCGTTCGTGCTGTGGAACCCGGCCACCACCTTCGGACTGGTCGCCCGCACGGCCGTGGCCCCGCCGCCCGACCTGGTGTCCTCGTTCCACCCGACCTACAACCTCGCCGTCAACCTGGTGCGGCGGTGGACCCGGGAGCAGGCCCACAGCCTGCTCGAGTCCTCCTACGGGCAGTGGCAGGCCCCCGCAGGCTCCGAGTCGCTGGTCGCCCAGCTCGACCGGCGCCTGGCCGTCCTGGACGAGCGGGGATTCCTCGACGGGTGGGCGCTGACCGAGGACGGGGTCCGGCTCGCCGCCGTCTACCACGAGTCGGACCTGCTGGTGGCCGAGGTGCTCCGGGCCGGGGTGCTGGACGGGCTCGAGCCCGCCCACCTGGCCGGGGTGGCCTCGGCCCTCAGCTTCGAGGCCCGGCGGGCCGGCGACGAACCGCCGGTGCCCCGCCAGCCCGTCGTCGTCGAGCGCCTGGCGGCGGTCGAGTCCCTGGCCGCCGGCCTGCGCAGCGACGAACGGCGGGTGGGTCTGCGCCGGACCCGGCGCCCCGACGGGGGCCTGGCCCGGGCCGTGGTCGCCTGGGCGGCCGGGGGGACGCTGGACGCCGTGCTGCGGGACGCCGAGGTGGCTCCGGGCGACTTCGTCCGCAACGTCCGCCAGGTCATCGACCTGGTACGCCAGATCGCCCAGGTGGCCGAGGATCCGGGGACCCGGTCGAGTGCCGAACTCGCCACCGCACTCCTGCGGCGGGGGGTGGTCGGTGCCGACGACCCGGCCGCCCTGGGGTCCGCGCCTGGCGGCCCGTCCCGGTCCTAGTGTCTGACAGGCATGTTCCCCTACGCCGTGGAATCGTTCAGTGCCGAGGAGGCCGACATCCTCCGGCGCTACGTCACGAACCTCGACCGGCCGGTGTTCGCGCTCGTCAATCTCCCCGAGGTGGTCAAGGGGGCGCTCTTCGCCCGCTACTCGCGCTCCCACAAGAGCCTGCGGCGCCTCTTCCTCGACGAGTTCGTCGGCGACCTGGACATCAGCGGCGATGCCGGCGTGGACGCCACGGTCGGCCTCCGACGGGCCGAGGAGCTGTACGAACGGGTCTTCTTCGAGTACGGCGACGACTCGGTGGCCCAGCTCGGCGGCGTGCACCTGGCCTGCGAGCAGGCGTCCAACGTCCTGACCAAGGTACTGGAGTGGGGCCGACTCATGGCCTACCTCGAACAGTCCACCCGCTACATCGCCTACAACCAGCGCCTCTCGACCGGGCACTACCGCTACTTCCGCGACCCCGGCCTGCTCGACTCGCCGCTCGGGGCCCGCTACGTCGGCGACATGGACCGGATGTTCGACACGTACGGCGAGCTGCTGGACGACGCACAGTCGTGGCTCGCCAGCCGCCACCCGCGCCAGCCCGGCGACTCGGACTTCGTCCACCGCCAGGCGGTGCGGGCCAAGGGCCTGGACGCCCTGCGGGGACTGCTGCCCGCGGGCTCCCTGTCGAACGTCGGGATCTACGGAACGGGCCAGTCCTACGAGATGCTGCTGGTGCGGATGCGCTCGCACCCGCTACCCGAGGCCCGGGTCTACGCCGACATGATGCTGGAGGAGCTGCGCAAGGTCATCCCCTCGTTCCTCCAACGCGTCGACCGGGCCGACCGGGGCGGTGCCTGGGGTGAGTATCTCGACGCGACCCGTGCGGACACGGCCCGGGTGGTGGGGGAGGTCCTCGCCGACCTGGTCGACCCGGGCACCGACCATCCCCACGGGCCGTCGGGGCGGGCGACGGTGGAGCTGCTCGACTTCGACCCCGACGGCGAGGACAAGGTGGTGGCGGCGATCTGCGCGCCGCGCACGACCCGGCCGGAGTCCGAGGTGCTGGACCGGGTCCGCCTGCTGGGCGCCGAGGAGAAGCGCGCGATCCTGCGGGCCTACGTGGGGGAGCGGTCCAACCGCCGCCACCGCCCGGGCCGTGCCTTCGAGCGGACCGACTACCGCTTCGACGTGGTCACCGACTACGGGGCGTTCCGCGACCTGCAGCGGCACCGGATCCTCACGATCGAATGGCAGCCGCTGGGCGCCGCCCTGGGCTACGACGTCCCCGAGGTGGTCGACGAGGCCGGCCTCACCGACCGCTACACGGCGTCGCTCGAACGGTCCCGCGAGCTGTACGAGGTCCTGCGCCCGGAGTTCGCGGAGCAGGCGTCCTACGCCGTGGCCCTGGCCTTCCGGATCCGCTACTCGATGCAGATGAACGCGCGGGAGGCCATGCACCTGCTCGAGCTGCGGTCCGGTCCCCAGGGCCATCCGAGCTACCGCTGGGTGGCCCAGGAGATGCACCGCCAGATCGCCCAGCGGGCCGGACACCGGCTCCTGGCCGAGGCGATGTCCCACGTCGACTACGGCGCCGAGGACCTCGAGCGGCTCGAATCGGAGCGTCGGGCCGAGCAGCGGAGGAATTCCGTTTCGGCGACGACAGAACCTGCAACGTCCTGAACTGGGACGATCTGGAAACGCCCAGTTCAGGGCCTAACAAACGCACTTGACGCACCACCGTCGCCGTGGCGTATGGTGCGGCCAGTCCCAGTCGCCCCGAGAGCTGCGATCGACGGTCTCGACCGTCGTCGTGGTCCGAGGGGGGGATGCTGTGAGAGGCGGAGGAAGGCCCAGGGGGTCGAGTAGAAAACACCTCCCCGAGGCCGTCGGCGTGAGCCGGGGGTGGCGGGTTGGTGGTGCCAAAGATCCCTTGGGCCCTACCGCCTGGCCCGTTCCACCGGGGCCGGGCGTCCCGCCGAGCGTGGGATCCAGCGTCTCCCCCGGCGGGGTCGACGCCTCCTCGGCGGGCGGGTCCCCGCGGCACGGGCCGGCGGTCCGTGCGGACGGCCTGCGCCGGCCCGAAGCCCGACATGCACCACCAGGGGGTGGATTCCTGGCATGATCCCCACCCAACGGCGGCGCGACAGGCCAGCACCGCCCACGACGGCCCTCGGCGGAGGGCGACGAACGAACGGAAGCCCGGGCCGTCTATGCTCCCGGCCAACTCACCACCGAAAGACCGGCACCAACGCACATGGCAGAAGACATCGACGAAGTCGAAGCACCCGACGAGCTGATCGAGGACGACCTCGACGAGCTGGCGGAGGACGACGATCTGATCGCGGAGGACCCCCTCCTCGACGAGGACGACGATGACGTCGTCGCCGTCATCGAGGTCGAGGAGGTGGAGCCCGACGTGCCGACCGGCACCGCAAAGGCGGTGGCCAAGGCCGCGGGCGAGGAGACCGACGAGGAGGAGGAGGAGGAGCCCGACGACGAGGACGTCGAGGCCAGCCTCGACACCATCCTCAAGGAGCGGCTCGTCGTCGAGGAGGTCGAGGACGACGAGGAGGCCCCCGAGCCCGAGGACCGCAGTGGCGACGGTGTGGAGCGTGTGCTCCCCAAGCAGCCCGGCGAGTTCGTCTGCCGGTCGTGCTTCCTGGTGAAGCACGGCAACCAGTTGGCGGACAAGAAGAAGATGCTCTGCCGCGACTGCGTCTGACCGGAGGCAGCATGGCCGACACCCCTGACGAGCACGACGACCCGCCGTTGAGCGAACGGTTCCTCGACCTGTTCGTGTTCCTGCCGACCGGACTGGCGGTCACCCTGGCCGAGGAGTTGCCCCGGCTGGCCGAGCGCGGTCGCGAACGACTGGGCGTCCAGGTCAACTCGGCACGGGCCGTGGGCAAGTTCGCGGTCCGGGCCGGAGGCCACGAGATCCGGAAGCGGACCGAGGGCCGCAAGGGCCCCTCGGGGTCGCCGGGCGCGGGAACCGCCCCGCCCGCTCCCGCTGCGGGCGGGTCCCCTCGTGCGGCGAGCCCGTCCACGTCGGCGCAGGAGCCGTCGTCACCCCCTCGGCTCCGGTCGATCCCGCGCCCGCCGACGACCGGGCCACCGACCCCCGCACCGACCCCCGCACCCGTGTCGCAGACCCCGGGTCCGTCGGCGCCCACGCCGGACGCGGCGCCGACTCCTGCGGCCTCACCCCGACCCGCCGGTGGCCACGTTCCCGACGTGGGGTCGCTGGCGATCCCGGGCTTCGACACCCTGTCGGCCTCCCAGGTGGTCCAGCGGCTCGACGGGCTCAGCCGGTCGGAGCTCGTGGAGGTGCGGGCCTACGAGACCTCGACGCGGGGACGCCGGACGATCCTCAACCGGGTCGACCAGCTGCTCGACGAGCGGTCCTGAGCCGGGTGACCGGCGGCGGACGGACGGCGGTCACGGTGGAGCAGGTCCGATCGGCCGGTGGGAGCGACGTCGAGCGGCTCGTGGAACTGACGGCGGCCTTCCGGTCGGCCGTCGCCACGAAGCGAGGGGGCACCGACACCCGTGCCGCCGACGAGGGAGGACAGCCGCCGGAGGCGTCGCACGAGGCCCTGGCGGCCTACGTGGCCGGTCCCGGGACCACGGCGCTGGTGGGCCTGCTCGACGCCTGGACGGCCGGTATGGCCCTCTGCCGGGTCGACGACGGCGGCCGGAGCCGCCGCGGCGTACTCGACGTCTGCTACGTGGAGCCCGGAGCGCGCGAGGTGGGGCTGGGCCAGCTCCTGCTCGAGCGATCCGTCGCGTGGTTCCGTGCGCAGGGGTGTACCGGGGTCGACGGCACCGCGTTCCCCGGTGACCGCGGGGCGAAGCAGTTCTACGAGTCGGCGGGCTTCAAGGCCCGTCTCCTCGTGATGCACCTGCCCCTCGGCTGAGGTCGGGGCACCCCCACCGACGGCCGGGTCCGGACGGGTGGGGGAGGGTCGGCCTGCCGGAGTCGGCTACGAGGCGCGGCGACCGGCCGGACGGGGGGTCGCCGGACGGCGGGGTCCCGGCGGCGGCGGGATCGGGATCCCGAGGAGCCGGGCCAGCTCCGGCACCAGACCGGCGGCCTTGCGCGCCTCGGACAGCAGTGTCTCGTCCGCGTCGGTCGGCAGACCGACGGGCTTGACCGTCCGGCGGACCGGACACTCCACGACGACCTCGAGCAGCGCCAGCCAGTCGGTCGGTGGCGTCTCCGGCGACATGGCCTGCCCGGCGGCGTCCGACAGACGGACGGCCAGCTCGGCCGAGAGCCGGGCGGACGGCTCGGGAGGCCGGATGGACGCCCGCACGGCGTCGGCCACGCGTCCCTCGTCGAGGGCCGTGGTGATGCGCTCCACCCAGCGCTCGCGCAGGGCGGTGATGCGCTCGGTCAGGCTGGCCCGGAGCGCCTTGACCATCTCGGTGCCCTCCTCGTCGAGGGTGACCGTCGAAGCCGACGCCACGATCGACCGCAGCTCGCGCAACGGGGTGTCCTTGCCGGCGGTACGGGCGACGGAGGCGCGGTCCTTCCACGTCGCCAGGTTGATGACCGGGCGGAGCTCCTCGGCCAGGGCCATGAGGGGTGCCTCGGTGACCTCGGGGCGTCCCTCGGCGCGTGCCCGGGCGTTCTGTTCCTGGATGGCCTGGCGTACCGAGGGGATGCCGCCGCGCAGGAGCTGCTCGGCGACGGGCAGCTGCTCGGGCCGCAGCCCCGCCAGCGCAGCGTTGCGGTAGACGGTGGACGCCGCAGGTCGACGGTCCCCGCGCTCGCGGCTCCCGCCCTCACGTCCACCGGGACGCGCCGGACCCGTGCGGCGGGCACCCCCGGCACCTCCGGCGCCGGCACCCTCGCGGCTACGACCGTCGCCGCGGGGCCCGCGTGCATCGCCGCGACCCTCGCCGCGTGGTCCGCGGTCCCCGTCCGGCCGTGGCCCGCGACCCGACGGCCGGCGGGAGCCGTCGCGGTCACCGTCCCCGTGGTCGTCGCGACGGCGCTTCCCCTTGCCGGCCAGGACGACGTTGACGTCGGGCCCCTTCTGGGGGGTCCCGAGGATCTCGATGCGCTCGACCGGCTTCGGCTCCGACTTGCCCTTCGGGGCCAGCAGCGCGGTCACGGTGGTGCCGTCGAGCGTCGTCTCCACCTCGGCCCGCAGGACGGTCCCGACGGACGTGCCGGGGGGGACGAGGTCGGACGAGACGGTGCCCCGGGGCAGCTTGGCCCCCGCGGCGCGCCACGTCCACGTGGACTCGTCCGACTGACTGGTGAGTTCGACTTCGATGCGATGGCCCATACCGGGCGACAGGCTACTGCCGAAGCCACCCCCTCGCGGACGGGTGCCCCGGGGCCCGGCGACCGATGGGTCCCTCGTGCCCGGCCGCCGGGGATTCTCCCTGTTCGCAAACGGGGCCGTGGTGGCGCGTCCCGTCCGGTCACCCCCTACGCTGCCGGGCATGGAGGGACCCGAACACCTGCCCCCGCTGGTCGAGGAGGAGGCCCCGGCGGCCGCTCCGGGCTACGTGGCGCGTCTGGCCGCCCTGCGCCCCGAGCCCCTGCCCGACGGGGATCCGCCCACGGACGGCGACCTGCGGGCGATCCTCGCCACGGCCGCGACCGTCCCCGACCACGGCGACCTGACCCCGTGGCGCTTCGCGGTCTGCACGGGGACGGGACGCGACCGGTTCGCCCGTGCCCTGGTGGACGGCCTCCACGAGCTGCGGGGCGACGACCTGCCGGAGCCGGTCGTGACCAAGATGGCCGCCAAGGCCCGTGCTGCCCCCTGCTCGGTGATGGTGATCGCATCGCCGGACACCGGGTCGAACGTCGCGGTGTGGGAGCAGGTGGTCTCGGCGTCGTGCACCGGGTACGCCATCGTGCTGGCCGCCACCGGCCTGGGCTACGGCGCGGTCTGGAAGAGCGCCGGGGTCCTCGGCACCGGACCGGTACGGGCGCTGTTCGGCTGCACCCCGGACGAGACGCTGCTCGGCTGGGTCAACCTCGGCACACCGGCGCCGCTCGGGCGCAAGGGCCTGGTGGGCCGGGGTGGGGACGTCGACCCGGACACCCGGGTGCTCCGCCTGGACGCCTGACCGGGGCCCGGGCGTCGGGGGAGGCCCGGCGGTCCCGCTACCAGCCGAACCGGGCCATGGGCGGTCCGATGCCGGCCTCGTCCGCGCAGGTGCCACACAGGTCCATGCGACGGGCCCCGGGCCGATCGGACGCCGCCACCCGCCGCCAGCCGTAGCGGCGGGCCTCCTCGAGGCAGGCGGACTCGGACCAGCGGGGCTGTGTGCGCGCCCCGCACCTCCCGCACGTGCGGTAGTGGACGTCGTCGTCGTCGTAGAGGTCCTCGAGGGAGAACTCGTCGGGGTCGTAGTCCATGGCGTTCGCTCCGCGTCGAGGATACCGGCAGTGCCGCCGCGTTCGGCATCCGGTGCCGCAGCCGCCGGCGCCTCCGCCTATCCTCGGGACGAGTCGTCGATACCGGACCCGAGGGGCCGTGAGGAGGCCACATGGCGGACAGGAACGAGTTCAACGCGCAGGTGATCGCCGAGTTCCGTGCCAACGGAGGAGCGGTCGGCGGGGCGTTCGAGGGCGCGACGATCGTGCTGCTCACCACGACCGGCGCGAGGTCCGGCCTCGAGCGGGTCACCCCCGTCGTGTGCCGTGTCGACGGCGACGACGTGTACGTCTTCGCCTCCAAGGCCGGGGCGCCGACGGATCCGGACTGGTTCCACAACCTGGTGGCGAACCCCGAGGTCGGGGTCGAACTCGGCACCGACACCTTCCGGGCCCGCGCCGTCGTGCTCGAAGGGACGACCCGCGACGAGGTCTACGCGGCCCACGCCGCCGAGTACCCGAACTTCGCCGAGTACGAGGCCGCGACCGACCGGGTCATCCCGGTGGTCCGGCTCGACCGGATCTGACGTCCGCGACGGTGCGGCCCGGCCTGCCGTCGACCCCGTGACGCCCCCGACCCCGACCGAGCGCTGCGGCTGGTGCCACCGACCGCTGCCGCCCCGGCCGGGTGCCGGCCGCCCCCGGCGCTTCTGCAGCCCGTCCCACCGCCAGCGGGCCTACGAGGCCCGGAGGCGGGCCGACGAGCTCCGGGTGCCGCCCGACCAGTGCATCGTGTCGGTCGCCGACCTGGGCCGGCTCCACGACCGGCTGTACCGGCTCGAGGCCGCCGTCGAGGACGTGGCCGCCGACCTGGCCGCGTCCCGAGGTGCCGCCGCCTACCGGCACGCCTACGAACACCTGTTGGATGCGGCGGCCGACCTGGTGGGCACGGTCGTCGAACCGGTCGTGCGCTGACCCCTCCGTCCGACCGTCGGCGGGGGAGGGGTCCGTACCACGGCCCGGGCGGCACACGGTCACCGGCGCGGAGTTCGAGGAGTATGGACCGGCTCCTTGTGTATCTACCGAATACAATCTCTGCGGCACCGGCCGAGTCCGTCACCTGCGACGACGCCCGGAAGCACCTGGCGTGACCCTCCGGCTCGACGGAACGTCGACCGTGAGAAGGAGTCCGAGGAGCGGGCGGAGGTCGCACACCGGCGCCACGTGCGAGAATGCGGGACCCGCGACCAACCGACCGAAGCGACCACCGTGCACCGATCCCGCAACCAAGGCGACCTCCGACGTCCGGTCCTCCTGGCGATCTCCGTCGCCACGGGCCTCCTCGTCCTCGTCCTCGCACTGGTCCTGACCGGGTCCGGCACGTCTGCAGCCCACCGGTGTGGCACCCGGCCGGGCGTCGGACTGCATGCGGTCCAGGCCGGCGGT
The DNA here is from genome assembly GCA_035534835.1 of Acidimicrobiales bacterium. GTDB lineage: Bacteria > Actinomycetota > Acidimicrobiia > Acidimicrobiales > RAAP-2 > Bog-756. The sequence continues at coordinate 20,033 of DATLRE010000158.1, forward strand.
GGCCCGTCGACCACGTTGCCACCGTCCCACGACAACGACACCGGTGGAGCACATCTGGTCGACCGAACACCCGACGCCGACGTCGATGCCAATCAGCGCACCCCGCGCTGTCCCACCTGACCGGGCCCGTGGTGGCGGCCGACCGGACCTGGTCGGCGGGAAGGCCGGGACCAAGTCGGGGCCGCTCGTCGCGACAGGTTCCGTCACTGTGACGAAATAGAGGGCGACACGGGTACCGGGGGGATCGTGGCGCATCCGAAGCCGGACGGCGCTCGACGGCCGGGAGCGGGTTCCGGCGCGTCGTCGCCGAACCACAGGGCGATGACGTCGTCGGAACGAGCTCGTCGGAGGCGGACAGGATCCGACAAGACCCGGCGCTGCGAATGCCGTTCGGTGCGGTCGGACCTGGATGCGGTCGGGGCCGACCGATCCCGAGAGGGCGGACGGACGGATCGGCCGGTGTCGCCGGGCCAGTTCCCGTGCATACGCCGATAATGTATATTATGTCAGGTAACGAGTTGGGTCGTCCCAGGTCGGGACGCGGGAGGGTCCCCCCGTTGTGGTGAGGCCGACCTCCGGGGGCAGCCGATCGTGGCATCGTCCGGGGTGTCGCCGCGAGCCGTCGAACGGTTCTGGTGGAGAATGGGCGACATGAGGGTCCAGCTCCTGTACTTCGACGGGTGCCCGCACCGGACGCTGCTGGAGGAGCGGCTGAAGGAGGCCCTCGACCTGCTCGACGATCCCTCGACGATCGAGCACCTCCCGGTGGAGAGCCAGGAGGAGGCGGAGCGGCTGGGGTTCGCCGGATCGCCCTCGATCCTGGTCGACGGGACCGATCCGTTCGGGTCACCCACCAGTGCCGCCGGCCTCACCTGTCGTGTCTATCCCACTCCGGAGGGGCCTTCAGGCTCCCCGACCCTGGACCAGCTCGTCGCGGTGCTGAGGGCTGCGTCGCGATAGACGGAGCACCCGGATGGGGCCGGAACGCACGGGCCGGCCCCCGGCTACGCGTGGTGGTGCCCTACGTGGCGGCGGGTACCCTCTCCCCCGCTGTTCTCGCACCGCACGTCCGCAGTCGGGACCGGCGTGCCCGGTGATCCGACGGATCCGTGATCCCCGAGGTGTCTGCGGGTCCTGCGCTACTGGTTGGACCGGACCGGGGCCCGAAGCTGGGACGGCGAGGTCACCTGGGGGATGATCGTCACCGTCGTCGCTCGCCTCACTCCCGAGGGCTGCACTTCGAGGTAGATGCTCGCCCCCGGGGCCAGCGCTGTCGCCGACGTGAGGATCGTCGTGGAGTTGGCCGACAGGGTTCCGCCGATCCGGGTCGCTGTGCCGCCGGGGCACGTCGAGGCCACCCAGGCGACCGAGCAGCGGTAGATGTTGAACGTCGGAGCTCTGCCCTTCGGCTTGGAGATGGTGACGGAGTACGAATGGGCGGACAGGGCAACCGTCCCGGTGTTGGTGACGGTCGAGGTCTGGGCGGTGTTCGTGGTGAAGGTCATGGAGGTGACCGATGCGGCAACTCCCCAGTTCCCGGCGGTCACCGAGGAGGTCCCCGTGGCCCGGGCCCTCAGTCCTGCGGCACCTGCGACCGTGGGGAGGGCCAACGTGGCGAGCAGTGCGACGGCAGCGACCGCGGCCTTCCGTCCGGCCCGACCGCGACCGATGTGGCTGTTGGAGGTGTGCGACCGGTGTGTCACCCCTAGTTCAACGGCGCGGTGCGCCCATCCCTTTAGGTGGCACCGGGATCCTCCTGGAGGTCCGGCGGGAGGCGGGGATCCTCCTGTGGCCGCTGTCCGTCAGGCACACTGTCCTCCTGTGGATGGGGGTCGCACGGCCGGACCGGCGGGGCACCACCTGTGGCTGCGTCGATCGTCGATGGGAGACGGAACGGATGGACCGGGGCACCGCGGGAGACCGATGGCGGCTCGCCTGGTCGATCGCGTGAACGGGGTGTCTGCGGACGGGTCGACCTCTTCTCGGGTGCGTGGGCCGCTGGGGCTCCTCCACCGCTTCGAGTCGGTCGGCCGGTCGTACGTGGAGGAACGGCCACGGCTGGACTCCCCCTGGTTGCCGGCCGGGGTCCTCCTGATCCTGGCGGCGGCGTTCGTGCTCGTCCGACTTGCCGTCGCGGCCCATGGCGACGTCAGCACCTTCGTCCAGGCCGGGACCCAATTCGTCGACCCGACGAAGGCGCCCCACGGTTTGGCGATCCGGTCGGGTGCGGGCTTCGACGGGCAGTTCTACTACCGGCTCGCGCTGCAGCCCTGGAACATGGCGTGGAGCGCCCACGGGATCACCTTCGACTTCGCCTACCGGCGCCAGCGGATCACGTATTCGTGGTTCGCCTGGGTCTTCTCCGGCGGACAGTCGGCCGCCGTTCCCTATGTCCTGGTCGGGATCAACATCGCGATGTTGGGACTGATGGGGTTCGTCTGCGGGACATGGGCGAAGTCCCTCGGACGCCATGCGCTCTGGGGCCTCCTGCCTGCCGGCTACTTCGGCATGGTGTGGAGCCTGGACCGGGACCTCACGGAGATCACGGCGATCACCCTGGTCGTGGCCGGGATCGTGGCGTGGCGGCACCGTCGCTTCCTCGTCGCCGGCCTGGCGCTCTCGGGCGCCGTGCTCGCTCGCGAGACCGCACTGCTGGTGGTGGCCGCGTTGTTCGTGACCAGGCTCGTGGAGATCGTGCGCCGACGCGATCGCGTCGGCGCTCAGGACGTCACGTGGGCGGCTCCCGCGATCGCCTTCGTCGGTTGGCAGGCGCTCTGCTTCGCCGTCTACGGGACGCTCCCGCTGACCTCGGACACGGGGAACGCGGCGACCCCCTTCTCCGGTGCCGTGCACGCAGTGGTGGGGTGGATCGGACATCCGAAGCTGACCAACCTCCTGGAACTCATCCAGTTGGTCGTTCTCGTCGTCGTCATCGTGCTGGGGCTCCTCCATCTGCGCGACTCCCGGTCGTCGTCGTTCGAGAAGCTGGCGTTCCTCTTCGCCGTCCTCCTCCTGGCGGTCCTGTCGCCGACGGTGTGGAACAACGACCCTCGCGAATTCCGGACGATGGTGGATGTCTTCGTGCTCGGCTCCGGCGTGCTCCTCGGCAGCAGGTCGTTCCGGCCGCTCGTACTCACCGGCCTGACCTGGGGCGTCTGGTTGCTCGTCGCCGGCGTCAGTGTCAAGTACATCTAGGGCGTATCGACCGGTGGCGGATCCCGACGGGCCACTCAAGGTCGCCGGTCATCGGTCCGATAGGGACAGGGACGGCCTGGCGCGCCAACGATGAGTCCCGGGCGAACCCAACTCCCCTGGAGTGCGAATGCACCCGACGAACGGCGGACAATGAGGAAGCCTCCCCCGACCACTGCCGACATCTTCATCGCCAAGAAGCGCTCGCGGGCACGGATCGTGCGGCGGGTGCAGATGCCGTCCGGGCCGTCGGGCTCGGCGATCCACCCGTCCAAGCGCGAGCGGCGCGAGGCCGAGCAGGTTCTCGAGGAGCGGAACCTGCTGATACGACGGACGATCGCCAACCGATCCCTGGAGACCCATTTCCAGCCGATCGTCAATCTCCGCAGCGGCACGATGATCGGAACCGAAGCACTCTCCCGATTTCCCGACGGTCCGCGCCGGACTCCCGACGTGTGGTTCGCGGAGGCCGCCTCGGTCGGCCTCGGCGTGGACCTGGAGGTCACCGCCGTGGAGATGGCGCTGGCGGAGATCCGCAGCCTCCCGTCCGAGCTCTACCTCTCCCTCAATGCGTCGGTCGAGACGATCGTGTCCGAGGACTTCCGGGCGATACTGGACGGCGCGCCGGCGGAACGGATCGTCCTCGAGCTGACGGAGCACACGCCCGTGGCCAACTACCGGGAGTTCGCCCAGGAGATCGAATGGCTGCGCTCGGCCGGGGTGCGACTGGCCGTGGACGATGCCGGCTCCGGCTTCTCCAGCTTCAACCACATCCTCAATCTGAAGCCGGACATCATCAAGCTCGACATCTCCCTGACGCGGGGAATCGACAAGGACCCCGCCCGCCAGGCGCTCGGTCGGGCACTCCTCAACTTCGGCCTCGAGGCGTACCGGACCACCATCGTGGCCGAGGGCATCGAGACGGCGGGTGAGCTCGAGACGCTCCGGTCCCTCGGCTGTCCGAGCGGCCAGGGCTTCATCCTCGGTCGACCCAGCCGGCGGGTCAGCCCGCCGCAGCTCCTCCCGGCTATGGCACCCCCCGGCACCTCTGCTCCGGCGGGCGTCGGCGTCTGAGGGCTGCCGACCGCCTCGTCCGCGCCGCCCCGACGGGCCACCTCGACGGGCCTAGGATCGGGCTCAGCACCGCCACGGGCGACCCGTGGACGGCCGAGGAGGAGGACACCGTGCCGGAAGTCATGCAGCTCCCGCCCCAGATGACGTTCGACGACCCCGGGGACGAGCGACTGCACCGCAAGCAGCGCCTGGCCGCCTCGTTCCGGCTCTTCTCGAAGTTCGGCTTCGACGAGGGCGTGGCCGGGCACATCACCGCCCGCGACCCCGAGCACCCCGACCAGTTCTGGGTCAACCCGTTCGGCATGCACTTCGGCCACATCACCGTGTCCGACCTCATCCTGGTGAACCACCGCGGCGAGGTGGTCGAGGGTGACCGGCCGGTCAACGTGGCCGCCTTCGCCATCCACTCCCAGGTGCACGCGGCGCGCCCCGACGTGGTCGCCGCCGCCCACGCCCACTCGGTCTACGGCAAGTCGTGGTCGTCCCTCGGCCGTACCCTCGACCCCATCACCCAGGACGTGTGTGCCTTCTACGAGGACCACGCGGTCTTCGACGACTACACGGGCGTGGTCGTCGACGCACAGGAGGGGAAGCGGATCGCCCACGCCCTGGGCGCGCACAAGGCCGCCATCCTCCGCAACCACGGCCTGATGACGGTCGGACAGTCGGTGGACGAGGCGGCCTGGTGGTTCATCACCATGGAACGGTCCTGTCAGGCCCAGCTGCTGGCCGAGGCGGCCGGCACGCCGGTGCTGATCGACCCGGAGATGGCCCGGCTCACCGCAGGCCAGGTCGGGAGCCACATGGCCGGATGGTTCAGCTTCCAGCCCCTCTTCGACCGGATCGTGCGCGAGCAGCCCGACCTGCTCGACTGAGCGTTCCCCGGGGTGCTCCCCGGTCCGATGCCTCCCCGCCGGGGGCGGAAAGTCGCCGGTGCCGTCGTGACCCGTCGCGGATGGATCCTCTTCCTCGCCATGTCGGTGATCTGGGGCTGCCCGTACCTGCTGATCCGCATCGCCGTGCGCGAGATCTCCCCCGCCACACTGATCTTCCTGCGCACGGCGCCGGCCGCACTGATCCTGCTGCCCCTCGCCCTGCACCGTCGCGCCCTGTCCGGGCTCCTCGTGCGGTGGCGGTGGCTCGTGGCGTTCACCCTGGCCGAGCTGGCGGTGCCCTGGTTCTTCGTGGGCCGGGCGGAGATCCACCTGACCAGCTCGGTGACCGGGTTGCTCGTCGCCTCGGTCCCGCTCGTCGGCGCCGTCCTCTACCGCGCCCTCGGCGACGACGACTTCTCGCGACGGCGCATCGCCGGACTGCTCATCGGGTTCGCCGGGGTCGCCGCGCTCGTCGGGGTCGACCTGCGGGGCGCCGACGTCGGTCCGGTGCTCGAGGTGCTGGTGCCGGCCGTCGGCTATGCGATCGGCCCCCTCATCGTCGCCCGCAAGCTCGACGACCTGGCCGGCATCGGGGTCATCACCGCCTCGCTGTGCATCGCTTCGGTGCTCTACGCCCCGTACGCCGCCACCCACCTGCCCGGATCGGTCTCGCCCGAGGTGGTGGCCGCGGTCGCCGGGCTGGCCCTGGTGTGCACGGCCCTCGCCTTCGTGCTGTTCTTCGAACTCATCGTCGAAGTGGGCCCGGCCCGCAGCACGGTGATCACCTACGTCAACCCGGCGGTCGCCATCCTGCTCGGCGTCGTCGTCCTGGGCGAGCCGCTCACCGGGGGACTCGTGCTGGGGTTCCCGCTCATCCTGCTCGGGTCGTGGCTCGCCACCGCCCCCCCGTCACCGTCACCCGCGTCGAACCCGCTGGCCGCCGAGCCGCCGTCCGCCTGACGGGTGTCCGGTCGGTGGCCCGGCCACGGGGCGTTCGGGCGAGATGATCACCACCGGGATGTGCCGGGACGTGTGGCGCTGGTACACGTCGTAGCGACCGGTCACGCCCGGGTGGAAGATCCGGGACATCCCCCGGTTCCTCCGGTTGACGAGCGGCCACAACTGGGCCTGCTCCTCGTCGGTGGCGACCCGGGCGGTTGCACCGAGGACGGCGCGTCCCACCCGGACGGTCACCCTCGGGTCGGCCTGGATGTTGAGGAGCCAGGCCGGGGGCCGGTCACTGCCACCATTGGATGCCACCACGATGAGATCGCCGCGGTCGCGGCAGTAGGTGAGGCCGTTGGTCCGGGCCAGACCCGACCGTCGGCCCGTGGTGGTGAGCAGCAGCGCCGGCACCCGTCCCGAGTGCTTTCCGATCCGTCCGTCCGAGCGCTCGTAGACGTACTTGTGGAGCCGGAGGTACGGTCCCACGAAGCGGGTGGTGAAGATGCCGTCCACCGGACCTCCTCGATCAGGGCCGGGCGTCGAAGGTCGGGATGAGCGACCGGGCCGCCCGTGCCTCGTCGACGCGACGGACGGGCGTTCCGTGCGGGAATTCGGCCATCGGGCCCTCCCCCGCCTCGCGTCCCTCGGCGGCGATCGCCTCGAGGGAGGCGGCCAGCGCCTCGAGCGTCTGGGGGCTCTCGGTCTCGGTGGGTTCGATCATGAGTGCCTCCTCGACGATGAGGGGGAAGTAGACGGTCGGTGCGTGGAAGCCCTCCTCGAGGAGGCGCTTGGCCACGTCGAGCGCCCGCACCCCGTGCTCCGCCTTGAGCGTCCGGGTGGAGAGCACCACCTCGTGCATGCAGGGCCGATCGAAGGGGATGTCGTAGGCGCCGTGCAGCCGTCGACGGATCCAGTTGGCGTTCAGCACGGCGACCTGGGCGATGCGCTTCAGCCCGTCGCCCCCGTTGGCGAGGATGTAGGCGAGTGCACGGGCCAGGACCAGCGTGTTGCCGTGCCACGTGTGGACCCGACCGATCGACTGCGGCGGGGTGGCCCATCCGAACTCGCCGCCCGACGTGCGCACCGGACGTGGTCCCGGCAGGAACGGCACGAGGCGCTCCGACACGGCCACCGGGCCGGCGCCGGGTCCACCCCCGCCGTGGGGCGTGGCGAACGTCTTGTGGAGGTTCATGTGGACGATGTCGAAGCCCATGTCGCCCGGCCGGACCATGCCGAGGATGGCGTTCAGGTTCGCACCGTCGTAGTACAAGAGGCCGCCCACCTGATGCACGGCGGCGGCGATCTCCGCGATGTCCTCTTCGAACAGGCCGAGGGTGTTCGGATTGGTCAGCATGATGCCGGCCACGTCCTCGTCGAGCACCGACCGCAGGGCGGCCATGTCGACACAGCCGCGGTCGTCGCTCGGGACGGTCACGACCTGGTAGCCGCCGAGTGTGACCGAGGCCGGGTTGGTGCCGTGGGCCGAGTCCGGGATGATGACCTTGGAGCGGGGGTGCCCGTGGGCGGCGTGCCATGCCCGCATCAGGAGGAGGCCGGTGAGCTCGCCGGCGGCTCCGGCGGCGGGCTGCAGCGTGGCCGCCGCCATGCCGGTCACCTCGCACAGGGTCTCCTCGAGCGCGACCATCAGCTCCAGCCAGCCCTGCGTCAACGAGGCCGGCGCCGACGGGTGCACGCCGGCCAGTCCGGGCAGGCCGGCCACGGTGTCGCACATCTTCGGGTTGTACTTCATGGTGCACGATCCGAGCGGGTAGGCGCCGAGGTCGACACTGAACTGGCGGTGCGACAGGCGGGTGTAGTGCCCGACCAGGTCGCGCTCGGACACCTCGGCCAGCTCGACCGGCGCCTCGCGCCGGTGTCCGACCGGCACGAGCTCGTCCACCGGGACCTCGGGGATCCCGGTCGTACGGAACGACCACGACCGGCGGCCGGGGTGGGACAGTTCGAAGATCGTGGGCTCGGTGTCCCGGCCGAGGAGCGGCGCCGACGACGCCTTTCCGCCCGGCGCCCCTTCGGTCGTGCCGTGGCCGTTCATGCGACCGCCTTGGCCAGTGCCGCTGCGTAGGCATCGATCTGTGCCGCCGTGCGCCGCTCGGTGGCGGCGATCAGGAGGCCGTGGGCACCGTCGGGGACGGCACCTTCGAGCGGGATCCCGGCCAGGAAGCCGGCGTCCGCCATCCGTTCGACGACGGTGTCGGCGGGCACGGGCAGTCGGACGGCGAACTCGCGGAGCACCGGGGCGTCGGCCCACGGGGTGATCCCGTCGACGGCCAGCACCGCGTCGCGGGCGTACCGGGTGGCGCGGGCGCAGCGCGAAGCCACCTCGACCAGTCCCGAGTCGCCCAGCCAGGCGAGCTGGATGGCCGCCGTCACCGCCATGAGGGTCTGGTTGGTGCACACGTTCGACGTCGCCTTCTCCCGCCGGATGTCCTGCTCCCGGGCCCGCAGCGTGGTCACGTAGGCCGTGCGGCCCTCGACGTCCACCGTCTCGCCGACCAGGCGCCCGGGCAGGCGCCGGACGTGGGTCGAGCTGCAGGCGAAGAGCCCGAGGTAGGGACCGCCGAATCCGAGGGGGGTGCCGAACATCTGCCCCTCCCCCACCATGACGTCGGCGCCCCACGAACCCGCGGACCGCAGCAGTCCGGTGGCGAGCGGGTCGGCGCCCACCACCATCAGCGCGCCGGTGGCGTCGCACAGCGAGCGCACGGTGGCGAGGTCCTCGATGCAGCCCAGGTAGTTGGGGTAGCCGACCAGGACCACGCCGGGCGCCTCGTCGCCGGCGGACGGCTCCGGCCAGGCCGTCACACCGTCCACCAGCGGGATCGTCCGGATGACGTGTCCCGTGCCGGCGGCGAAGGTGACCAGCATCTGGCGCCAGTGCGGGTGGATCCCCTCGGACACCCACACGGTCTGTCGCCCCGTGGCGGCGACGCCGAGGTTGGCGGCCTCGACGGCGGCACTGCCGCCGTCGTACAGGGAGGCATTGGCCACGGGCAGCCCGGCGATCCGGGCCACCATGGTCTGGAACTCGAAGACGGCCTGGAGGACGCCCTGGGCCACCTCGGGCTGGTAGGGGGTGTAGGAGGTCACGAACTCGCTGCGTCCGGCCAGGGCACCGGTGACCGACGGGATCTCGTGGTCGTAGGCCCCGCCTCCGGCGAAGCAGACCATGCGGTCGCCACGCGCCCGGTTCCGGTCGGCGAGCTCCTCCATGCGGTCGAGGACGTCCGGTTCGCCGACGCCGTCGGCCAGCTCGAGCGCCCGCTGCAGCTTGACGGCCTCGGGTACCACGGCGAACAGCTCGTCGAGGGACGCCAGACCCAGGAACGCCAGCATGGCCTCGATCTCGTCGTCCGTGTGGGGGATGTACGTGCCCAACATGCTCCTTCAGCGGTGGTCGGCCGGTGAACGGTACTGCAGGGGCCGGACCCGGCGCGCCGTCATGCCGGGTCCGCCCACTCCCCCGCCGTGACGAAGGGCGTCGAGGTGACGGCGGCCTCCCGTGACCGGCCCCGGTGGTCGAGGCCGAGGACGCGGCCCGGCGTCGCGTCGACGGTGGAATCGACCAGGACCAACGCGATCCCGTGCTCGAGCATGGGCGAGAAGTTTCCGCTCGTGACCGTGCCGACCACCGAACCGTCGGCCACGACGTCGGCGCCCTGGCGCGGGGGCTGCCGACCCTCGGTGGTCAGGCCGACGAGCCGGCGGGCGACGCCCCGATCCCGTTCCGCCGCCAGCGCAGCCCGGCCGCGGAAGTCGCCCTTCTCCCACCCGACGACCCACCCGAGGCCGGCCTGGAGCGGGGTGATCCCGGGCCCGAGCTCGTGTCCGTGGAGCGGCAGCGCCGCCTCGAGGCGCAGGGTGTCGCGGGCGCCGAGCCCGGCGGGGACGACGCCGGTGCCCGTCACGGCCTCCCACAGTTCGGCGGCAGCGCCGGACGGAACGGCCACCTCGAAGCCGTCCTCGCCCGTGTAGCCGGTGCCCGCCGCCACGCACACCGCGCCCCGCCACGCGAACCGTTCCACCCCGAACCGGGGGACGGCGGCGGCCTCGGGCAGCACCGACGACACCCGGGCGCGGGCGTGGGGGCCCTGGACGGCGATCACGGCGCGGGTGGCCGTGGTGTCCTCCCCACCGATGGCGGCCAGGACCCGGTCGGTGTTGGAGGCGTTGGGCATGACGTCGAACACGTCGGTGTCGACCCACCAGACGATGATGTCGTCGAGCACCGAGGCGTCGGACTCGTCGAGGAGGTGCGTGTACTGGGCCCGCCCGGGTCCCACCTTGGCCAGGTCGTTGGTGAAGGCGGCCTGGAGGCGGTCGTGGGCGCCCGGTCCGGCGACCCGCACCGTGCCGAGATGACTGACGTCGAAGGCCACGGCATCGTGCCGGCAGGCACGGTGCTCGGCGATCGTGCCCGGTCCGTAGGCCAGGGGCATCTCCCACCCTCCGAAGCCGACGAGCTTCGCCCCCAGGGCCCGGTGGACGTCGATCAGGGCGGTGTGCCGGAGCGCGCCGTCGGCACCGGTCTCGGAGGGAGAAGTGGTTGCCACCCCGGCAGGCTACCGCCGGTGTGGATCAGGCGGAACGGGCGACGGGCGCGCTGCGCCCGCGGTCGCCGGCGAGGCCGTACTTGGCGAGGAGCGCCAGGGTGTCCCGTTGGTACAGGAGGGTGATCCGCACGTCGGGATAGAGCTCGGCCATCCGGCGGACCTTGCCGTTCTTCTTCGTGACCAGGCGTTGATTCAGCGTGGTCACCTCCACGAACAGGCCCGGACGGGGCAGCCAGAAATCCGGTCGGAAGGCGGAGGTCGGGCGGAGGTCGGGACCCCACCCGAGTGCGAACTCGACGGGCTCGTACTCCCATGCCACCCCGTAGAAGTCGAGGATGCGGGCGAACCGCTGCTCGGACTCGTGCGCGAAGCGCACCCCGGCCCGTCCGTCGACGGTCTCGAGCCGGGTGACGTCCGGGGTCAACTGCCGGCGGGCCCGCCTGCCGCCAGGTACGCGCCGGCCGGATGCCGCTCGTCGCGAGCACCGTCCGCCGGTGCGCGGTCGGTCGCGGTCAGCTCCACGATGGCGGCCTCGAGTTCGGAGACGACGCCCGAGAGCGGCAGCACGTTGAAGACGCCCTGGCCCCCGGCGAGCAGATCGACCAGTTCGCCGCCCGACGTGGCCAGGATGGACCGGCCGTCGGCCAGGACGAGCTGTGCCGACGCGAGGTCGACACCGAGGTCACCTCGCAGGCACTCCACGGCCTGGCGGGCCTGCTGGAGCTTCAGCCCCGCGTCGAGCAGGCGCTTGATGACCTTCAGCTCGACCACGTCGTTGTAGGAGTAGCGGCGCTTCGAGCCGGAGCCCGACGCGTCGGTGATCGACGGCCGCAGCAGACCGGTCCTGGCCCAGTAGTCGAGCTGGCGGTAGGTGATGCCGACGACGGCGCACACCTGCGCACCCCGGAAGCCGTCGGCCGGCCCGGCGGCGATCCGGTCCGTGTCTGCTCCGGTCGTCTCCTCGGTGCGTCGCTCCATGGTGATCCTCCACCTCGATCAAAGCTTCATGGTGACCTCAACCTCAAGGTCGACCTGGGCTTTAACGATATCACACCGCCGTAATTACGTGCGTGTGACCGTCAACTTCTCCCGGGGATTTGGCCGGGACGCCACCTCGGGCCATGATCGTCCGATGCGCCCGATCCGCGAGCCCGTCCGGACCCGACCGTCGTGACCGCGGTCCCCCGGCCCGAGGCCGGCGCGGTCCCGGTCCACCGACGCTCCATCGACTTCGAGGTGTTCGACGCCGGGGACGACCTCGTCGTGGCGGGTCGCCTGCGCGATACCCGGCCGTGGGCCGCCGAGAGTACCGCGGTGGCGACCGTGCACGACATGGAGCTGCGCGTCCGCGTCCGGTCGACGGACCTGACCATCGTCGGAGCGAGCGCCGAGATGCACGCCTTCCCCCATGCGGAGTGCCCGGTCATCGAGGAGGCCTTCGCCGGCCTGGTCGGCCTCAGCGTGGCGCGTGGCTACACCCGGGCCGTGCAGGCCCGGTTCGGCGGGCCGAAGGGCTGCACGCACCTGGAGCAGCTCGCCCGGTCCCTGGGGCCCGTGGTGATCCAGGCGGTCACCTCGCGGCGGGCGCTGTCGGTCCTCCGGGGCGAGTCGGAGGACCTGCTCGCCGGTGCCGGGCAGTCGGGCAGCCCGTGGGCGCGGGACTCCTGCCACATCTGGGCCGAGGGTGGACCGGCCGACCAGAAGCTGGCCGCCGGGTGGCGGCCCGGGGTCGGCCCCTACCCCGCGCCCGCCGTGGTCACCTTCGTCGGCCGGCGCGAACCGTCGTGAGGCGGGCCGTCCGGTCGTTGGCGGCTGTGGCGGCGCTCGTCGCCGCCGGCGGGGCTGCGGCCTCGTGCTCGAACGGCACGTCGGTCACCACCCCGTTCGTGACCACGGCGCCGGTGCTCCGACACGGCCCGGAGTACGAGGTCGCGACCGGCGCCGTCGCCGGGCTCGGGACCGTGCTCGTCGACGGCAAGGGCATCACGCTCTACATGTACGCCACCGATGTTCGCGGCCAGCCCTCGCGCTGCTACGACATCTGCGCCGTCCAGTGGCCGCCGGTGGTCCTCCCCCCGGGGGTCGACGCGCCCGTGGCCGGCCCAGGCGCGGACGCCGCGCTGCTCGGCACCGCGCCACGCCGGGACGGCACCGAGCAGGTCACCTACAACGGCTGGCCGCTCTACCTGTGGCCCCCCGATCGGGCCCCGGGGATGGCCACCGGGCAGGCCCTGACCAATGCCGGCGGCCTGTGGTACGTGCTCACCCCGGCCGGCAAGCCTGTCGTCACGCCCGCCGCCTAGGGCCGGATGAACGTGCCGGCCACGGTGCCACCCTCGGCCCGGCGAGGTGGACGGCTCGCCTACCGGTCGTCGAGCCGGCGGAGGGTCGTCCGGTAGCGGTGGCCGTTGGCGACGTACTGCTCGGCCGACAACTGGATCATCCGCAGGCTGGACTTCCCCTCGCGGATCTGTGCGGGGACGCCGACGGCCAGGGCCCCGGCCGGGACCTGCATGCGGTTGGGCACCACGGCGTTGGCGCCGACGGTCGCACCGGTGCCGACCACGGCGTGGTGGAGGACGACCGATCCCGATCCCACCAGGGACTCGTCCTCCATCGTGCACCCCTCGAGGTGGGCCAGGTGCCCGATCACGCAGCCGTCGCCGACCGTGGTCGGGAACCCGGGCCCGGCGTGGATGACCGTGCCGTCCTGGACGGACGTCCGGGCCCCGACGACGATGGTCCCGTAGTCGCCACGCAGCACGGCCCCGGGCCACACGGTGGACTCCGATCCGACGGTGACGTCCCCGATGAGGACGGCTTCCGGATGGATGAAGGCTTCCGGATGGATGTCGGGGACGAGGTCGCCCAATTGGTAGATCGGCATGGGCGGATCGTATGGGGTCCGCGGGAGCCGCGCCGCGCCGCCGCCCGGACGCGTCGTGGCACGGGGCCGACGTAGTGTGGACCACGCCCGCCCGGGCCCGCCACGAGGAGACCGTCCATGAGCGATCACGAAGCACTCGGCCACCCGGTGTTCGACGCCGACAACCACTACTACGAGGCACTCGATGCCTTCACCCGGCACCTCGACCCCGCCCTCGGGCCGCGCGTCATCCAGTGGTCCGAGATCGACGGCCGCAGGTACCACGTGATCGGCGGTCGGGTGAGCCGTGCGGTGACCAACCCGACCTTCGACCCCATCGCCATGCCCGGCGCCATGTACGACTACTTCCGCGGCAATCCGGACCACCGCAACCCGATGGAGTTCCTGTCCCGGCGCGAGGCCATCCGTCCCGCGTACCGGGACCCCGCCGCCCGCATCGAGACCCTGGACGCCCAGGGTCTCGCCGGCTGCCTGCTCTTCCCCACGCTCGGCATGATCTACGAGGAGCCCCTCTCCCACGACCCCGAGGCCGTGTGTCACCTGTTCCGGGCCTTCAACCGGTGGCTGGTGGAGGACTGGGGCTTCGCCTACCGGGACCGGATCTACGCGGCCCCCTACCTGACGCTGGCCGACCCGGCCTGGGCCGTCGAGGAACTCACCTGGGCGCTCGACAACGGCGCACGGACCGTCGTGATGCGGCCGGCGGCCCCGGTCACGGCCCTCGGCCGACGGTCCCCGTTCGACACCATGTTCGACGGGTTCTGGCAGTTGGCCAATGACGCCGGCATCACCGTGGTCGTCCATGCTGGCGACAGCGGGATCTCGTCCAACGGCTTCGCCGTCGACGGCTTCGCCGCCACCTTCAGCGGCGGGTGGAAGCCGTCGATCAAGTCGTTCGCCATCGAGCAGGCGATCCGGGACTACCTGCTCTCGATCGTGTTCGAGAACATGTTCGAACGCTTCCCCAATCTGCGGGTCGCCTCGATCGAGAACGGCGCGCAGTACCTGCCGGACCTCATCGCCAAGATCCGGTCGACCTCCAACAAGATGCCCGGCTACTGGAAGGACGATCCGATCGAGACCCTGCGTCGGCACGTCTGGATCAACCCGTTCTGGGAGGACGACGTCAACCAGGTGGCCGACTGCATGGGGCCGGACCGGGTGATCTTCGGGTCCGACTGGCCCCACATCGAGGCGCTGCCCGAGCCGGTGGACTACGTGCGGGAGCTCAAGGAGTTCGACCCCGGCGAACGGCGCCGGATCCTGTTCGACAACGTGCAGGAGCTCCTGACCCTCCGACCGACCTGAGCCGGGACCGCCGTCGGGCCCCGGACGGTGGCGCGACGGCGTACCGTTCCCCGTGACCCGTGCTCCGTGACCCGTGCTCCGTGCCCCTGCCACGCGAATTGCGGGCGCCGCGGCCATGGTGGGTCCTGGGATGGCCGGCATTACGGGCGTCCCGGGCCGACCGGCGGGCCCGGCGGCTGCGCTCGGCGAAACCGCCGGCCACAATGACCACCAGCCCGATCGCCATCAGTATCCAGATGAGCATCGCCGTGCGCGCTCCACTCCCTCGTTCATCGTGCGCGTGCGTGGCCGGGCGGCCGGTGCGGACCACCGGCCGGCTGATGCCCACCGCGGGACGCGGAGCCGGCAGGCCCGGTCGTGGCACGCGGGATCTCGCCACCCTCCAGGGGGCGCCACCCTTCAGAGGGCGGCGGTTGTCGGGACGCCCTCGTCGTCACGCCAGATGTGCCACGCATACGAGACAATCGGCGACAGGACGACGATCCCGACGATCACCCATCCCCACCAGTAGAGAGACACCACCTCATGGAGGATCAGCGGCTGGTGGCCGATCGGTGCACCCGCCGGTCGCGCCAGTGCGGCGGAGCCGACGTGCGAGGCGCCACGGCCGCTGGCGACGTCGAACGAAGCCGGCAGGATCCCGGTGTTGACCACGGTCATCCGCAGCCAGTGGCTGTGCGACGGGTCCGTGGTGGTTGCGACGACGGAGGCGCTCACCAGAGGGTGGAGGACCCAGACGGGGAGCACGGCGACACCGACCACGCAGACCCTGTCCCACGCCCGCCGCGCCCCCGGTTGGATCCACGTCCGGAGCACGACCCACGCCAGGACCCCCACGGAAAGGAGGGGCAGGGCCCGCAGGAGCCAGCCCAGTCCCCACACGCTGAACACGCCGACGCCCACGATGTCGCTCCGGGTCAGGAGCCACGGATCATGGGTGGGGTTGCCGACCCCGCGCGTCTGGATCATCCCGTTCGCGAAGATGTGGGAGATCTCGTGCGTATAGGTCTGGCCGTGGGAGTGCGGCGGGTGGAAGGTGACCAGCTGGCCCACGTGGGGCGGCCCCTCGAGTGGCCGTTCGCCGACGAGGGAGCCCACGCAGACCGACGGGCACATGGAGGAGGTCTCCATGACCTGCAACTGCCCTCCCGACAGGTTCCAGCCCGCGACGAAGAGGACGGCGAGGGTGACGGCGCCCACGATGATCAGCGACAGGCGGCCGTCGGCGACGCGTCGTACCGGTGGCGCGGTCGCCGACGCCGCTGCCCCCGGTGGTGCCTCGGGTGCCTGGTCGGCCGTCGGGGCGGACGGATCCCTCACAGCTGGACCTCCGCTGACGGATAGGAGATCTGCGCCGTCCACAGGGTGGACGACTGGGCGGCCCCGAACGCGATGCCCGTCAGTTCGTGCAGGCCGGCCAGGCCGGAACCCGCCGGAGCGGACAGGCGCATGGTCAGGGTGACCGTCACCGGGGCACCCGGGGACGGCGCGGTGAGCGAGCGAGTACCGAGCCCGGTGACCGGGTATGCCGGCGCCGGTGCCGGGCAGGCGCCCGGTCCCGCGGGGTAGACGCAGTCGACCGTGGTCCCGACGGCCTGCTGGACGGTCAGCTCGGTGCTGCCGCAGCTCCCGGACGCCGCGTCCTGGACCGGCCAGTACGACGTGGGTGCGAGGCCGCCGACGTCGGTCGCCAGTGACGTCGTGCTGGCGGCCGCGACGAGGGTGGACACCTGGCCCGCGGTCAGCTGACCGGCCAGTACCGCCACTTCGCTGAGGGACCCGTTCAGGTAACTGACCGAAGGGGCATCGGGCCACGAGGACTCGACGCCCCAGCCCACGTGCCAGTAACCGGTGTAGTTCTGGGCCGTGGTGAACGCGGCGTTGGCCGCGACCTCGGACCCGTCCACCCACAGTTGCTGGCCCGCCGGACCGACCTCGGCCACGACCTGGTGCCACAGTCCGTCGTTGTACGTCCCCGGCGACGTCACCTCCTGGGTGGCGCCGTTGTACGTCCCATAGACCAGGTGCCCGGCATCGTCGAGCCACACGGTGCGGTCCCACATGCTCGGGGCGGCCGTGGACTGCTGGTCGGTGAACCCGAGCACGGTGCCACCCGAGGCGCCGGTCGCCTTGAACCAGGCGACCTCCGACATGCCCTGCGGGTCCGCGATCGGGCTCGCCGTCTGGACGCTTCCCGTCGAGCCGTCGAAGGCGGCGGCCTGCGCCCCGGTACCGAGGGTCGGCGGACCGCCGACGCCCAGCGTCACCCCTCCGGTGACGGTACCCGTGTCGCCGTTGCCCGAGGCATCGACCAGGGAGGCCGCTGGTCCGCCGGGTACGGCTCCCGTATAGGGCACTGTCCCGGGGTCGTCGAGCGCCCAGTCGTCCGCCGGGGTCAGCGAGGCCACAGCGGAGGCGTATGCCGCCAGGGTCGGTGCGGCGGAGAGCGAGGACACCTGCGTCGCGGTCAGCTGCGCGGGGATCACGGCCACCTGGGCGAGCGAGCCGTTGAAGTATGCGCCGGTCGGCGGGTCGGGCCATCCCCCGTGGAGGACCCCGGACAGGCCGATGCTCCACCAGCCGGTGAACCCGGACTGCGCGGTCTTCGTCGTCGTCGACCCCACCAGGGACCCGTCGACGAACAGCTTCTGGCCCCGGCTGCCGATCGAGGCCGCCACCAGGTGCCAGGCGCCGTCCGCGTAGGTGGAGCTGCTGATGGCCTCGTGGGTGCTCCCGTTGTAGACGCCCCACACCACGTGCCCGGTGCGATCGATCCAGAGCATCCGGTCGTAGTCGCCGGCCGAGGGTGGCACTGTCTGGTCGTTGGAGAAGCCGAGGATGCTGCCGGACGCCGAGGTCGTCCGGAACCAGGCCAGGACGGTGAAGGTCTGCGGGTTCGTGTACGCCGTGGTCGTCTCCGCCCAACCGGTCGACCCGTCGGTGGTGACGGCTCCCCCGCCGGATGGACCCGCCGCCTGGTAGGTGACGCCGTAGAGCGGCAGGGCCGTGTCCGGGCCGGTCCCCGACCAGGCCGTGGCCGAGCGGGAGTCCACGAGCTGCGCCACGCCGCACGTCGGCGAGGAGACGCTCGCGGAGGTCGCCGTCGTCGTCCCCGTCGACCGGAGGACCGTGGCCGCCGATGTCGCACTCGTGGCCGAGAGCGTCCCCGACGGGACCGGCGATCCTCCGGTGCAGACCGTCGCGTTGGTGGAGACCGTCCCGCCCGAGCCCGTCCCGGTCGAGTAGCAGCTGGTGGTGCCCGTGGTCCCCTCGAGCTGCAGCGTGCCGGCGGCGAAGTTCGTCCCGGCGGACATCAGGCCGCCGCTGAACGCCGCGGCTCCGGCGGTCGCCCCGATCGTGACGAGCGCCGTCCCCACGACCAACCCGGCCGCCAGCCCACGGCCCGCCCGAGGCGTCCTGGTCGATCGGCGGACTCGCATCGTCGTGGGGCGAGGGGTCGTCCGGTCCGGTGGGACCAGGGCGCCGTGCGTCCTGGTCCCACCGGGATCCGGTCGGCTACTGGCTGATGCTCCAGGAGAAGGGCACGGTGGCGGCCAGTCCCTGGTCGGCATTGGTGGCGGACGCGTCGAGCTGGACGCTCACCACGTAGGTGGCCGACGCACCCGCCGCCAGCGTGCTCAACGGGACCGCGTAGAAGGTCGTCCCGGCCATGCCGGCCAGCGTCGAGGTGGCCGAGAGTGCCGGGCAGGCCGAGGCCTGCGTGGGATAGACGCACTTGTCGGTGGCGCCCGGAGTGGTGTTCGCCACCGTCACGTCGACCTTGCCGCAGAAGCCGGAGATGTCCGACCCCGTGTAGCCGCCGTTGTCTGCCGCGGCCGCGGCTGCGCAGGCACCCGTGACCATCGAAGCCACCGTGGCGGTCCGGTTCCCGACATTGGTGAAGGTGAGCGTCGAGGAGAGCGGCGCACCGGCCGGTACCTGGTCCAGCGTCCCGACGAGGGCGTTGATCGAGCACCCGCTGTTGGTGTTCGACGCGGTGACCGAGCCGCCCGTGCCGGAGCCCGTCGAGTAGCAGGTCGTGGTCCCGTTTCCCTCCTCGAGCTGCACGGTGGCCGAGCTGAAGGTGCTCGCGGAATTGGTGATCCCGGCGCTGAAGCCACCGAGTGTGTACGTGGCCGTGGTCGCCAGAGCGGCGACTGCCGCCAGGGAGGCGACCAGACCTCGTTTGTTGTTGCGGATCCGTTCGATCATGGTGGGCCTCGGACTTTCTTGGACAGGGGGAATCGCTGATGGTTCTCGTGCATCGGTCCGGACGCGCGACGCCTTGAGCGCGATGCGCTAAGAAATGTCAAGAGGTGTTGCGGGCTTCCGAGCTCGGACCGGGTGGGGCTCCTCGCCCAGGTCAGCGGGGGTGTCGGGTCCCGGGCGACCGTGGTCCGGGTTGAGCCGGACGACCTATCCACCGGCGGTCCGGGGTGCCGGGGGCGAACCGGATCTGCCGGCTGACCTGGGGTGTTGACCCCGGATACACAATGCTCCGCTCCCCCTCGACCGATGGGGAGGGTGGATGCCCCCCACCGACCGGGCAGCCGTTCGGCAACGGAGCTGCTCGTCGCCGACATGGTCGTCGCCGAGACGGTCTACGTGCTCGAATTCTTCTACGAGGTCAGCCGCCGGACCATCGCGACGTCGATGCAGCACTCCTGCTGCGCTCCCTCGAGATCTATGAGCACGACCGGTCCGACTTCGCCGAGGCCTACCTGGTGGCAAGTGCGGAATCGTCGGGCGTCGACGCGGTGGCGTCGTTCGATCGGAGCATCGATCGGGTCGGAACGGTCGAACGGATCGAACCGTAGGACTTCATTCATCGAACGCGCCGCCGCTCAGAACCGTTCGGGGTTACCCCCGGGAGTGCATGGCAGGGCATACGCTCGATGGGCAAAGATCGGCAGGGTGAGGCTCGACGACAAGGTCATCCTGAGCGCCTGGCGCCCGGAGTGGACCGCCGACTTCGAGGTTCTGGCGGAGAGGCTCAAGGTGGCTCTGGGCGTACTCGCTCTGCGGATCGACCACATCGGGTCCACCTCGGTTCCCGCACTTCCGGCCAAAGACGTCATCGACGCACAGGTGATCGTGGCCCGCCTGGATCGCGGCTCGATCATCGGATCCTTGACGGACGCGGGATTCATCCATCGAGACGCTTCGTGGAATCGGCGCGATCACGTGCCGGCTGGTTGGTCGGGTGACCCCGACGCGTGGGCGAAGTTGGTGTTCGCGGCGCCGCCCGACACACGCGACGGCAACGTCCACATCAGGATCGCGGGGTCGCCCAACGAGCGGTACGCCCTCCTGTTCCGTGACTTCCTGCGGGCAGACGAGACGGCTCGCAAGACCTGGGGTCGCTTCAAGACCGAACTCGCTAAAAGCACCCGGAACCTGGCCGGATACGGAGCGGTCAAGGATCCAGCGACGGACCTGCTCCTCGATCTGGCCGAGGTATGGGCAGCGGAAACTGCTTGGACGGTTCCAACGGGCTGACCGTGTGCCGGTTCAGGGTCACCGGCCCCGGAGTCCCGTAGCCTTGGTCCGTGGCATCAAACCGGAATTACGATCATGGCGCTCGACCCCGGGCTCGACTCGTGCTGATCTGCGGGCTTCCAGCGTCGGGGAAGTCGACACTCGCTCGTCGGCTCGCACCGAAGATCCCTGCTGTGCGTTTGGACAAGGACGGGTGGGTCACCGAACTGGGCTCCGATGTGTGGGACGACGACGTTCGAGTGCGGATCGAGCGGCAGCTGTGGGCTCTCACCCAGGAGCTCCTGGCCCATGGTCAGAGCGTGATTCTGGAGTGGGGCCACTGGGCGCGAGTCGAACGGGATGAGAAGCGGCTCGGGGCTCGTGCACTGGGCGTGGGAGTCGAACTGCACTTCCTCGATGCGCCGTTGGACGAGTTGATCGAGCGAGCTGATCGTCGCACGGCGTCGGGCGAGTGGACGGCCTCGCCGATGACACGGGCGCACTTCGAGGAGTGGGCAACGATCTTTCAGCCTCCCGACGAGGAGGAACTCCTGTTGTTCGACGAGCCCGTCGTCGACGTCTGATCCCGTCGTCCTGGCACGTTCCTCGACGAGGGGCGCCCCGCTCATCTGTTCCCCTTCGGTTGGACACCGGGGAGCACCGCCAACGGAACCGCGATACGGATTACGTACCCTGTATCGTCGCCTTCGCTGACACCGTTCGCTCGGTGTCGGCCACGCCCCCCGGGCCGTTTGCGCGGTCGCGGGGGGCACTATCTGTCTCTGGAACTATGCGCCTGCACGAATTCGATGTCAACCGAGATCGTCCGCCGCTGCGAGCGCAAGGTCGGGGAACTGGTGCGGCAGGGACAGGCTGAGGGGACGATCGTGCGTCACGGAACCAATCAGCATTCCGAGGATGTAGCCCGACGGCTACGTCCTCACGAAGTCATGGGTGCGACCGGCCGAACCGACCGGCTGGTGTCGGACTCGTACCGTCTAGCGGACGCCCCACCCGAAGACTTCGACGCCGCGATCGACGAGGCCCGGGACGAGGGGAACCTGAGCCGGGCGAACGTGGTCCGCTCTCGCGATCCCGGCCTCGTCTACAGGCGACCGGAGACCCCGGTGCTGCCAGGGGCCGCCGGTCGTCCCGCCACAGAATGACCCTACCTCGCGAGTCGACGCCGATGTCGGGCCACACGTGCAGTACGGTGGAACTGTCGGGCCCGTCGAGCATGGTCCCGCCACCGTGCTCCGGGTCCGGCACCTTCATCCTCGCCTTATTGTGACGCGTCAGGTGTTCGAGGCGTTGCAATCGGCTGTAGCAAACTGTCCACTCGAAGTGTGGGTCGAGAGCACCTTCCCGTCGACCGTGATTGTGCAAGTTGCCGTAGTTCCTGTGGAGATCGTCGCGGACACCGAATAGATGTTGAATAGGCCCGAGGCGACGATCGTCTTCGTCCATGGGAGCGATTGGCCCGTAACCTGGCTCGTGCCCGAGTTGCCATTGGCATAGGTGTCGAACGTGAGGTCAGCGGTGCCGTCGCCGGTTACCGAATAGACGACCGTGTGCTGCGCCTTGTTCGCATTGTTGACCGCCGTTCCGGCGCCCACGACAATGGCAGCACAGCCGCCGAAGAGCACTACGACGACGATCAGCAGCCAGAACCACACCCGCTTGTAGACCGGCTTCTTCGGTTGCTCGGCCGGCGGAGGTGGTGCTTGCCCACCTTGCGGCGGGTACCATTTGCCATCGCTGGCCTGCCACCAATTCGGTCCCTGCGCGACGTCACTCATCGGTCATCCACCTTTCGCCGGACCGATCCCCCGCCGGCCGCCGGCCGAAGTGTAGTGAGCGTCATCCCCACCAGTGACGTTTGTGGATTGTCGGGTGGATGGGTTGCAAAATGGTTGCATATGGTCGCCCACCCACCCCAGGAAGCAGAACAGCGGCCCCATAAGGGACCGCTGACCTGCACCTTCGTGGTCGGGCTGCCGGGATTTGAACCCGGGACCTCTTGACCCCCAGTCAAGCGCGCTAACCAAGCTGCGCCACAGCCCGTGATGCACATACTGCTCCGAGCTGGATGTTCTCCGCACCAGCCTCCCCGGGCCCCTCGGGCTTGACGACCCACGCCGTCTCTCTGGCCCTCGGATGACGGGAACGCATCTGTAACGCGTGACCTCCAGTCAGCTGTCGGAGCCGGGGGCCAACCACTCCCCCACTCCGGCAGGCCGACAGACTACCGCACGCCGGAGACGCCACATCCGTCTGCCACGCTCCAGGTAGCGATGCAGCACCTTTCAACCGGGAGGGGCGGCCCCGCCGTCCCGGGCGCCAGCCACCGCATGGTCCTGCGCCGGTCCCACCGGCGTCCGCACGAACGCCGTCGCCAGGAGGAATCCGAGGAAGGCGCCCAGGGCGCCGACCCGGAAGGCCGCCTGGGTGCCGGCCACCTGGGCGGCAACGAGCGAGGCGTGCCCGGCGGCGGCCAGGGTGTGCCGCCCGACGGTG
>DATLRE010000159.1:0-2130 GCA_035534835.1 Acidimicrobiales bacterium
ACGGAAGCGGTCGGACAGGTCGGCAGTGGCGTCGACCAGGGGCCGCAGGCGCTCGGGGAACACGCAGCCGAGGGTAGTGCGGCTGGCATAGGCTGCGGTTCGACGTGGACCGGCAACCAGCCAGAACCTGCCCCGGGGGCGAAGACCCCGGCGGCGACGGACCGGCCGAGGGTGTTTCCACCCTCCTTCCGGCTGCGGCACGGGGCTCGACGCCGGGCCGGCGGCCCCGGCGCGGCGTCCCGGCGGGTGGACGCGTCGCCGCCGCGCTCGCCATGGTCGCCGTGACCTTGCTCCTCGGCCGGACCGAACCCGCGCTGGCGTCGCCGTCGGGAACGGCCGCCGTGGTCCGGGCCGCCCCCGCTCCGGGCCTGGTACTCCTGTCCCAGACCCCGTGGGTGACCCCGGGTCAGGCCTTCGACCTCCACCTGCGGACCTCGACGAGCGTGCCGACGTCCCGGCTCGCGCTCACCGTGTCCGTCTACGCGTGTCTCTCCAGTGTGTCCGGCTTCGACCAGTCGGTGGGCACGGGCCCGACGGGGACGCCCGCGTCGTCGACCACGGCACCCGTCGGGGTCAGCGGGCTGCCGACACTCCCCGGTGGGGGCGTCGACCTGTCCCTGCCGGTCGAGCTGGGTGGCTCGGGATCCGGTGCCCCGTCGGCCGGGGCCCCGTTCACCATCCACCTGCTCCCCGTGGTCGGGCAGTGCCAGTCATTCCCGGCCGGGGTGTTCCCCGTGCGCATCCAACTGGTCGACACGTCCGGTGGCTCGGTGCTGGGGTCCTTCACCACCCACCTCGTCTACACCGAGGCCACGTCCACGACCCAGCGCCTGCGTGTGTCCGTGGTGCTGCCCGTCCACCTCACCCAGCAGGCGACGCGTTCGCCGTCGCCCTCGGCACTGCTGGCCCGGCCCGGGGCGGCGCTCACCACCCCGCCCGCCTCCGCCCTGACGGCCGTGGCCGGCACGGTGAGCGCCATCGCCGCACACCCGACGGTCCCGCTCACGCTCCAGGTCAGCGGGCAGACCGTCGGGCTCCTGAACGCGACCTCGCACGGGTCCACCGTCGCCCAGATCGGCCAGCTCGCCGCCGCGCCGGACGTGCACCAGCTGACGTCCGCCCCGTTCACCCCGGTCGACGCCGCCTCCCTCGTCGGTGCCGGGCTCTCGTCGGAACTCGCCCTTCAGGTGTCCCGTGGTCTCGAGGCGGTGGACGACGCCATCGGGCGACCCGTCCCCGCCGTCGTCGGCCTCGGCCCGTGGGTCACGGGGAACGCGCTGGACACCGCCACCGTGGCGGCACTGGCCGGCGACGGGTTCCGTCAGGTCGTCCTGCCCGCTTCCGACCTGACGTCCGCTCCATCCGACGGCTCGGCCACCCAGCCGTTCCTGCTCGCAGGGGCGCACGGGACCGGGGTCACCGCCATGGCGTCGGACACCGACCTGACGGCCCGCTTCACCTCCTCGCCCGGCAATCCGGTCCTGGCCGCCCACCAGCTGGTGGCCGAATTGGCCCAGCTGTACTACGAGCGACCCAACGGGGTCTCCCCGAGGGCCGTGCTCGCCGTGGCACCCGCCTCGTGGATGGACGACCCCCACTTCGTCGACGCGCTGCTGGGCGCCCTCGACGGCAACCCCGTCGTGCAGGCGGTGACGACCTCGCAGGCGTTCGCGCTCTTCCCCACACCTTCCGCGTGCCGGACCTCCTGCCGGCTGACCGGCGCGATCGGTGCCGGACCACCGGCGGCGGCGATCCGCGCTCAACGGGCACGCATCAACGGGTTCGGCGGTGCCACGGTCGGCGCCCGGACGCTGACCCAGCAGCTGGGCGACCTGGTACTCGGAAGCGAGGCCCAGAACCTGCGACCACCGCAGCAGGCAGCCGTGGTCGCCAATGCCGGACTCGCCCTCGACGCGCAGCTCGGCCAGCTCGCCATCGAGGGGGACCAGACCGTGACGCTGACGGCCAGCAGCGGGCCCGTACCCGTCACCGTGTACTCGGACGCCGGTTACCCGGTGACGGCGACGCTGGTCCTGAGCAGCGACAAGCTCCTGTTCCCCAACGGGGAGACCCAGTGGTCCACCTCGGTGCTGCTCCCGCCCCACCATTCCACCGTGGTACCCGTCCGGG
>DATLRE010000160.1:0-7420 GCA_035534835.1 Acidimicrobiales bacterium
CCGCGACAGCCAGGCCGACGACCTGATCGGAACGCTGGTGCACGCCGAGATCGACGGCGACCGGCTCGACGAGTCCTCGCTCATCTACGAGTCCCTGCTCATCCTCATCGGGGGGGACGAGACCACCCGCCACGTGATCAGCGGCGGCATGTACGAGCTGCTCACCCACCCGGACCAGTTCGCACGCCTGGCCGCCGACCGGACCGGGCTGCCGCTCGCCGTGGAGGAGATGCTGCGGTGGGTGTCCCCGATCAAGAACATGGCCCGGACCATGACCCGGGACGTCGAGTTGCACGGGCAGACCCTGCGCAAGGGCCAGAAGCTCCTCCTGCTCTACCCGTCGGCCAACCGGGACGAGGCGGTCTTCGAGGACCCCGAGACCTTCGATATCGGCCGCACGCCGAACGACCACATGGCGTTCGGGTTCGGCTCCCACTTCTGCCTGGGCAACCGACTGGCCCGCATGGAACTGGCCGTGATGTTCGACCGCCTGTTCGAGCGCCTTCCCCACCTGGCCCTGGCCTCCGACGCCGAGCCGCCGAAGCGGGCCGCCAACTTCGTCTCCGGCTACGAGACCATGCCCGTCACCTTCACCCCGACGGCTCCCGTGGGGGTGACGGCCTGATGGTCCGCCCGGACCGACTGGACGCGGCCGCCGTGGCGGCCGCCCTGGCCGGACCCGGTGCACCGGCGTGGGACCTGGTGGACGGCACGCTGGTCAAGACGGTCGAGTGCCCGAGCTTCCCGGCCGCGCTCGACTTCGTGGTCGCCGTCGGCCGCCTGGCCGAGGAGGCCGACCACCACCCGGACATCGACATCCGGTGGCGCACGGTGCGCCTGGTCCTGGTCACCCACGACGTGGGCGGGCTCACCCGGTTGGACCTCGACCTGGCACGGGCGATCGACGGCGTCGAAGTCGGCTAGCCAGCTCCGCCAGACCGGCATCATCCGTCGAGCAGGTCGAGGAGCCATCCGGGACCGGCCACGTCCGCTCCGAGCACCTCGGCTCGCTGCCGGAGCTCACGGTCGGCCGACACCAGCGTGACTGGACCGGTGGCGTCGGCAGCCACAGTGATGAGCGTGTCGTCACCACTGCCCGGCGCGTGGACGACCGTGACGCCGCCGGTGGTACCTGCCTCCGCACCACGGCGAGCCGCTCCTTCGAGGACCACGACAGCGTGTTCGGCGATCCGACCCGCGTCCACCGCAGCTCGAACTCGGTCCACGAACGCTCGTGCTGCTCCCGGTCGATCGCGCCACCACCCCGTGGGCCGAGACCCGACCACATTCGCCGCATCGATGAGAAGCACGACACCAGTCTTACCGACGCCCCACATGATCGAGGGGAAGGAGACCGGTGACGGTCTTGTTCATCCGAATGCCCCGACCGGTACGAATGGGATACCCCCCGGTCTGTAGGATTGCCCCGGACGCGGACCCACCTCGGCAGTGACGGTCCGAGTGAGGAGGCGGATCATGAAGCGCTGGGTCGGGATTCTGGCGGTCGTACCTCTCGTCACGGTGATGCTCGGTGTCGGCCAGGCAGGAGCGGCCAGCGATTCCCGGACTACGCCGCCGACGGCCTCGCCCGGATATTGGCTTGTCACATCCGCCGGAGCGACGTACGTATTCAACGCTCCCGACCTTGCGCACGTGTCCCAACCGGCTATCAGCGCGTCGGACTGCGGCAACGGCCCGGGTCCGCCGATCCCCTCGGTCATCACGTGCACCGGTATCTCGGCGACGGCGGACGGCCAGGGCTACTGGGTCGGCGAGTCCTCGTACTTCGTGCTCAATGGTGTCGGACAGTACGCGGTGGTGGGACTACCGCAAGGTACCGTCGGCGGCCGTTGCACCGGCCCCGTATCAGCGGGCCTCTATCTGCCCACACCGATGGTCGGTATTGCGGCTGCGAACGTCAGCGTGTGGCTGGCAACTGCAGACGGAGGGGTGTTTGCCGGATGTGGCGCCCCCTTCTACGGGTCGATGGGTGGCACGCGGTTGAACCAGGACATCGTTGGTATGGCTGCCACTCCGACCGGGGATGGCTACTGGGAAGTCGCAGCCGACGGAGGCGTGTTTGCCTTCGGTGATGCCCAGTTCCACGGGTCGATGGCCACAGTGCATCTGAATTCGCCGATCGTCGGGATGGCGGTGACGCAGGACGGCAAGGGCTACTGGCTCGTTGCATCGGACGGAGGCGTCTTCGCCTTCGGCGACGCTCACTTCGAAGGCTCGATGGGCGCCACACCATTGAACGCCCCGATGACGGGTATTGCCCGCAATCCCGCTGGTACCGGGTACTGGACCGTCGCCGCTGACGGTGGCGTCTTCGCCTTCGGCGACGCTCCGTTCCTGGGGTCAGAGGGTGGACGGCAACCCGGCGCCGCAGTCGTCGGCATTGCCTCCCGGGGCTGACACGGAGCGGGATCCACGGATCCGTCGGCGATGCGGAGTGGTACCGCTGCGTCGGCATCGTCCATGACCGGCGGTCCCGAGGTGCGAAACTCGCGCCATGGACCGCTGCGACGAGTGGGGATTCACCTACGCCGATCACGGTCGATCAGCCGTCGCGCGCAAGATCCACGACCTCGGCGGTCGCTACGAGGCGATGCTGTCCGGTGGATCGGGGAGGGGACCGCGCCTGGACGCGCGGCCGTCGCCCGACGTGTGGTCGCCGGTCGAGTACGGATGTCACGTGCGTGACGTCCTGCTCACCCAGCGAGAGCGCCTACTGCTCGTCTTGGTCGAGGAGGAGCCGACCTTCACACCCATGTATCGCGACCAGAGGGCCGGGTTGGCGCGTTATCGGGACGAGTCCCACGATCACGTGGCCGCAGAGATCGTGTTCGCCGCCGATCTCCTGGCCTGGGTGTTCCGTGGACTGGCCGGCGCCCAGTGGGACCGGACCTGCGTCTACAACTATCCCGAGCCGTCGCAGCGCACGATCCTCTGGCTGGCCCGGCACACCCTGCACGAGGTCACGCACCACCTCCTCGACCTCGAGCGAGGAGTTCCGACGGACGACCGGTAATCCGGAGCTCCGAGGTGCGATCCCCGGCGCGTGACGGCGCGGCGGCCATGTACCCCATGCCCGTGCCCCGGACGCGACGGAGGACGGGACCCCGATCGGGACCCCGTCCTCCGTCGTGCGGTGTCGGACCGCAGGGCGGTGCCGAGCCCGAGGTTCAGTAGCCGCCTGTGCAGCCGTGCTGGTCCGGCGCGGCGAAGGGGCTGCCGTAGTAGTGCGTGGCGAAGGCCACCGCCACCCGGATCTGCTGGCTGGGCGTGGCGTAGGCGGCGTTCGACGGGAACCCGAACGTGTTGAACTGGTTCCAGTTCGCCCGGCTCATGCCGAGGCCGCCGGCGAACACGGCACCGTTGACGTGCCAGTTGCCACCCTCCTCGCAGATGTTGACCCGGTCCCACGCGGCGATCTGCCCGGGGGTCAGGCCGTAGTCGGCGGTCGGAGGGGCGACCAGTGCCGGTGCCAACAGCGTGGCGCCGGCCAACGACCCGTAGTACCCGACGGACCCGAAGGTGAACACTCCGCCGTCGGCGGCCACGTCCACGTACCCGCCGTTGACCGAGGACGTGGCGAGTACGGGCTTGTTCAGTGGCAGGCCGGTCAGCGAGCCGCGGAAGGAGGCGCCACCGAAGGCGTAGGTGCTGCCGTCGCTGGAGACGACCCGGTAACCGCTTCCGGCGGAGTCGATGGCGACCGCCTTGCTGCGCACCGGAGCCGTGCCGTAGAAGTGCGCATCGCCGAAGGCGTAGATGCCACCGTCGGCAGCGAGCTCCCAGTAACCCTTGCGGTCGGCGGTCGCGGCGATCCCGACGATGGGGCTGGCGGACGACATGCCGATGGCGGAACCCTCGTAGTTGGCGTCACCGAAGGCGAACACACCACCGTCGGCGGCGACCTCCCAGTAGCCGCCACCGTCGGACGTCGGCGCGATGCCGACGATCGGGCTGTTCAGGGGGAGGCCGGCCACCGAGCCGTGGAAGCCGGCGTCGCCGAAGGCGAACACGCCGCCGTCGGCGGCGACCTCCCAGTAGCCGCGGCCGCTCGGGTTGGCGTCCATGCCGACGATCGGGCTGTTCAGGTGGAGTCCCACCACCGATCCGAAGAAGCCGGCGTCGCCGAAGGCGAAGACCCCGCCGTCGCTGCCCACCAGCCAGTAACCGTGACCACTCGGGGTGGCGGTGGCCGAGACGATCGGCGCGTTGAGGACGACGCCGACGCCGGTCGGGTAACCGGCGGCCGATGCCGGAAGTGGCGGGCTCAGGAGCGACGCCACGGCCGTGGCCGACGCGGCCACGGCGGCCAGGCCGGCGACTCGGCCTGCGGCCCGCTTGGCGCGCCTGCGGACCGAACGCGTGGTGTGCGAGCCGGTGGCCGCGGGGAGTGTGTGGGTCGTGGTGGGACGGGTATGGGTACGGGCAGGTACAGGGAGGGTTGCGGAATGCATCGGGGGGTGACCTTTCCTCGGTCGGCCAGAGCCGCGTCACGGGACGCAGGGGCTCTGACTCACTTCTGGTTGGGCGGACCCCACATCTGAGCATTCAACGCCCCAGCCGGGCACCGGGAAGGGTGGGCCGGCCTGGCTCCGAGAGCCGGGTGTGCTAGCGGGTGTTCATGTCCGGGAATTGCGTGATGTCGTTACGTGCCACTCTCCTCGAGGGTGTGTCGCAGGAGCTCGCCGGTTGTGGCGTCGGGGGAGTCCGGGGGCGATCGCTCGGATCGCCGGCCTCGGGACGGTCCCCACTGCTCTGAAGCAACGAGTGTAGCGGGTCCTACGCGAGGAGAAGGTCACAAGGGCCGATTTCGGCGGCAGATCTGTGGGAAACCTGTGGAGAAGAAACGCACACGAATTCGATCGTCCCTGGTCAGGAGGGTGCGGAAGGAAGCGGCCCGGATACGGAGAATTCTTGGTCAGGTGTCGGCGAAGTGGAGGGTGTGCCCTGCGGCGGCGAGGGCCCCGATGGCCGCTTCCAGGGCGGCTCCCTTGACCAGGACCAGGTCGGAGTCGAAAGTGGACAGGACGAAGACCGCGACCTGTGCCCCGGCCAGCGGTTCGGCGAGCGACGCCACGATGCCGACCAGCTCGAAGGCCAGTGGACCCACCACCCGCATGGCACGCCAGCCCGGCTCGACCCGGGCGCCGGCCGGCTCGTCGCCCTCGGCGCAGACGACCGAGAGCTCGTCCGGGGTACGGATGACGGCGTGCAGCGGGGCGCCGGCCGGCGGGTCGGGCCAGGGTTCGGCCGGATCCAGGCGGCACACCGACAGGGACCAGGGCTCGACGACCAGCTCGACGACGGGCACCGGCAGGTGCGCTCAGCCGACGGGGAGGTCCCACAGGGGGAACCAGCGGTCGAGGTCGGCCTCGACGGTGAGGTCGTCGGCCACCAGGCTGCGGAGCCGGAACTCCTCCTCGGTGGAGCGCTGTTCGTGGCCGGTCGGCACGAACGGGTAGAACGTGCCCCGCTTGAACAGGTAGACGAGGTAGGCCGTCGAGGGGAGCACCGTGCCCGGCCCGACGGTGACGCCCTCGACGACCGGGTCGCTTCCGGTGTCGGCCGTGGCGTCGGTGGCCAGCTTGGCCAGCCCGAAGACCGTGCACAGGAGCTGGGGACCCCAGCCGGCGTCGGCCAGGGACGAGTTCACCAGGTGGACCCGGGTGACGAGGGACTCGATGTCGGAGTCCTCTACCACCAGCCAGACGTAGCCGAACGAGTCCTCGGAACGGGTGAGTCCGGACCCGCCGTCCATGGCCAGCAGCTTGACGACCTCGGCCTCCATCTCGGTGAAGCCCTGGCCCGTCGGCGGCTTGAAGCACACCCCGGCATGGCCCGAGCAGGTCATGCCGGCCGCGCTCTGCAGCGTGATCGACGCCGAGGGAAGGGCGAACAGCGCGTCGAGGTTCGACTGGACCGGCTTCGTCCGACCGAGCAGCGTGTCGAAGAGGCCCATCAGCCGGGCCCGCCGCCGGCCCGGTGACTCACGAGGGCCGGCCCATCTCGGCCTCCAGGGCGGCGAGCTGGGCCAGGCGCTGGTCCAGGGAGGGGTGCGTCGAGAAGATGGTGGAGATGCTCACGCCGCTCTTGGCCACCGCCGGAGTGAAGTAGAAGGCGTTGAACGACTCGGTCGACCGCAGATCCCGTGTGGGGATCCGGGCGATCTCCCCGGTGATCTTGACCAGGGCGGACGCCAGGACCGACGGCTGTCCGGTGAGGATCGCCCCCGACCGGTCGGCGGCCAGTTCGCGGTAGCGGGACAGGGCCATGGTCAGCAGGAAGCTGATGGCGTAGACGACGACGGAGACGGCCAGGACGGCCATCTCGATCAGGACGGTCTGGTCGGCGCCCTGGTTGTTGTTGTTGTTCCCGCCACCTCCGCCGAACCCTCCCATCATCCCCGTCCACAGCATCATCCGGGTGACCATGCCGGCCACCATCCCGAGGAAGCTGGCGATGGTCATGACGGCGACGTCTCGGTGGGCGACGTGGGAGAGCTCGTGGGCGAGGACCGCCTCGAGTTCGGGTTCGTCGAGGCGGCGCATGAGGCCGGTGGTGGCGCACACCACGGCGTTGTTGGGGCTGCGTCCGGTGGCGAAGGCATTGGGGACGTCGGTATCGGCCACGGCCACCCGCGGCTTCTTCATGTCGGCCATGGCACACAGCCGGTCGATGGCCCCGTGGAGCTGGGGGGCCTCCTCGGGGGTGACGATCCGGCCGCCCATGCCGTACAGGGCGATCTTGTCCGAGAACCAGTACTGGACGAACAGGAGTGCCGCCGCGATCACCAGCACCAGCGCATACGAGATGCCGACCGCGATCAGCAGGCCCACGACCGCCCCGTAGAGGAGCACGAGCAGAAGCCCGGTCGTGAACATCCGCAGGGTCAGGCCGCGGTCGTTCGGGATGTTGCGTGCGGTGCTCATGCCGGGTTCCTCGAGGTCACGGGTGCGTTGTCAGTGGTCGTCCCCGCCCGAACCGGCCAGGAGTTCCTTCGTCTCGGCCAGGGTGGCGTCGTCGAACGGCACGACCCTGTCGGAGGCGGTGAAGGTGTCGGGCGCCAGCTCGGTGCCGACCCGGCGGACCTCGGCGATCACGGCGGCCAGGGCGGAGGTGAACGCGGCCTCGTCGTCGCCCTCGAGGGCGGCGTCCAGGACCTCCTCGAGCCGGTGGAGGGACTCGCGGTCGGCCTCGGGCACCTCGAACTGCCCGTCGCCCAGGATGCGCACGATCATGCCGGCGCCTCTCCGGGTTCGGCCGGCGCCGGGGCGGCGGGCTCGGCCGCGCCGAGCTGGGCCGGCGTGCCCGCGCCGAGCTCGGCCTTGAGGGCGGCCAGGTCGGCGTCGACGGCGTTGGTGGTCGACACCTGGTCGAGCTGGGCCTGGATGTCGTCGACCGG
>DATLRE010000161.1:0-14833 GCA_035534835.1 Acidimicrobiales bacterium
ATGAAGGAGCTCGGGGGCGCAGGGGTCATGGGGAACCCGGCCGACTTCGGCTCGGTGGCCGCCTTCCTCTGTTCGGAGCAGGCCGGATTCGTCAACGGTGCCGCCATCGTGGTCGACGGGGGTGCCACGCTCGCGCTGTGATCCGTGCCCGGCGGAGGGACCGGTTCGGACGGGTCGCCCCGGTCGGACGGGCCGGAGCCGGGCCGGAGCCCACCGGTACCCCGCCCGACGGGCTCAGGCGACGAAGTACTTGGCCTGGGGGTGGTGGCAGATGATGGCCGTCGTCGACTGTTCGGGATGCAGCTGGAACCCCTCGCTGACCTCCACACCGATGCGCTCGGCGCCGAGCAACTCGACCACCAGGGCGTTGTCCTCGAGCCGCGGGCAGGCCGGGTAGCCCCACGAGTAGCGGCCGCCCCGGTACTTCTGGCGGAACAGTCCGGTCAGGGTCGGCCCGTCCTCGTCGGCGAACCTGAGTTCCTCGCGGATGCGGCGGTGCCAGTACTCGGCCAGGGCTTCGGCCATCTCGACGCCGAGTCCGTGCAGGAACAGGTACTGCTGGTACTCGTCCGCGGCGAACAGCCGTGCTGTCTCCTCGGACACCCGGGAGCCCATGGTGACCACCTGGAAGCTCGCCCAGTCCTCGTCGCCCGAGTCGACCGACCGGAAGAAGTCGGCGATGCAGAGGTACGGGTCCTCGACCTGCCGTGGGAACGTGAAGCGCATCCGCTCGTTGCTGCGGGATTCGTCAGTCCAGATGATCAGGTCGTCGCCGTCGGCGTTGGCGGCGAAGTGACCCCACGCCACCTGTGGGACGAGCAGCTGTTCGGCCTTGGCCTTGGCCAGCTCCTCCCGGAAGCGTGCCCGCACCCGCACCTTGAACGCCGGGTCGTCCTCCCCGCTCTCGGGGCGGAATCCCCACTGGTTCCGGTACAGGGCGGTCTCGTTGACGTACGCGGCGATGTCGTCGATGGCGATGCCCTTGGCCACGCGGCTCCCCACGAACGGCGGGTTGAAGAGCGTGTTGTCGGCGGTGACCTCGGGGGAGCGGGCCGGCAGCTGCTCGCCGCGGGAACGCGCCTCCTCGGCGGCCTGCTTGCGCAGTTCGCTCTTGCGAGGACCCAGATCGCGCCCGCCGATGGCCGTCCCGAACTCGGGGTCGTCGTCACCGGTGCGGGCGATCTCCACGAGCCGGTCCATCGTGCGCAGTCCCTCGAAGGCGTCCTTGCCGTAGAAGAGGCGACCGTCGTAGACCTGGCGGAGGTCCCGTTCCACATAGGTGCGCGTGAGGGCGGCGCCGCCCAGGATGACCGGGATGTGGGACAGGTCGCGCCGGTTGAGCTCTTCGAGGTTCTCGCGCATGATGAGCGTGGACTTCACCAGGAGGCCGCTCATTCCGATGGCGTCGGCGCCGAACTCCTCGACGGCGGCCACCATGTCGTTGATGCCGATCTTGATTCCGAGGTTCCGGACCGTGTAGCCGTTGTTGGTGAGGATGATGTCGACCAGGTTCTTGCCGATGTCGTGGACGTCGCCCCTCACGGTGGCGAGCACCATCGTTCCCTTGCCCCCCTGGTCGGCCTTCTCCATGAAGGGCTCCAGGTAGGCCACGGCGGTCTTCATGGTCTCGGCCGAGCCGAGCACGAAGGGCAGCTGCATCTCCCCGGAGGCGAAGCGTTCGCCCACGGTCTTCATGCCGGCGAGCAGGAATTCGTTGATGATGACCAGTGGGGTCCGGCCCTGGACCATCGCCTCATCGAGGTCGGCCTCGATGCCCGTACGGTCGCCGTCGATGATCCGGTGCTCCAGGCGGCGCTCGACCGTCCAGTCCGACCGGTCCTCACCGGCGGTGGCGGACGACGCGGACACGCCCTCGAAGAGGGCCAGCAGCTCGGTCAGCGGGTCGTACCCGTCGGAGCGGCGGTCGTAGATGAGGTCGAGGCAGACCTCGCGGGCCCGGTCGTCGATCTTGGCCAGGGGGAGGATCTTCGACGCGTGCACGATGGCGGCGTCGAGCCCGGCCTCCACGCACTCGTGGAGGAAGACGGAGTTGAGGACCTGTCGGGCCGCGGGATTGAGTCCGAACGACACGTTGGACAGGCCGAGCACCGTGTAGACGCCGGGAAGTTCGGCCTTGATCCTGCGGATGCCCTCGATGGTCTCGATCCCGTCCCGGCGGCTCTCCTCCATCCCGGTCGACAGCGGGAGCGCCAGGGGATCGAACAGGAGGTCCTCGGGCCGGAGCCCGTAGCGCCCGGTGGCGATGTCGTGGATGGCCGTGGCGGCGCGCACCTTCCAGTCGGCCGTCCGCGCCTGGCCCTCGGTGTCGATGCAGGTGCACACGACGGCGGCGCCGAACTCCTTGGCGAGCGTGAGGAACGAGTCGAGCCGCGTGCCCACGGCGTCGCCCTCCTCGAGGTTCACCGAGTTGATGACGGCACGGCCGCCGATCCACGACAGGGCCGTCTCCACCACGGGTGCCTCGGTCGAGTCCACCATGAGGGGGGCGGTCGACTGGGTGGCGAAGCGCGAGACGACCTCGCCCATGTCGGCCACACCGTCGGCCCCGGTGTAGTCGACGCACACGTCGATGAGATGCGAACCTTCCTTGACCTGGTCCTTGGCCATGGCGACGCAGGTGTCCCAGTCGGCTTCGAGCATCGCCTCCCGGAACCTCTTCGAACCGTTCGCGTTGGTGCGCTCGCCCACCACCAGGAACGAGCTCTCCTGGGTGAACGGCACGTGCGTGTAGATCGACGTCGCCCCCTCCTCGCGTTCGGGTGTGCGCACGCACGGGGTCAGGTCGGCGCACGCCTCGACCACGGCCGCCAGGTGGGCCGGCGTGGTGCCGCAGCAGCCGCCGATCACGGACACGCCGAGCTCGCTCACGAACTGGCGGTGGTACTCGGCGAGCTGGTGCGGCTCGAGGTCGTAGTGCATGGCGCCGTCGACGACCGAGGGCAGTCCGGCATTGGGCAGGCACGAGACCGGGATGGTTGCGTGCCCGGTGAGGTGGCGCAGCGGCTCGAACATCTCCGAGGGCCCGGTGGCACAGTTGAGTCCGATCACGTCGACGTCCATGGCCTGCAGGGCGACCAGGGCGGCACCGATCTCGGTGCCCGGCAGCATGGTCCCCGAGAGCTCGATGGTCACCTGGCACTGGATCGGGAGCCGGACCCCGGCGGCCTTCATGGCCCGACGGGCGCCGTTGATGGCGGCCTTGGCCTGGAGCAGGTCGAACACCGTCTCCACGAGGATGAGGTCGGCTCCGCCCTCGACGAGCGCGCCGGCCTGTTCCTCGTAGGCGTCGCGGAGGTCCGCATAGCGGGTCTGACCGAGCGTGGGGAACTTGGTACCCGGACCGATGCTGCCCGCCACCCACCGGGGCCTGTCCACGGTGGCGTACTCCTCCGCCGCGTTCCGTGCGAGCCGGACGGCGGCGAGGTTGAGCTCGCGCACCCGGTGGCCCTGCCCGTACTCGGCGAGGACCGGGGCGAAGGCGCCGAACGTGTCCGTCTCGACCACGTCACAGCCCACCTCGAAGAACGAGCGGTGGACCTGTTCGACGGCGTCGGGTCGGGTGACGACGAGGAGCTCGTTGCAGCCCTCGAGTTCCGGGCCGCCGAAGTCGTCGGCGGTCAGCTCGGCCAGCTGCAGGTTGGTCCCCATGGCGCCGTCGAAGATGACGACGCGCTCGGCGACGGTCCGGAGGTAGCTCGAATCGGTTCGGTGGGCTGCCATAGCCCCCAAACGATACCGGGGTGGGGGTACGGCCCGGCCCAGCCGGGGCGGGGCCGGCCAGCGGGCGGTCCCCCGGGCGGCCGGCGGGCGGTCCCCCGGCGTTGCCGTTCGTTTAGCATCGGGTCGGTGAGGACACCGTGCTGAAGATCTACACCCGCACCGGCGACGACGGGACAACGGGCCTCCTCTACGGTGGTCGGACCCGCAAGGACGCGCCGATGATGCAGGTCACCGGGGCGGTCGACGAGGCCCAGGCCGCCATGGGTCTGGCCCGGGCCGAGGCGGCCCCGGGGTCCGAGCTGGACCAGCTTCTGACGGACCTGGAGCGCGAGCTGTACGTCCTCATGGCCGAGGTGACGACCGACCCGTCCCACCGGTCGAAGCTGGAACCGGGCCGCACCCTGGTGACCGAGGCGATGGTCACGGCGCTCGAGCAGCGGATCGACGGCCTGATCGCCCGGGTGACCATGCCGACGGAGTTCGTGGTTCCGGGGGGGAACCGGGCTGCCGCTGCGCTCGACCTCGCCCGGACCATCGTGCGCCGGGCCGAGCGCCTGCTGGTGGCGGCACCGATCGAGGGCTCTCTGGTGGGCCTGTATCTGAACCGGCTCTCCGACCTGTTGTGGGCCCTCGCGCGGTGGACCGAGGGGCAGAACCACCTGCTGGCCCGTGGTGCCCCGCGCCGCGTGTCCGCCCCGGCGGACGACAGCGCTCCCGGCTGACCGGATCCCGGCGCGGCGGCCCCGTCCCGGGCCGTGTCCCCGCCACCCGTCCTGATGACCTGCGACCTGATGACCTGCCATCGACCCGCTCCACGAACCATCGACCGAGCCCCTGGAGAACCGACGTGATCGACGTGACCACCCTGTCCGCAACGGGCCTGCCCGACGACCTGGTCGCCGTGGGCGTCCCCGTGTTGAGCACCGAGGCGGGTCCGCTCGTGGCTCCCGCCGCGGGAGCAGTGGACGGGGTGGAGCTGCCGGCCACGCTCGACGGGGTGTGGTGCGAGCGGCAGGGGTTCACCGGGAGGGCGGCCCAGGTGCTGGTGCTGCGATCGGCGGACGCCGCCACCGGCGCCGCGACCGGTCCCGACGTGGTCCTCGTGGGTCTGGGCACCGGAGATGCGCTCTCGGGCGACCGCGGGATCGAGACCGTGCGCCGGGCCGCGGCGGGGTTCGTGCGGTCCGCGGGCTCGGGCGGCACGGCACTGCTGGTGCTGCCCGAGGTCGCCGGCGCGCCGGCGGCCGACGTGGCCGCTGCCGCAGCCGAGGGCGGGGCCCTGGCCTCCTACCGGTTCGACCGGTTCCGCAGCGCCGAGCCCCCGTCGGCGCTCGGGACCCTGATGCTGACCGACGGCGACACCGAACCCGATGCGGTCGCCCGGGGCGCGGCCCGGGGGGCGCAGGTCGCCCGCTCGGTGGCGCTCGCCCGCGACCTGGTGAACGAGCCGGCCGGGACGCTCACCCCCGAGCGGTTCGCCGCCGTGGTGGCCGAGCGGTTCGCCGGCAGCCCGGCGCTGACCGTGGAGGTGTGGGACGAGGCCCGCATCGCCGACGAGCGGCTCGGCGGACTGCTGGGAGTGGCCGCAGGCTCGCAGCGGCCCCCGCGTCTGGTGCGGGTCGAATACCGGCCCGACGACCCGTTCGAGTTCGACGGGCGGGTGCCGCACCTGGCGCTCGTGGGCAAGGGGATCACGTTCGATTCGGGCGGTCTCTCGCTGAAGCCGGCGACGGGCATGGAATCCATGAAGACGGACATGGGCGGCGCCGCCGCCGTCCTAGCCGCAGTCGACGCCGTCGCCGCCCTCGGCGGGCGGATCCCGATCACGGCCTGGACGCCGATGACCGAGAACCTGCCGAGCGGGACGGCGGTCAAGCCGGGCGACGTCCTCACCACCCGGAGCGGCAAGACCATCGAGGTGCTCAACACCGACGCCGAGGGACGCCTCGTCCTGGCCGACGGACTGACCCTCGCCGTCGAATCCGACCCCGATGCGGTCGTCGACCTGGCCACGCTGACCGGCGCCGCCGTGGTGGCGCTGGGCAAGGACATCGCGGGCCTGTTCGGCAACGACGAGGAGCTAATCGCCACGGTCCGGGCCGCCGGCTCGCGAGCGGGGGAGCCCTCGTGGCCCCTTCCGCTCCACGAGGACTACAGCGCCCACATCGAATCGGAGGTGGCCGACATGAAGAACACGGGTCGGCCGGGCCAGGCGGGGAGCATCGCCGCCGCGCTCCTCCTCCGCGAGTTCGTGTCCGACGTCCCGTGGGCTCACCTCGACATCGCCGGCCCCTCGCGTACCGAGGACAGCCGCGGCTACAACACCAAGGGCGGCAGCGGGTTCGGTGTCCGCACCCTGGTGGAACTGGCGACCTCCGAGGAGTTCGCGCGCTGGATGGCCACCCGGCGGGAGGACGGAGCCGCGGGGAGGCACGGAGGGAAGGTGGACCGCATCCCGGCAGGTGGCGGGGAAACCGGCGTGCCGCCTGCACTACCGTCTGATCCGTGAAGATCGCAGTCCTCGGGGGAGGCTCGTGGGGCACGACGGTGGCGTCGCTCGTGGCGGCTCGGCACGACACGGTGCTGTGGGCCCGGGACCCCGAGGTGGCACGAGCCGTCCATCAGGACCACGAGAATCCTGCCTACCTGCCGGGGTTCGGACTCGACCCGGCGCTGACGGCGACCGCGGACCTCGAGCAGGCCGTCTGCGGGGCCGACCTCGTCGTCCTGGGGATCCCCGCGTCGGGGCTCCGCCGGGTGCTCCAGGACGCCGCGCCGTTCCTGCGCCCGTGGATCCCTGTGGTCAGCCTGTCGAAGGGGCTCGAGCGCGGTTCGCACCTGCGGATGACCCAGGTGATCAAGGAGGTCGTCCCCGGACACCCGGTGGCGGCGCTGACGGGACCCAACATCGCCAGCGAGATCCTGTCGGGCAAGGCGGCCGCCGCCGTGGTCGCCACCGAGGACCTCGAGGTGGCCAGCGCCATCCAGGCCGTCTTCACGCGGGGTGTGTTCCGGGTCTACGTCAACGACGACGTGATCGGGTGCGAACTGGGCGGCGCCCTCAAGAACGTGATCGCCATCGCCGCCGGCATGGGGGAAGGTCTGGGCGTGGGCGACAACACCCGTGCCGCCGTCATGTCCCGGGGTCTGGCCGAACTCATCCGTCTGGGCGACGCCATGGGGGCGAAGCCGGCGACCTTCGCCGGGCTCGCCGGTATGGGCGACCTCATCGCGACGTGTGTGAGTCCGCACAGCCGGAACCGAGCCGTGGGGGAGCAGCTGGGCAAGGGGCGCAAGCTGGCCGACATCCTGGAGGAGATGCACATGGTGGCCGAGGGCGTGAACACCGCCACCGTGGCACTCGAGCTCGCCGAGCGGCACGGACTCGACCTGCCGATCTGCCGGATGATCGACAAGGTCGTGAAGGGCGAGATGGAACCGGTCGAGACCTACTGGGGACTCACGCCAGCGGGGCACGAGGCCGAACCGGGCTGATCCCCGGGGGCCCATCCTCAGCAGGCTCCGTCCGGACGGTCGGGGGCGCAGGCCTGTACCGGAAGGTGGGGGAGGAGCGGATGGACCGGCCGCTGCGGAGCCGTCGCATCCGGAGCAGGGTCCTTCGAACCGTTCCTCGCGTGCCGGGGTCCTGGACCCTCGCACGCGGCGTCGGCGGCTTCGAAGGCGATGGCCGGGTGGAACTGCCACTGGGCGAGGCGACGTTCGATCGTCGACCGGTCGTGTCCCGCGCCGGCCAGGCCGGTGGCGAGCCGGAGCGCCCGGCGTCGCATCTGCTCGACCTCGGGGAGCTGCTGCTCGGCGACCCAGCGACGGTGGCTGCGCTGGAGCGAGTCGGGCAGGCGGCTGAGGTGCCGCAACGGCAGCGGAGGGACCCGCGTCCGGACGGCCAGCTCGCCCGGTCCGTGGGGTCGGGCCAGTTCGAAGGTGATCAGACGGGCCAGAGCCCGGCGGAACGGCGAGTTCTTGCCCATCTTGTCGCCCAGGCCGAGTGACCGCGCCGTCTCCGGCAGATGGAGGTCGTAGCCGTCCCCGTGGACCTCGAGTCCGTAGTTGAGCCGACGGAGGAGCCAGGTCGTGCTCGGGCCGATGATGCCCAGCCAGTAGAGCTCCACGTAGCGACTGCACGGATGTACGCCGTGGGGGTCGGCCACGGGATCCGTCCAGGGGACGATCCGCATGGACGGGCCCCCGGGTCCGGGCCCGGGTGCCTCGGTCCGGGACACCACCGGACGGAGTGGGCGCCGTGGCGGCGGGATGACGGTGGGCGTGGGCAATTCGGGCTCCTCGGGTCGGGACCCGGCGCACACCGGTCGGTGGGGCGGGTCGGTCGGCTCCGGGAAGCCTGCGCCGCGGTGCTTGCCGGACTCCTTGCCGGTGACCCGGCCGACGCCCGTGTCACCGGCTGCCGGGCCGGTGGGGACGTGGTCGTGCCGGCCGAGGGGGTTCCGGTGCGCCTACGAAGCGTCGACCGGCTGCCAGCGCGCCACGGAGTAGGCGAGCATGAGCGGCACGTCGATGGCGAAGAGGACCAGCATTCCGCTGAACAGGGCCAGCAGCCGTGCCGGGGTGTGGTCGTAGACGAACACGTACTCGAGGATCCCCGCGATCACGCAGTACGCCAGCAGGGCCCATCCGAGGACCCGGAAGAAGACCGGCCAGGCGAACGCCGAGATGCGGGCGATCAGCACGGCGTTCACCAGGAGCAGCACCGCGGCCACGCCCAGGAGCACCGTCGGGATCGTCAGGTGGGCGGCGCGGCCGTACTGGGCGGCGACGATGATCCCGCCGGACACGACGAGCGCCAGCGTGACGATGGCGATGGGCATGACCGGCGGCAGGTCGGCCTGGCGCAGGTCCTCGGCGTCGGGCTCGCCGAAGCCGGGTGGCGTGGCGGTGGCGGCCGTCGTCATCGGCTGGCCAGGAAGGTCATGATCAGGATCGTGGCGATCTGCAGGACGCCGGTGATCCCCGCCGTGTAGATGAACACCTTCATGAGGCGCCCGATCCGTTCGCCGTTGGGCTGCGGCTTCTTCAGCTCGAACAGGACGGCGAGATTGGCCGGCTCGAGGAGTCCCAGGGCGATCACCGCCATGATGCCCACGACGACGAACGAGGCCACGAGCCAGCCGTGGTGGGGGTAGGAGGCGTCGAGGTTGCCGACGTGCCGGGCCAGCTGGAACCCGGCGCCGAGCGTCATGGCGACGAGCGTCGGCATGATCAGCAGCATCTTCGGCATGAACCGGGTGGTGAACTCGACCCGTGCCGGGATCGACAGGGAGCCCATGATCGGCCCGAGGACGAGACCGAGGAACAGGTCGAGGCTGGTCCACAGGCCGCCGCCGGCGACGTGGAAGAACGTGAGTGCCCACAGGTTGTTCGAGCCGATGGCGACGATCAGGCCGATGAGCACGGCGGCGACGACGGGCAGCGCCCGGACCGGCACGATGCTGAAGCTCGGAACCGGTGGTGGACCGTGGCCGCCGGCGCCCGGTGGCGGAGTCGACGCCGGCTCGGTGGCGGACGGGCCCTCGGTTCGGACGGTGGGTTCGACGGCGGTGTCGGTCATGGGACTCCTCGGGACGGCGTCAGGTCGCCGATCGCATGCGCACCGACGTGCTGCGGCACGGGTCCACCGAGCCGCCGGCTCGAACGCATCGTACGCCGCGGGGCGGCAGCTTGCCCGCACCGTGGGCGGCCGGTGCGGGCGTCCCTACCAGCCCCCCCGGTGCACGGCCTCGTCGAGCGTGCGCCGGGGCCGTGCGGCCGACGACGACGGCGGGTCGGGCGCAGCCGGCTCGCCCAGCAGCACCGCCCCCAGCCACCGCCGGGCAGGGGGCACGCCGAGGGCCCCCTTCAGCGCCGCCTCGCCGCGGAAGTTGCCGATGAACGCGGCGCCGACACCGCGGGAGGCCGCGGCCAGGAGCAGCGTCTGCACGGCAAAGGCGGCGTCGACGTGCCAGTAGGGCACGATCCACTCGACCTCGGCTCCGTCGGCCCGGGCCTTGTCCGGTTCCCGGTAGCGCTCGACGTAGGCGTCGGGATCGCTGAACGCCAGTACGACCACGGGGGCCCGGGACAGCCCGGCGAACCGGCGGGACCGCCCCCTCCAGGCGGCGTCGGTGGTGGCGTCCCAGTACCGGGCGGTCTGTTCGGGCCCCTCCAGCACGACGAACTCGCGTCCCTGGGTGTTCCCCGCGGACGGCGCCCGGATCGCCAAGGCGAGGAGCGCGTCGACCTCGGCGCGGGCGAGGGGCGCGCCCGTGAAGTTGCGGGTCATGCGTCTGCGGCCGACCGCCTCGCTCAGTTCCACCCGCCGCACGCTACCGTCACCCGTCCGGGCTCCCGGGCTCCCGGGCTCCCGGGCTCCCGGGCTCCCGGACCCGCGGACGCCGCTTGTCGTCCGGGGGCGCCCTCGTTAGGGTCGCAGCATGGATGAGCCGCAGCGACTGTCGCGTCGGGCGCTCCTCGGAGGCTTCGCCGGTGCGGCCGCCGTGGGGCTCGCCGCCTGCTCGTCGTCCGGTGGGTCGTCCGGGACGACCACGACGTCCACCACTCGGGCGAGGCCGACCCCCGCCGGACCCGGTTCGCTGCCGAACCCGGGAGCTGCAGCCGGCACCGACCAGCTTCCGCTGATCCGCAACATCGTCATCGTGATGATGGAGAACCACTCGTACGACAACGTGCTCGGGATGCAGCGCGGTCGGGGTGACGGCTTCGCGCTCGCCGGCAACGGCAGGCCGACCGCGACCAACCCGTGGCCGGCGACTTCGGCGGTCCCGCCGCCCGGGGGGGATTCGGTGCTGCAGGCGTTCCCGATGCCCAATCCGTGCCAGCCGCAGGGCCATCCCTACAACACGTGGGACGCCTTCTGGGCGTCCTACGCCGGTGGCAAGCTCGACGGGTTCGCCAGCAGCCAGAGCGGCCCGGTGTCGATGGGCTACCTCGAGCCGGACGTGCTCCCCTTCACTAACTCGTTGGCGAAGACCTTCCCGGTGTGCGACCGCTACTTCGCATCCGTCGGGGCCCAGACCTACCCGAACCGTCGCTTCCTGATGGCCGGGACGTCGCTCGGGCTGCTGACCGACGTGTTCCCGGCAGCGGCTCCCCCCAACGGCACCGTCTTCCAGGCCCTCGACGCCCACGGGATCTCGTGGAAGAACTACTACTCGTCGCTCCCGTCGTCGCTGATCTGGTCGTACCAGGCGTCCCTGCCCGGATTCACCTCGCACCTGGCCTCGAACGCGACGTTCCTGTCCGACGCCGCGGCCGGCATGCTGCCGGCCGTGAGCATGGTCGACCCGAACTTCGAGACCCAGTCCCAGGAGGATCCGCAGGACGTCCAGTACGGGGACCAGTTCCTGGCCCAGGTGGTCCATGCGGTGATGGACTCGCCCCAGTGGCCCCACACCATCCTGGTCTGGTGCTACGACGAGAGCGGGGGCTACTACGACCACGTCCCGCCTCCCGCCGCGGTGGTGCCCGATGGGGTGCCGCCCGACGTCCCTCCCGGTGGCACGCCCGGGTCGTTCGACCGCTACGGCTTCCGGGTTCCTGCCGGCGTGGTCTCGCCGTACGCCAGGCCGGACTACGTGTCCCACGTGGTCCACGACCACACCTCGGTGCTCAAACTGATCGAGACGAAGTGGAACCTGCCGGCCCTCACCAATCGCGACGCGGCCGCAGACGACCTGCTCGACTCGGTGGATCTCACGCGGCCGCCTCACTTCCTCCACCCCCCGAAGCTGGCGGCGCCGGCCGACCCGGCCGCCTTGGCCGGGTGCCTGTCGACCGGGGCGGGGACGATCCCCCCGCCGGGTGCGGTCCGACCGGCCTGACCTGCCGGCCTGAACTGCCGGCATGGACTTCCGGCCTGACCTGCCGGCCCGACCGGCTGGACCGACCTGCCGGTCCGACCGGCCGGACCGGGCGCCGGATCCCGAACCGTTCAGGTCCCTCTCCCGCGCGCCGGCCGATCCAGGGGAGCCGACCCGTCGCGGACCGGGTCCCGGGCGCCCTCGGCGGGAACCCCGGACGTCGACGAGGGAATGTCGACCCCGCTGGTAGTGTTTAAGCTTGTCGTAGCGCCGACACCCGAGGAAGCGAGACCGCCGTGCCCACGTTCCGAGAGATGCTGGCCGCCTCCAAGGCCGCCATCCGAGAGATCACCACCGCCGAGGCCGAGGAGGAGCTGGCCCGTCCCGGCGCCATCCTGCTCGACGTGCGCGAGCCCGACGAGTACGAACAGGGCGCCCTGGCCGGCTCGATCCACCTGCCGCGGGGCAACCTGGAGTCCTCGGTCGAGGGCCAGATCCCCGACAAGTCCGCACACGTGCTCGTACTGTGCGCCGGCGGCGTGCGGTCCGCGTTCGCAGCCGACACGATGCAGCAGCTCGGCTACACC
Organism: Acidimicrobiales bacterium; assembly: GCA_035534835.1. Lineage (GTDB taxonomy): Bacteria > Actinomycetota > Acidimicrobiia > Acidimicrobiales > RAAP-2 > Bog-756. The sequence continues at coordinate 12,161 of DATLRE010000161.1, forward strand.
GACGTCGCCTCGATCCTGGGAGGGTTCAACCGCTGGAAGGACGAGGGCCGGGCATGGTCCGCTCCCCGCACGCTCTCGCTCGAGCAGCGCAACCGCTACCAGCGACACCTGCTGCTACCCGAGGTCGGCGAGACGGGACAGCTGGCCCTCCTCGACGCCAAGGTCCTCCTGCTCGGTGCCGGCGGTCTCGGCTCGCCCGCCGCGCTCTACCTGGCGGCTGCCGGCGTCGGCACCCTCGGGATCATCGACATGGACGTGGTCGACGCCTCAAATCTCCAGCGTCAGATCCTCCACAACACGGACCGGATCGGCGAGCGGAAGGTCGACTCGGCCAAGAAGACGCTCACCCTGATGAACCCCGACGTCAACGTCGTGACCTACGACGTGCGCCTCGGTGCCGACAACATCCTCGACATCATCGACGGGTACGACGTCATCGTGGACGGGACCGACAACTTCCCGACGCGGTACCTGGTGAACGACGCGTCGCTGCTGAAGCGGATCCCCGTGATCCACGGATCCATCTTCCGGTTCGAGGGCCAGGTCACCGTCTTCAACCCGTACGAGGGCCCCTGCTACCGCTGCCTGCTGCCCGAGCCGCCCCCCGCCGAGCTGGCACCCAGCTGCTCCGAGGCCGGCGTGCTCGGCGTGCTCCCGGGCATCGTGGGGTCCCTGCAGGCGGTCGAGGCCATCAAGGTGCTCCTCGCCATGGGGGACACCCTGCAGGGCCGCCTGCTCGCCTATGACGCGCTCGAGCAGAGTTTCCGGACGTTCAAGGTCCGCCGTGACCCGGGGTGTCCGGCGTGCGGGCCCGACGCCGGCGACATCGTGATCGCCGAGTACGACGACCTGTGCATGCCGCACGTCGAGGCGCCCGCCGGCTGAACCAGCCGGGGCGTCCTCGCCCCGGATGACCCGGACGGCTGTGGGCACGTCCCCGGCCACGGCGTCGGGTGTCGTCCGGGTCGAACAGGGCGATCGGCATGCCCGGGTACCCGACGCCTACCGGACCGACCACCCCGCGGGGCGGGTTTTCTCGGCCGGTCGGGATGACCGTAACCTGTGGCCCATGGCAACCGATCCCACCTCCGGCAGGCCCTCGGACGAGCGCGTCACCGACTCCGGCATCACCATCGAACAGGTCTACGGACCCGACGCCCTGGCGGGCTGGGACCCGGACGAGCGGCTCGGGGCCCCCGGCACGTACCCCTACACCCGCGGCATCCGCCCGGACATGTACCGGGGCCGCCTGTGGACGATGCGCCAGTACGCGGGGTTCGGGACGGCCGAGGCCACCAACGAGCGGTTCAAGTTCCTGCTCGACGCCGGCCAGACGGGCCTGTCGTGCGCCTTCGACCTGCCGACCCAGATGGGATACGACTCGGACCACCCCCGCGCCGAGGGCGAGGTGGGCAAGGTCGGCGTCGCCATCGACACCCTCGAGGACATGCGGTCGCTGCTGGCCGGCCTGCCCCTCGACAAGGTCACCACGTCGATGACGATCAACGCCACTGCGGCCGTACTGCTCCTCTTCTACCAACTGGTCGCCGAGGAGAACGGAGTCGACCCGAAGCTGCTGGGCGGGACGATCCAGAACGACATCCTGAAGGAGTACGTGGCCCGGGGCACCTACATCTACCCGCCCCGGCCGTCGATGCGCCTCGTCACCGACACCTTCTCCTACTGCGCCGAGCACCTGCCGGCGTGGAACACGATCTCCATCTCCGGATACCACATCCGGGAGGCCGGCTCGACCGCCGTCCAGGAGATCGCCTTCACCCTCGCCAACGGCATCGCCTACGTGGAGGCGGCGTTGGCGGCCGGCCTCGCCGTCGACGACTTCGCCCCGCGCCTGAGCTTCTTCTGGAACGCCCACAACAACCTGTTCGAGGAGGTGGCGAAGTACCGGGCCGCCCGCCGGATGTGGGCCCGCATCATGACCGAGCGGTTCGGTGCCAAGGACGAGAAGTCGCTGCTCCTCCGCTTCCACACCCAGACCGGGGGTTCGACGCTCACCGCCCAGCAGCCCGAGAACAACATCGTGCGGGTCACCGTGCAGGCCATGGCTGCCGCACTGGGCGGCACCCAGAGCCTGCACACGAACGGATTCGACGAGGCACTCGGCCTGCCCACCGAGCGCGCCGCCAAGATCGCCCTGCGCACCCAGCAGATCGTGGGGTACGAGTCGGGGATCGCCGACACCGTGGACCCGCTGGCCGGCTCCTGGTTCGTCGAGTCGCTGACCGACGAAGTGGAGAAGGCGGCGTGGGACTACCTCGAGCGGATCGACTCGCTGGGCGGCGCCGTCGACGCCATCGAGGCCCAGTACATGCAGCAGGAGATCGAGCAGGCCGCCTACGCCTACGCCAAGGCCATCGACAGCGGGGACAAGGTCGTCGTCGGGGTCAACAGGTTCGTGGACGAGCACGGCGCGCCGACCGACGTGTTCCCCATCGACGCCGAGCTCCAGCGGTCCCAGGTCGCCCGCGTGGGTAGGGTCCGGGCCGAGCGGGACCAGGCGGGCGTCGACGCCGCCCTGGCCGACGTCGAGGCCGCCGCCCGGGGTACACAGAACCTGCTGCACCCGATGAAGGTGGCACTTGCCCGGATGGCGACCCTGGGCGAGGTGTCCGATGTCCTGCGGGGCGTGTTCGGGGAGTTCCACCCGAACGG
>DATLRE010000162.1:0-25702 GCA_035534835.1 Acidimicrobiales bacterium
ACGAGTGGTCGAGCACGTACCGCTCGGCGAGGGCCTTGGACCGGGTGTAGGCGTCGCTGCCCCGGTAGCGGGCGGGCTCGGCCCCGACCCCCACGGCCGGCCCGCCGTCGAAGGCGACGGACGGCGAGGAGATGTGGACGAGCCGGCCGCACCGCGCCGCTGCCGACACCACGTTCCGGGTGCCGAGCACGTTGACGGTGAACGCATCCTGCCAACGGGGCCGGGGAGCGACGAGCGCCGCCAGGTGCACCACCGCATCGTGCCCCCCGGCCGCCTGCAGCACGGCCTGCCGGTCCCGCACGTCGCCCCGCACCTGTACCGCACCACCGCTGCCCGCCGAGCGCTGGAAGGAGGTGACGGCGTCGCCACGGGCCAGGAGCAGGCCGACCACGGCGCGGCCGAGGAGGCTCGAGCCCCCGGTGACGAGGACCCTCACCGCATCTCCGTGGCCGCGGCGGCGACCTTCGACGCCGAGGCGGTCACCGGCCGGCGAGGAACGCCGCGGCGTCCGCCGCCAGGGCCGTCCGGTCGATCTTCGACTGGTGCCGGTGGTCGACCGGCAGAGGACCCTCGAGCACGGCGGCCACCCGGTGGGGGCAGGCCCGGCGTGCCGCGTCCCGCAGCTCGTGGTCGGCCACCTGCAGCGGCCCGTCCCCGTCGACGACCAGGCAGAGGACCTGGCGTCCGGCCGGCCCCACCCCGACCGCAGCCGTGCGCCGGCCGGTGCCGGCGGCGGTCGGTCCCTCGACGGCGACGCTGGCCAGTGGACCGTCCGCCGTGTCGATCACGTGGACCCGGCGCCCGAGGTGCATCACGAGCCCGTCCTCGAGGTAGCCGACATCGCCCGTGCGGTGGAACCGGCGTCCGTCGTGCACGACCCCGGCGTCGGCGTCGGCCGACCAGGCGGCGTCGTACCCGTCGAACATCCACGGGGCGTGGACGAGCAGCTCGCCCCACCCGCCCCCGTCGGCCAGGACCGTGCCGGGGTCGTCGAGCACGGTGACGAGCACCGAGCAGCCGGGCACGGGACGGCCGGTCGACCCCCCGCCCAGCCGACCCACCCGCTCGGGTTCCGTCCCGTCGGTCACGGGCAGGCACTCGGTCATCCCCCAGGGCGATCGCACGTCGCCACCGGTCACCGATCGGACGCCGGCCACCAGGTCGGCCGGTACCGGGGCACCGGCCAGCAGGACCAGCCCGATCGGCGCCGACCGGCCCCGCGCCGTGGCCACGATGGTGCGGGCCGAGGCCGGGGAGAGCCACGCCACGGTGACGTCCCCCTTGTCCAGGGCGCCGCGCAGCTCGTCGTAGCCGAGCGCGGACGGTTCGTCGACGTCGACATCGGGGCGGATGCACGTCATCTGCAGCGACGGCGCGAGGAGCAGGAACGCTCCGAAGGACGTGGTGAAGGCATCGCCCGGGCGCATCCCGAACAGGGGGCCGACGACGTCGCGCTGGGCGGCCAGGGCGCCGTGCGTGTAGCGGACCGCCTTGGCCGGGCCCGTGGCACCCGACGTGTGGACCAGGGCGGCGACGTCGTCGGGACCGGGCTCGACGGCCGCGAACGGCGCTGCAGGCGCACCTGCCGGGTCGGCCGGGTCGGCCGGGTCGAGGGGGACGGCGCCGGGGAAGCGACCGAACGACGCCGTCCTCGATCCGGGCGCGAACCGCAGGGCGCCGGCGGCGGCCAGGGTGGCCGGTGTCCCCACCGTCCACGACGGCGCCGCCGCCCGGATCAGCGCCCGGAGTCGGCGGAGGCCGGCCGAGGCGTCGGCCACCACGGGGACCCCGCCGACCTTCCACACCGCCGCCGCGGCCACGAGGAGCTCGGCGCTGGGTGGGACCAGCAACGACACCCGGTCGCCCGGGCGCAGGCCGCCGGCCCGCAGGGCGTGGGCGGCCACCGACGAGCGGGCGGCGAGGTCGGACCACGACAGCATGCCGTCCGGCCCGTCATAGGCACGCGACGTGTCCCCGGACCGGTCCCCGAGCGAGGCGAGCACCGACACGAAGGGCGTCGGCACCGTCGGGGGTGCGTCCGCCGCGACCGGGTGGCGGAGCCGGTCGAGCCACCGGGCCACGACCGGGCCCACCGGGGCGTCGAGCGTGACCAGGTGGGCGGCCGTGGCGAACCGCTCGACGTCGGCCCCGGGAACCCGGGCCCGCAGGTCGGCCAGGAACCGGTCGTGGAACACCGGGTCGCGTCCACCCCACAGCAGCAGGGTCGGCCGGGGATGCTCGTCGAGCACGGCGGCGCACGCCTGCAGCGCGGCGTACGACGCGTCGTCCGGGGTGACGGGGATGTCGGCCACGAAGTCCCGGACGGCCTCGCGGCGGTCGGCCGTCCGGTACGGCGCCCGCAACGCGTCGCGGTGGGAGCGGTCCGCCATCCGGGCCGTCCCGGCCACGAATGCGGGGGTGCGCCGGCAGGCGAGGTCGACGAGGCTGCGGGCGGCGGCGATCAGTGGGGGCACGGCGACGCCGTCGGGCTTGGCCACGGCCGTGTTGGCGAGCACGAGTGCCTCGACGTCGAGCGACCCGGACGCACCCACCGCGACCGGGCCGCCCCAGTCGTGCGCGGCGAGCACCAGGGGGCCGGTCACCTCCTGTCGGCAGAAGGCGACCAGCTCGGCCACCCGGTCGGCCAGTCGCCGGGGCCGTCCCCGCTCCGACCATCCCATCCCGGTCTGGTCGACGGCGATCACGCGCCAGGTGGGGGCGAGGGTGCCCAGCAGGTCCCGCCACACATAGCCCCAGGACGGGTTCCCGTGGACGCAGACCACGGTGCCGGCCGGTCCGGGGCCGGTGTCGAGGATGTGCCAGTCGACGGGTCGGCCGTCGGATCCGTCGACGGCAACCCGTCGGGACCAGGCCGGGTCGAGCCCCCAGGAGGCCAGCTGTCCAGCCGTCGGCGAGAGGGGGACCACCGGCGCGCCGGTGGTCGGCGGGCTCGTCGGCACGGCGGCTACCAGATCAGTTCGGCGGCAGCGCAGTTGAGGCCCGAGCCGATGCCCATCAGGAGCACCCGCTCGCCGTCGCCGATCTCGTCGGCCACGGTCGACAGCGTGTACGGCACCGCCGCCGGGCCCATGTTGCCGAAGCCGGGATAGGTGAGCGGCACGAGGTCCATGTCCACGCCGAGGAGCTCGCACAGCTTGCGGGTGTGGACGGCCGACACCTGGTGCATCACGTAGCGGTCGCACGACTCCCATTCCCAGCCGTCCGCCACCGAGGCCTCGAAGGCGTCACGTGCGAGGGCCAGCCCGTTCTCGAGCAGGGCGGCGGTATCGGTGCGCATGGTGTCGAGGTCCCCGACGCAGAGGTCGTGGTGCACGGTGGCGGCCCGGGAGATGCCGCCGAGGAACCGATGGCCGCCGGCACGGGGACCGCCCATGACCATGGCGGCCCCGCCCGAGCCCAGCGTGAGCGAGGCGAACTGGTCGAACACGTCCATGGCTGTGGTCTCGGGGGACCGGAGGCGGTCGATGGTGGCCAGCTGGGTGTGCCGGCTTCCCTCGCCGTCCACGATCAGCACGGTGCGTGCCTGGCCGGTCTCGACGGCCATGGCCCCGACCTGCATGGCGTTGACGAAGCCGAGGCAGGCGTTGCCGAGGTCGAAGTTGACGCACTCGGGGCCGAGACCGAGCCGGTGGTGGACGGAGCAGGCGACACTCGGCTCGAGGTGGTGCTTGCACACCGACGTGGAGATCAGCAGGTCGACGTCGGACGGGGCGAGTTCGGCGAGCTCGAGTGCCCGCCGGCCGGCCAGGGCCGCGGCCTCGTCGAACGTGACGTCCTCGGGCCACCAGCGCCGTTCCACGATGCCGGCGACCGACTCCAGGAGTCCCGGTCGGATGCCGCACCGCTCGAACGTGTCCGCCAGCTGCTCGTCGATCCAGGCCGACGTGACGACCTCGGGCGCCTCGGCGTGTCCCACGCTCCAGATGGTCGGGCGCGTGTAATCGATCCGGGGGCTCACCACCACAGGTTACGGCCTCCCGGACCCCCCACCGGCCGGGGCCCTCCGGGCCGGGGTCCGCCGCCCGCGCCCCTGCCGATCCGGGGGCGACGTGTGCCCCGTTCACATCTGCTCGAGGAGCTCCTGGGTCTCGGTCAGCGAGTTCCGGAGGATCCGCTTGGCCACCTCGAGCAGTTCGAAGAGCTTCGGGTCCCCGACCGAGTAGTAGACGCTGGACCCCACCTTCCGGGCCTGGATCAGGTTGGCACGGCGCATCACCCCGAGCTGCTGCGACAGGTGGGACGCCTCGATGCCCACTTCGGGGATGAGCTCGCTCACGGGCCGCTCACCTTCGCGGAGGACCTCCAGGATGCGGATCCGCGCCGGGTGGCCGAGCGTCTTGAAGAACTCCGCCTTCACCTGGTAGATCGGCGTCGTCATCGGTGTGTCCCCTCCCCGCTTCCTCGTCGCCGGTCGTGTCCCGGCCTCGCTCGGCCCCCCTGCAGGAGTCTGGCAGCCGTGCCCGGTCACCGCCGAATCCGGACCGACGCCGACCGCTCGTGGTGCGTCGGCGGGACGACGGGTGGCATCAGAGGTCGTTCCCCGCGTAGGACAGGTTGAAGCTCTTGTTGGCCAGCGGGAAGTCCGGCACGATCGTGTCGGCCAACGAGACCGGCAGCCCCGGCCAGTTCAGGAACGACGGGTCGACGACCTTGACCCGGGCGAGCCGCTCCCCGTCGAGTTCGACGCGGTGGACGATGGCGCCGCGCCACCCTTCGACGATCCCGACGCCCCCGGCCGACCGATCGGACGGGTGACCGCCGCCTCCGGCGACCGCATCGAGCGACCCGGCGCGCCCGACCAGGTCGGCGATGGAGCGGAGGGACGCCCGTACCTCGTCGACCCGGACCTCGTACCGGGCCAGGACGTCGCCCCCGTGTCGGGTGGCGGGGGCGAAGCCGGGTGGCGGCTCGACGAACGGGTGGGCCGTCCGGGCGTCGAATCCGACGCCGGACGCGCGTCCGGCCGGCCCCACCAGGCCCAGGTCGCGGGCGAGGGTTCCGTCGAGCGTGGCCGTCCCGGCGAACCGCTCCCTCACGAACGCGTTCGACCCGACCAGCTCCACCAGCTCGTCGAACCGGCGGGCGATCCCGTCCAGCTCGCCGGGGCCGGGCAGGCGGCGCACGCGGGCACCGCCGGGCACGACGCCGCCCCGGAGCAGGCGGTGCCCGGTCACCGTGCCGTTCAACTCCAGCAGCTCCTCGCGCAAGGTGAGTGCCCACGCCTGGGCGATCCCGAACCCGACGTCGTTGCAGAGCGCGCCGATGTCGGCGACGTGGTTGTAGACCCGCTCCAGTTCGAGGAGCACGGCCCGCACGACCAGTGCGTCGTCGGGGACGTCCACCCCGCGCGCATCCTCCACCGCCTGACAGAACGCCAGGGTGTGCCCGACGGCGGTGTCCCCCGAGATCCGTTCGGCGACCTCGACGCCGGCACGGGCGTCCCTTCCCTCGAAGACCCGCTCGAGACCCTTGTGGACGAACCACAGGCGTGCCTTCATGCGGAGGATGGTCTCGCCCACGACCCAGAAGCGGAAGTGCCCGGGCTCGATGAGCCCCGCGTGCACCGGACCGACCGGGATCTCGTAGACGCCGGATCCGGCCACGGGAACGAACGGGAACTGCCCGGCGTCGTCGACCATCTCGGGCGGGGGACCGGCATCGATCCGGAACGGGAACCAACCCTGCGGCCAGTGCTGGTGCAGGACGAGCCGCCTCGGCTGGGGGTGGCCCACCGGCTCGATCCCGAACAGGTCCCGCAGCTCCCGCTCGAACCGCCCGGCGGAAAAGGAGCACCCCGACAGCGTCGGCACCTCGGGACGGGCCCGGTCGACGGGGACGTGGAGCTCCACGCGGACATCCGGTGGCCCGGACGTGAAGAGGTAGACGACCCGCATCACCGTCCCGTCGTCGTGCCCCGACACGAGGGCCAACCGCATGCCGCCGGCGAGGAGCTCCTGGGCGGCCCCGCACAGGTCGTCCGGAGCCACCACGGCCGCGGCGCGGTGGAGGCCGCTCGGCGCGCCGGCCACCAGCGCCGGAGGCGTCGGGACGTCGGACGTCACGGTGCCACCACCCGGGCCGCGGCCTGGAGGAGACCGTCCAGCGGCCAGGCGGACACGCCGATCACGGCACAGGCGACCAGGGCGCCCACCAGCGGCAGCGTGACCCATCGGGGCGGAGGAGGCGCGGGGTGCCCGGCGTCGGACGGGCCGAGCAGCATGTGCCGGGCATGGCCGACGACGGCCACGAAGATGACCACCATCAATCCGGCGGCCACCACGGCGACCCAACCGAGCCCGACCTCGAACTCGGCGCGGGTCATCAGCAGCTCGCTGCTGAACAGGCTGAACGGTGGCAGGCCCAGGAGGGCCACCAGTCCGAAGCCGAAGAGGCCCCCGAGCACCGGCCGGCGGGCCAGCAGGGACCGTACGGCGTCGATCTGGCTGGTCCCCTCGGCGGCCAGGATCTCCCCGGACGTGAGGAACAGGACCGTCTTGGTCAGCCCGTGCCCGAGGATCTGCAGGAGGACCGCGGCGATGGCGAGGCGGATCCCGGCCGCCGCGCCCAGGGCGATCAGTCCCATGTGCTCGATGCTCGAGTACGCCAGCATCCGCTTGTAGTCGCGCTGGGCGATCAGGAGCGACGCGGCGACCGCCAACGAGAGCAGGCCGACGACGACCAGCAGCGTGCGCGGGAACGCCGGTCCGACGGCCAGGTCCACCACCGCCTTGAACCGCAGGATGGCGTAGAAGGCGACGGTCAGGAGCACCCCGGACATCAGGGCCGAGACCGGAGCGGGTGCCTGGCTGTGGGCGTCGGGAAGCCAGCTGTGCATCGGCGCGAGCCCCACCTTGGTGCCGTAGCCCAGCACGAGGAGGGCGAACGCGAGTCGCAGCACCGAGGGGTCCATCCGGTGGGCGTCCGCCATCAGCGACGTCCAGTCCAGCGCGTGCGCCGAGTGGCCGCCGGCATGGAGCGCGGCCAGGTACACGAGCACGGTGCCGAGGAAGGCGAGCGCGATGCCGACCGAGCAGATGACCAGGTACTTCCACGACGCCTCCAGCGCCCCCCGGGTGCGGCGGTGGCCGACCAGGAAGGTCGTGACGATGGTCGTGGCCTCGACGGCGACCCACAGGACGCCCAGGTTGGCGGCGAGGACGGCGAGCAGCATCGCGGCCACGAAGGCCTGGACGAGGACCCCGTAGCCCGTGGCGCGCCCGCGCGTCGCCCGCGGGTCGCGCCGGTCGGGTACCAGCGACCGGACCCCCAGCCAGGTGGCCAGGAGGGACACCACGCCGATCACCACGACCATGAAGGCGCTCAGCGCGTCGGCCCGCAGGACGCCCCATGCCCCCGTCACCGGGGCGCTCCCGACCACCCGGACGGCCAGCACCGTGCCGAGCACCAGGACGGCACCGTTGCTGCCGACCGCCGTCCACCCGGCCAGAGGGTGTCGCGGGGCCGCGGCGGCGACGGCCCCGCCCAGGAGCGGGAGGACGAGGAGGAGGACGAGGAGCATCAGTCCCGGAGCTCCCGGAGCTCGTCGAGCTCCACGTCGCCGAACTCCGACCGCAGGCGGCGGGTCAGGATCATCAGCACGATGATGCCGAGCAGCACGTCGAGCGAGACACCCAGCTCGATCAGGAACGGGACGCCGGCCGTGGACAGGAAGGCGACCAGCGCGATCCCGTTGTCGACCATGAGCAGCCCGACGATCTGGAGGACCGGGCGCCGGCGGGTGACGAGCACGAAGAAGCCGATCAGGAGCGTGGCGACGCCCACCGGCACGAGCGCGCCGGCACGGGTGCCCACGAAGCGCCCGAGGTCCCGGGTGGTCAGGAAGGCCACGATGATCAGGCCGGCGGAGGCGACCAGGGACGCCGGGACGTTGACCAGGGGTCGGGACTCGCGTTCGGCCCGCCGCTCGTCGTCGGTCTGCCCGAGCAGCAGCGGGATGCCCACACCCTTCAGTCCCACCACGACGACGGCGGTCGCCACCAGGCCGACGTCCCGGTGGCGGAGGCCGAGGATCAGGGAGACGGCGCCGAGCGCGCACCCCTGGACGGCCACGATCCGGACCGCCGCGTGCACCGACGTCAGCCACAGCACGACGACTGCGGTCACCAGGACCGTGCCGGCCGCCAGGGTCAGTGCGGCGTCGAACGTCATGCGAGCACCAGGGCGGACACGACCGCCAGCACGGACAGGACGAACCCGCCGGCCATGAGCTCGGGAACCCGGAACAGGCGCAGCTTGGCCATCGCCACCTCGAGCGCGGCGAGCGCGGTTCCCAGCAGCGCGACCTTTGCCACCAGGGTGACCAGCGCGACCGCCTGCGCCGCCGGCCCGTGCCCGGTGGCGATGCCCCACGGCACGAACAGGACGGCGAGGAGCGCGAGGAGCACCACCAGTCGCATGGACTCGCCCAGGCGCACCAGAGCGAGGTCGGTGCCGGAGTACTCGAGAACCATCGCCTCGTGGATCATGGTGAGCTCGAGGTGCGTGCCGGGGTTGTCGACCGGCAGGCGTCCGCACTCGGCGACGACGACGATGACGAACGCCGCCAGGGCGAGCAGTCGCTGCGGGGTGGTCAGCAGCACGGGGTGGGCGAGGGACGTGGCGATGATGGTCGGCAGGTTGGACGAATGGGCGGGCACCGACAGGGCCAGGATCGAGACCAGCAGGGCCGGCTCGGCCACTGCGCCGATCGTGAGCGCGCGGCTGGCACCCATGCCTCCGAAGGCCGTGCCGGTGTCGAGCGCACCGAGACCGAGCGCCACCGAGCCCAGCAGGAGGAGGTAGACGACGGCGAAGAGATCGGCCGTCCCTCCCATGGCCGGATCGGTGGTCAGGAGCGGTGCTACGGCGGCGACCAGCACGGTGGTGGCCACCAGGACGAGCGGGGCCAGCGGGAAGATCCAGCTCGCCCGCTGGGGCCGCATCCGCTGGCGCCGGGCCAGCTTCCGGAGCTCGAGGAGGGGCTGGCGCACGGGTGGCCCGACCCGACCCTCGAGCCGGCAGCGGACCGTGCGCATGAGGCCGACGAGGAGCGGGCCGCCGAACACGACCCCGATCACCTGGAGGAGGGAGATCGCCGCCGTCGCCGCCATCGACCCGTCGGACCTCATGCCACCACCACCAGGACGAGGACCAGCGCGACCATGCCGAAGGCCAGGTAGCGGTGGATGCTCCCGTTGGGCACGGTGCGGGCGGCCGCACCCCACCGACGCAGCGACCGGTTGGCCGGGTCGTAGAGCCGGCGTTCGAAGGCGTCGTCCAGGGACAGGTGGACGGTCGCCGCCTCGACGTAGTACCGGGACTCCGCCACGTGGTTGACGTCGACGTCGTGCGAGGGCTGCAGGACGTCGTCGAACACGCGGGTGAGGGGCTCCCCGAACGACGTCGCCGTGTACTCCATGTTCGCCGTCTGGAGCTCCCGGCCGCACCCCCACGCCTCGACGACCCGGACCGGACCCGGCTCGAGCCGACGGCGGACGAGTGCGACCGCCCCGACGGTCAGTGCCAGCGCCGCGGCCAGCAGTCCGGGGGCGAGCACGCTGTGCACGCCCGGCAGGTCGAGCTGCCAGCCCCGGGACAGGGGAGCCGGAGCCCGGATGCCGCTGACGGTCCGGGCCGCCCCGGCGACCGCCGGGATCACCGTGAACGGCGCCACGCCCAAGAGCACGCAGAGCATGGCCAGTGCCCCGGCGCCCACCGACATCGAGGCCCGGACCTCGCGGGCCTGTGCCGCCGCCTCCGTCCGCGGGAGGCCGAGGAGACCGATGCCGGCGGCCTTGACGAAGGTGAACGCGGCCAGGCCGCCGGTCAGGGCCAGGACCCCGACGCCGACCGGCATGGCCACGGCGACGGCCGGGTCGGCGGCGGGGAGCCCGTGGAGCATGCTCTGCAGCAGGAGCCACTCGCTCACGAATCCGCAGAAGACGGGCAGCGCGGCCATGCCCGCCCCGCCGATCAGGAAGATCGTGCCGGTGACGGGCATCCGGTGCAGCAGGCCGCCCAGGGCGTCCAGGTCCCGGGTGCCGGTGGCCTGCTGGATCGAACCGGCGGCCAGGAAGAGGCAGCCCTTGAAGACGGCGTGGAACGCGACGTGGAGGAGTGCGGCGACGAGCGCCAGCAGGGCGAGCGACGGGTGCCCGGTCGAGGCGAACAGTCCGGACGCTCCGACTCCCAGCAGGACCAGGCCGACGTTGTCGGTGGTGGAGTGGGCGAGCAGCCGCTTGAGGTCGCTGGCGGTCGCCGAGTGGAGGGCGCCGAAGAGTGCGGACAGTGCGCCCACGGCCATCACCACCAGCCACCACCATGCCGGCCCGCCGCGGAGCATTCCGAAGCCCACCCGGAGGATCCCGTAGATGCCCAGGTTGACCATGGCCGCCGACATCAGCGCGGACACCGGGCCGGAGGCTTCGGCGTGGGCCCGCGGGAGCCAGACGTGCAGTGGCACGGCGCCGGCCTTCGAGGCGAAGCCGGCGACCACCAGGAGGAAGGCGGCACTCCGGATCCACGGGGCCAGGTGGGGGGCCGCCGCGGCGATGACGGTGAACGACTGGCCGCCCGACCGCGTCGCCAGCAGCACGAGTCCGACGAGGATGGCGGCCGCGCCCGCCTGGGTCATGACCGCGTACCACTGTCCGGCCGACTGCACCTCGGCCCGGCGCCGGTGGTCGGCGAGGACGAGGAGCAGGGAGGTGACGGCCATCGACTCCCACAGGAAGAGGAACGTCGTCACGTCCGCGGCGGCGGGGACGAGGAGGAGCGTCGTCACGAACAGCGGCAGTACGGCCGAGGCCGTGCGGCTCGACAGCCCGTGGCCGTCGTAGCCGAGGCGGAAGACGAGGGCGCAGACGCCGACGACGGCCGAGACGGCGACGAACAGCGCGCCGAACCGGTCCAGGCGCAGCGTGAGGCCGGCCAGGGGCAGCAGGTGGTCCGTGTGGAACCGCACGACGCCGCCGGTGGCGAGCACCCGCGCGGCCACGGCGAACCCCGTCGCACAGGCGGCGACCGTGAGGCCGACCGTGAGGGGCGTGCGCAGGCGGGGCCCGGCGGCCGCGCCGGCAACGGCTGCGGCCAGCCCGACGACGGCGGTCGCCACCAGGAGTGCGGCCATCAGGTCCCGGCGAGCCCGCGCAGTGCTCGGACGATGGCCGCCGGGTGGGGAGGACACCCGGGGATCTCCAGGTCCACGGGCAGGACGTCGCCCACCGCGCCCTCCACCCCGTACGCTCCGCGGAAGACACCGCAGTCGCGGGCGCAGTCGCCCAACGCGACGACCACGGCCGGTTCGGGGACCGCCGCGTGCGTCTTGCGGAGCGGATCCGCCATGTTGCGGGTCACGGGTCCGGTGACCAGCAGGCCGTCACAGTGGCGGGGGGAGGCTTCGAGGCGGATCCCGAACCGCTCGGCGTCGTACACCGGTGAGAAGGCGGAAGTGATCTCCATCTCGCAGCCGTTGCAGGAACCCGCATCGACATGGCGCAGCTGGAGCGACCCCCGGTTCCGCCCTGCGGACTCCTCCACCGCGGGTGCGCCCGGCCCCGGCGGCTCCACGGTGACGGCCCGGATCCGGGTGTGGCGCAGGAGCGTCCGCAGTCGCATGAATGACATTCTTATCATATAGTGAGGCGACCACTTACGAAGCATGTGGGGGCCTGCTCCGGCCGCGGCCGCGCCGGTGCACGGGAGCGTCCGGGTGGGGGAGGCCCGGTTCCCGACGGACGTCGGTCGACGACAGCTCCCGGCCCGCAGCTCCCTATCCCGCCCCGGGACCCGTCGATACCGGCGGGCACCCCGGGGCCCCCGTCCCCTCACCGGGTTCCGCCACGGGCGGCCGTCCGACCCCGGGCCGGATCAGGCCGGCCAGTCGGGGAACTGGGTCGAAGGGGACCCCTGCCACCGGGGCGGCCGGTGCTCGAGGTAGGCCTCGACCCCCTCGCGGGCGTCGGGGTGGGCCATCAGGTGATGGTGGAGGATCGACTCGGAGCGTTCGATCTCGGGAAGCTTCCGGTCCCAGGAGTCCCAGAGCAGCCGCTTGCTCACGGCCACGGAGAGCGGAGCAGCGTTGTCCGCGACGTCGCGGGCCAGCTCGAGCGCGGCGGGGAGGACCTCTGCGTTCGGCAGGACGCGGTTGCACACGCCGAGATCCCGCATGTCGTGACCATCGAACACCCGGCCGGTCAGGAGGATCTCGGCGGCGGCCGAGATCCCTGCGATCCGCGGGAGCGTCCAGTGGGAGCATCCGTCGCCCATGACCCCGCGCCGCACCTGCACGATCCCGTACTTGGCGTCGGCGGCCATGATGCGGATGTCGCACTGCAAAGTCAGCGTGAATCCCAGGCCGATGGCGTGGCCGTTGACGGCGGCGATCACCAGCTTGCGGACCTTCCACGGCGGCGTCGACAGCGCGGCGGCGCTGAACGAGTCGGGGTCGCGCGGCCCGAACGTGTCGCCTCCCGACGAGAGGTCGGCACCGGCGCAGAACGCGGGCGGCGTGCCGGTCACCACGACGACGCGGACGGCGTCGTCGGCGTCGCACCGCTCGAATGCGTCGCTGAGCTCCCTGCCCATGCCGCCCCCGAAGGCGTTCCGGACGTCGGGCCGATGGAGCGTGAGGAGGGCGACGCCGTCCGAGACATCGACCAGGACGGTCGGATCCGTCACGTCGACCCGACCCGGACCGCAGCTACGACAGGGTGGGCACACCCCCGGCGCCTCACAGGAAGCGCGCCACGTAGGGGGCGAACCGCTCGCGCAACTCGTCGACGTCGAGGCCGACGTCCTCCGCCCGGAACTCGATCCGCCCGAGCCGGCCCCGTTCGTGACCGGCCAGGTACGCGGCGGCGGCCTCCTGTGCACGCGCGTCGAACGGTCGTCCGGCGCAGTCGTAGACCGCACGGACCGTTCCGGTCTCGTCGGCCATGAACTCGTCGAACCGGACGTCGAGGGAGCGCTCGTCGTCCAGCGCGTGTCGGTCCCGCATGCATGCGGTGAGCAGGTCTTCGATCCGATCGGCCCAGTACCGGCCCAGCGCAGGGGCGTCGACGCGGTCGGTGTACATGCGCGCCGTGTAGGCGATCATGGTGGCCATCGACACCACGACATCCACCGGATCGCGGTGGGTGACGACCGCGGTGGCATCCGGGAACACGGCCGACAGGGCCGGCAGTTGTTCGAGGTGCTGGGGCGACTTGAGGACCCACCGTTCGCCGCCCCGGGTGAATTGCAGCGCCTGGAGCATCAGGCGCAGGTAGCGGTAGTGGGGCGTCTGGTCGTGCGCGCCGTAGTAGGCCCGCCACGCCGGTACCGGGGCGAGCGTCTCGAAGAACATGGTGGAGAAGTCGACGGCGAGGAGCTGGATCTCCTCGTGGACGTGGTCGGTGGTCATCTCGTGCATCCGGGGGAACAGGGGCATCGCCTCGTTGAGGAACCAGACCGCGGCGTCGGTGCGGCCGCGCCGGGGATCGGGCTCGACCCCGTCCTCCGCCGCCATCGGGAACGGCTCGAGGCTCTCCCAGTAGGGGAGCGACCGCAGCCCCGGGTCGGACGCCAGCAGACTGTGGAGGTGGGTGGTTCCGGTCCTCGGCAGGCCCACGACGACGATCGGGGGCGCCACCTCGATCTCGTGGATCTCCGGATGACGGGCGAGCAGGTCGTGGAGGAGCAGCCGGTTCTTCAGGAGCTGCACGACCTGGGCGTGGAAGACGACCCGTCCGGCCGGGCTCACGGGTTCGACGTCGCGGAGCGCATCCAGTAGGACGTGGAGCCGCTCCACGTAGTCGAGCGGACCGAAGTCGGTGAGACCCGTCTCCTGGCTCGCCCGATCGTGGAGCTGCGGCGCGTCGAGCGGGCAGTCGTCGGCCATCGCCCCCATGGCGTCGAGCATCTCGACGACGTGGGGAGCGAAGACCGGTCGTGCCAGGTCGTCGATGTGGATGGCCTCCGTCACGGTTCCCCCGAGTCGTTGCTTCGGTCGTGCAGTTACAATACATTTTGTAACGCAATGACCTCGGCCACCGCCACCCGGGTGCAGCCCGGCCGGCCCCGGGATCCCCGGATCGACACCGACGTGCTGCGCGCCGTCGTCGAACTGCTCCCGCGGACGGGCTACCAGCGACTCACGGTGGGTGCCGTCGCCGCCCGGGCCCGCACGACCCGGCCCTCCGTCTACCGGCGGTGGCCGACCAAGGCCCAACTGGTGCACGAGGCGGTCTTCCCGGTGGTGGACCGCCCACTGGTGCCCGACGGCGTCGATCTGGTGGCCGACCTGCGCCAGATGGTGGCGGGCTCCGCCGAGCTGTTCAGCAGGCCGGAGGTCCGCGCCGCCGTCCCGGGCCTCCTGGCGGAGTTCGCCCGGGACCCGGTCACCCATGCGGAGCTGCAACGACGCGTGGCGGTACCGGCGTGGGCCGGCCTGCGGGCCCGGATCGAGCGGGCGGTGGCGTCCGGACAGGCGCGTCCCGACGTCGAACCCGACGTGCTCCTGGACGTCGTCGGCGGGGCCACGTTGATGGCGTTGGCCCTCCGGCCCGGGCGCCCGCTGGACGATCGATGGATCGACGACGTCGTCGACCTGGTGACGAAGGGACTGCTGCCGTGAGCGAACCGACGTGGGAGACGACCCGTGCCTGGCGCGCGTTGCTCGACGGGCTCGCCGAGCTCGACGGTCCGTTCCTCGAGGGGCCGCGGGCCGTCGGCGACGAACGGGCGGTGGTCGAGGGGTACCGGATGCTGACGACCGGGCTGGCGGTCGCCCTCGACGTCTACCTCTACGCCGACCCGAGCCGGCCGTCGTTCGTCGACGTGAACACGCCGTTCCGCCGGGACCGGGCCTGGGGCGGCGACAACACCGACGCCTACTACTCGATGGCCGCACTCGACCCGGGGCGTCGCTACCGGGTGAGCGGGCAGCGGGGGGACAGCACCTACTTCTCCCTCACCGTCTACAACGAGCCGGGACCCGGCCAGTGGTCGAACCGGATCGTCGGCATCGTCAACGACAGCGACCTCGACATCGGTGCCGACGGGGAGTTCTCGTTCCTGATGGGACCGTCGCGGCCCGAGGGCCACGTGGGGCCGTTCATCGAGCTGGCGGACGACACCCACGTGGCCTTCACCCGCGACTACCAGCTCGACCCCGCCGGCGGCCGACGGGTCGACTGGCGGATCGAGTCGCTCGACCCGCCGGATCCCCTTCTCCGCACCGACGCGGCCACCGCGGCGTCGCTGCGCGCCGCCCTCACCTGGGTGCAGTCCCTGTTCCTGACCGTGCCGCTGACACTCGCTCCCCGGGACGCTCCCCAGTCGCTGGGTCACAACACCCCCCAGCTGGCCAACGAGTTCGCCGAGCCCTACCAGGTGCCCGACGCCAACTTCGGCTGGTCGGCGCGCGACGCCTGCTACGCGTTCGCCAGCTACCGAATCGAGCCGGGGGAGGCACTGGTGATCACCCACCGCCCGCCCGCCTGCCGGTTCTGGAACCTGGTGGTCTGGAATCCCTTCCTGGCCACCGAGGTGCTCACCGACGCCCACACGTCGATCAACAGCGGCGCCGCCCTACCCGATGCCGACGGGACAGTCACCATCGTCGTCGCCCATGACGACCTGGCCCATCCCAATGCCGTGTCGACGGCCGGGCACACCCAGGGCGCCCTGGCGTTCCGGTGGTTCCTGGCGGACACGGTGCCGGACCGGCCGACGGTCGAGGTCGTGGCCGCTGCCGATGCCCCGACCGCCGTCCGCTGATCCGACCCCTAGTAGCTTGCGGACGTTCGTTGGATGCAGGGTCCCCGTGGACAGGCGTCGCCGAGGTCCCGGTCGTCGCCCCCGGCAGCCATCGGACGGGACGTGTCCACAGCGGCGTACCGGAGAGGCAGGCATCATGGACGAGGATCGGGTGGCGGAGTTCCAGTTCGCGGGTCAGGACATCCCGTGGCTGCTCGAGTCGTGGGCGGAGGCGCAGCCGGACAAGCCCTTCCTCGTCTGGGAGCCCCGGGACGGAAGCGGCCGCCAGTGGACGTACCGCGAATTCTGGAACGACGTGCGCTGCGTCGCCGCCGGCCTGGCCGGGCGCGGGGTGCGGGCGGGCGAACGGATCCTCATCCACGCCGACAACTGTCCCGAGATGGTGCTGGCCTGGTACGCGTGCGCGGTGGTGGGCGCGGTCGGGGTCACCACCAACACCCGGTCGGTCCAGGCGGAGCTGGAGTTCTTCATCGGCAAGACCGGCTGCATCGGTGCGATCACCCAGCCATCGTTCGCGTCGACGGTCGCGGCGGCCGGGCCCGATCTGGGCTGGATCGTGGTGACCGCGGACGAACCGGGCGGTTCGGACGCGTCGTTGGACGACCACAGGTTCGAGGCCTTCGACTCGCTCGTGGGGATCGCCGAGGACGCCCCCACCCGCACGCCCGATCCGATGGCTCCGGTGGGCATCCTCTTCACCTCGGGCACCACGTCGCAGCCGAAGGCGGTCGTGCACACCCACGCCAATGCGCTGTGGGCCGCACGGGTGGGCCCGACCAACATCTCCATGGGTCGGGACGACACCTACCTGGTGTTCCTGCCCTTCTTCCACGTCAATGCCCAGAGCTGGTCGTTCTGGACGACGCTGGGAGTCGGAGGGACCGTCGTCCTCCAGCCGAAGTTCTCCTCGACGCGATTCTGGGAGGTCGTGACGAAACACCACGTCACCCACCTGTCCCTGATCCCCTTCGTGTACTCCGCCATCGCCGGGCAGCCCGTTCCCGAGCACTCGGTCAAGGTCGGGGTCTTCGGCCTCGTCGTCCCCGAGCTCGAGGCGTGGCTGGGCTTCCGGGTCGTCCCCGCCTACGGCATGACCGAGACCGTCATCCACGCCACCAACGACAACCCCGGCCGGATGGTCCCGAAGGGATCCATGGGGAAGCCGACACCCGGATACGAGCTGCTGGTCGTCGATCGCGACACGGGGGAGATCTGCACGGACGGGAGGCCCGGCGAACTCTGGGTGCGGGGCACCCGGGGGATCCAGCTGTTCCTCGAGTACTTCGACAATCCCGAGGCGATGGCCAAGAGCTTCACCCCGGACGGGTGGTTCCGGACCGGGGACGTGGTCCGGCTGGCCGAAGGGGGCAACTACGTCTACTGCGACCGCGACGCCGACGTCCTCAAGGTGGGCGGGGAGAACGTCTCGGCCCGGGAGGTGGAGGACGCGTGCAGGCAGGTGCCCGGGATCGCGGACGTGGCCGTGGTCGCCCAGTCCCACGAGATGCTCAACGAGGTGCCGGTGGCCTTCGTCATCAAAGGAGCCGGAGCGGAGGCGGACGACGAGGTCCTGGCGAAGGCGATCATCGAGGCGTGTGCGCGGGTGCTGGCCGACTTCAAGGTCCCCCGGGCCGTCTACGTGGTCGACGAGTTCCCCCGGGCCACGCTGGACAAGGTGGCCAAGAACAAGCTGCGCGAACGGGCGGACGAGGCCATCGCCTGAGGCGCGGTCGACGGCGGCGCCCGGCGTGCCTGCCGTGCCGGATCAGCGTGCGAGCGCCTCGCGTGCCTCCCGGACCGCGTAGTAGAGGAGCACGTAGCCCGCGAGGGGGTCCGCCCACCACCAACCCAGCGCGGCGTTCAGCACCAGTCCGACGAGGACCGCCGTCGCCAGGATGCCGTCGATCATCGTGATCCGTCCCTCGGCCGTGAGTACCGGGTTGCCGAGCGCCGCACCCGTCCGTGCCTTGCCGGCCGCCAGGGCGAACATCACCACAGCGCTGACCCCGGTCCAGGCGATGCCGAGCGGACTGTGCCGGGGGTGGAAGGCGAGGATCAGGACGGCCGTGCTCTGGACGGCCAGGTAGACCGCCAGGGCGACGAAGGCGATCCCGACGAGTCGCATCGCCCGGTGCCGCCGTGCCTCGGCCACGTCGGCGAGCTCCCACAGCACGACGGTGGACGCACCGATTTCGATGAGGCTGTCCAGACCGAATCCGGCGAGTGCCACCGACCGGGCCCCGACCGCTGCGACCGAGAGCACGGCGACCCCGACGACGTTCCAGCCGAGCGTCGCCAGCTCCAGCATGCGACCTCGCCGGAGGAGGTGCGCATGCCCACTCGTGGAACCGCCGGACGCCATCGGGTCAGTGTGGCAGAGCGGGCTCGGCCGAGCCGGGGCGGCCCCGGTGCTCGGACCGGTGGATCGGGCGCGGGATCCGACAGCTCACAGCCGCCGCAGCGCGAGGATGTTGTCGACGAATTCGCACGGCCGGCCGTCGGGACCCTTCGCCTCCCGGGTGGACCGTTCGACCCGCACCGGGGTCCACCCGTCCGGCGGGAGGGCGAGCTCGGCCAGAGTCGCCTCGACGGTCGGGACGACGGCGTCGTGGTGGTCGGACCGCGGCGGCGCCTCCCCGTGGTCGACGACGAGCAGGAGGCCTCCCCGGGCCGTGGCGACGGCGGCCCGGCGCAGGATGGTCGCCCGGGGCAGGGCGGAGCGGGTCCACGTGCCGGCGTGAGCCGATCCGCTCCCGTTGACAGGCAGCTGTCCAGCTGCATATTATTAGGTAACCGAATGGCTGCGTATTTCAGGTGCGCCGTCAGATCCACGATCCGTCGAGAAGGAGGATCGCATGCCGGACATCAGGCGTCGTGTGGCCGTCTCCGCACCGCTCGAACGGGTGTACGAGGCGGTGGCGACGACAGAGGGACTCTCCCGATGGTGGACCCGGGACGGCGTCCGAGGGGAGTCGAGCGAGGGGTCCCGGCTCCAGTTCTTCTTCGGCCAACCGGAGCCGGCGGCCGTCATGGAGGTCGTCCGACTGCGTGCGGACGGGCAGGTGAGCTGGAACTGCGTGGAGGGAGCGGAGGAGTGGGTGGGGACGAAGCTCACCTTCGACCTCGCGCCGGCTGACGACGAAACCGTGGTGCTGTTCACACACGCCGGCTGGCGACAGCCGAGCGAGTTCATGGCCCACTGCAGCGCGCGGTGGGCCTACTTCCTCCTGAGCCTCAAGAGCTACCAGGAGACCGGTACGGGCACACCCTTCCCCGAGGACCTCAAGTTCTGACGGTTGAAGGCGAGCCGTTCATGGTCGACGTCTTCAAGGCACTCGCCGACCCGAGCCGCCGCCACCTTCTGGACCGCCTGAACGCCCGCAACGGACAGAGCCTCCGGGAGCTGTCCGAAGACCTGGACATGGCCCGCCAGTCCGTCAGCAAGCACCTGGCGGTCCTCGAGGCGGCCAACCTCGTGACGACCATCCGACAGGGTCGGGTGAAGCTCCACTACCTGAATGCCGCACCGATCAACGAGATCGCCGAACGCTGGATCGACCGCTACGACCGAGGACGGGTCCGAGCCCTGTCGGACCTCAAACGAGCACTGGAGGAGCTACCGATGGAGAACCCGAAGTTCGTCTATACGACGTACATCAGGACCACACCGGAACGGCTGTGGCAGGCACTGACCGAGCCGTCGTTCACCCGGCGCTGGTGGCAGACCACCTTCGCTACGGACTGGACGGTGGGATCGACCATGACGTGGGACAACCACGGCGTCGTCATCACCGATCCCGAGCAGGTCGTGCTCGAATCCGATCCCTACCGCAGGCTGTCGTACACCTGGCACACCTTCACCCCGGAACTGAACGAACGGCTGGCATTCGGAGACGATCTGTTCGCCAAGCTGTCCGCCGAGCGCCGATCGCGGGTGGCGTTCGACCTCGAGCCGGTCGGCGAGATGGTCAAGCTCACCGTGGTCCACGACGACTTCGAACCGGGAAGCACGGCCGCAACCATGGTGCGGAACGGATGGCCCGTGCTCCTGTCCAGTCTCAAGTCGCTCCTCGAGACCGGCGAACCGCTGGCGCCGACCCGCATCGACCGGGAGGCGACGTGAACCTTGTCCGTCACGTCTTCGACATCCAGGCCCCTCCGGAGTCGGTGTTCGCGGCGATCACCTCCGCCGACGGGCTGTCCTCCTGGTGGACCACCGAGGTCCGGGCGGACGACGCGGAGCTCGGCTCGCTGTTCCGGTTCACGTTCCGAGGGGCGTTCGCTCCGGAGCTCCGCATCACGGAGATCGAACCGCCCACCCACGTGGCCTGGGAGGGTGTCCGCGGCCACGACGCGTGGGGTGCGACCACGATCCGCTTCCGGCTCGACCGGCTCGACGCCGGGACCCTGGTGCACTTCTGGCACCAGATGGGACCGGAGCATTCGGAGGAAGCGGTCGCGTCGGCAAATTTCATCTGGGGGTACTACCTCGACAGCCTCCGCCTCCTGTGCGAGACGGGCCACGGCAAGCCGTATCGGCGGGGCGTTGCCGGTGCACGTGTCGGGTCCTCCACGTCCGGATGGTGAAGGGTCTCCACACCGACGCTGTGGTGCCGGACGTCGTGGACGGCCCAAGGGTGGTGCACCGATCCCGCCGGCCGGCGCGCGGAGTGGCACCTTCCCCGTGTCACTCCTGTGCCGAGGGATCGGCGATCGCCCCGACCTACGGTGATGCCGCCACCGACGGTCACCCGCATGATCCACCGGACGAGGAGGTGTCTCCGAAGGTCGCAATGGCGCGGAGCCGCTCGGCGGGGAGGCAGTGGCGCATAGGGTGGTGTTGCTTGGTCCGTCGAGCGAAGGTCCCGCCACCTGAGCTCCGGGCCGGGCACCCTGGCCCCTCACGGGGGGCAGGGGGCTGGGGTGCGGTTCGCACTCTCGTGTGAGCGGGGCACGAAATCCAGGAGGAACCCTTGTCTGCCGGCCAGCGAAGAATCCACCACCAGGCGAGTCACGCAGTCTCCAACGTGACGACGTTCCTCGGATCGTTCACCGCGATCTGCGTCGCCGTGACACTGATCGCCCTGTGGGCGATCGGGTTGCTCTTCGTCCCTGGCGGCTTCTTCAACTCCCGCTACGAGACGGTGGTCATCTTGATGACGACCCTGATCACGTTCGTCATGGTGTTCATCATCCAGTCGACCCAGAATCGCGAGAGCCGGGCCATGCAGACGAAGCTCGACGCTCTGCTGATCGCGAAGCACGGTCTCGACGAAGCGGAACTCCTTGGACTGGAAGACAAGCCCGACGCGACCATCAAGGATGTCCAGTCCGACGTCCACGATGCTGATCGGAGGGAGTCGGAGGAGCAGAACCGACTTGTCGTCAGCCCCGATGTGGGTGTCCGGCCGTCCGAGTATCAGCGAGGTCGCTGAGCGCGGTCCGGTCACCTCGGGCAGCGACCGGCCGGAACCTTCCCCTGACCAATTGGCCATGGGGCGCGTTCGGCCGAGGGCGCCGACGACTCCTCGCCAGCGCCAGCTACTTTGCCCGTGGAGATGCAACCGACGGCCGGCGGTCCGAGGACGGCCCTCTGCCCCGATCGGCGAATTGCGCCTGCACTCCCACCACTACTCGGGGTGGATGGCGCCCTTCATCCTGTCGATCGCCGCGTCGACCTTCTCCTCGACCCCGCCGATCGCTTGGTCGGCCTGACCCTCCGCCTTCCGATCCCAGTTCCGCGCGAGGTCGCCGACCGCCTCGTTGGCCAGGCCCTTCGTCCGCTCGGAACTTCCCGTCCTTGGTGTTCGCTTCCGTCTCCGGCGACGAGCGCGCCGGAGCCCCATGGGCTCGGCCAGATGTCCGTCCTGGCCTCGGCGACCGCAGGCGACGGGGTGCGGAAGTCCTCCGTCCAGCCGACGGGCACGTCGGGTGTCGCTCGTCCGCCGTTGCGAGGGCGCCACTCGTTCATCGACGTGCCAGACGGCGTCCACTTTCGGTATCCGGCGCCGTGTAGTTCTGCTGGAAGTGGTGATACAGGGCGGACTCATCGGCTTGAGACAGCTCTTCGCCGTGCATCTCGATGTCCGGGGCGCTCCGCACCTCGTCCTTCGTCACCTGGACCTGCAGGTCATCCGGACCGACATGGATTCCGGCCAAGGGAACGAATGTCAGATGACGTCCGATGACGCCCTCCTTGATCGTGGCGAACTGCGGCACATCGGTTTCGACGTCGACATAGACATCTTGGAGCTTGCCGATCTTCTCCCCGTTCCTGTCGACGAGCATCTTGCCGTGCCACTGTGCAGCACTCCACTCGCCCTGATCTGGATCTTCGTCCATATCACTCCACCCTTCCTCGACGTCCGGTGTCCGGTGATCGAACTCGTCGGACCGGGGACCGATGGCTTCTTGCCTCGGCCCATGATGGTTCGCCGCGACGGAGCACGCCAGGGCCAAGAGGCGGGTGGAGGCGAGAGGACCCCGATCCCCTCGTGGACGCCACACCGGTCCCAGACCAAGGGGTGTGTGCCGGGTCGGACAATGCGGCTGGCGCCCGGAGCGCCGGTCATCGCCGGTGTCCATGGCCGTGGACGTAGCGTCGAGACGGTGGACCGGAGGCCGCTCCCGGGTCAGGTCCGCGTGCGTGCCGTGAACAGCAGGTACTCCCAGTCCATGACCGTCCCCGTGGTACCCCGATCGTGACGCCGAGCGAGTTCGTCGAGATCTCGGTCGAGCGCCGCCACCTTGTCGAGATCGTCGCCGATGCCCCGGTATGCGGCGACAGTGGGGCCGTAGAAGGTCTTGAAGTAGTCGCGGAACGCCTCGGGGCTGGAGAAGTGGTCGACGGTGACCGTCTGGCGACGGGTGTGGACATCGGTGATGCGTTCGCCGACCAGGGTACGGACGTGGTCCTCGGCACCCCACAGCGGCGGGGGTTGCGCTCCGGGTGGGGGTGGGGGCACATATGGCTTCATCGTGCCGAGCATCTGTCCGATGAATCCTTCGGGTGTCCAGCTGATCAGACCGATGGTTCCGCCGGGGCGGCAGACGCGGACCAGCTCGTCAGCGGCGGTCTGGTGGTGGGGGGCGAACATGACCCCGACACAGGACAGGACCACGTCGAACTGGCCATCGGCGAACGGAAGCGCTTCGGCGTCGGCCTCGCGCCACACCACCTCGGCGCCCAGCTCGGCGGCCTGCGCCCGTCCGGAGTCGAACAGTTCCGGCGTCAGATCGCAGGCCACCACGCTCGCGCCGGCCAGGGCAGCAGGTATCGCGGCATTGCCGCACCCCGCCGCCACGTCCAGGACCCGGAGGCCCGGCCCGACGCCACACGCCTCGATCAGGAGCGCACCCAGGTCGGGGATGATCTCACTGGTCACGATGGGATAGTCGCCCAGGGTCCACATGGCCCGGTGCTTGGCCTTGAGGGCCCGGTCGGCCTCGAGGGTGCCGCTGGATGCAGTCATCGCCGTTCTCCTCCTCTGACGTCGGCTCTGCGGCCATGAACGGGAAACCGGACCGAGCCCACGCCTCGGATGGTCCCGATCGCCCGCAGGGCGGAGCCGCTTGGTCACCGCCCTCGGTTCAAGGGTAGGGAAAGGCGTGCCCACGGACTGGTTCAAGATCTGTATCGATAGCATCTACCGATGTGGGATCCGGGTATCACCAGTTCTGCCCCCTCGCCCAGGCGATGGAACTGCTCGACGAGCGATGGACCCTGCTCTTGGTCCGCGAGCTCCTGTCTGGCAGCGACCAGTTCAACGAGTTGCGGCGCGGCCTTCCCCGCATGTCACCGTCCCTCCTGTCGAAGCGGCTGCAGCAGCTGACGCACGCCGGAATCGTCGAGCGGCGGTCCGAGGGGACCGAGGTCCGATACGTCCTGACCCCGGCGGGCGAGGAGCTGCGGCCCGTGGTCGAGGCACTGGGCACCTGGGGCATTCGCTGGGTCGGCGTGGTCGGCGACGAGGACCTGGACCCGAAACTCCTCCTGTGGGACATGCACCGCAACATCGACCACACCGTCGTCCCGGACGGGCGGACGGTCGTCGAGTTCCGGTTTCCGGACGCACCGGCCAGGGCCCGGCACTGGTGGATGGTGATCACCGCCGATGACGCCGACGTGTGCGACGTGGACCCCGGCCACCCCGTGGCCGTGACGGTCACCGCCGGCCTGCGCCGCATGGTCGAGGTCTGGCGCGGCGATACGAGCTGGTCCGAGGCACTTGGCACCGGTGAGATCGAAGTGAGCGGTCCCGAGGCACTCCGCCGAGCGCTGCCACAGTGGTTCACCCTTCCGGCCCTCGCCTCGGTGCCTCGACCTGCTGGGGCCCTGCCCGACTCCCGTTCCAAGGCCAAGGCACCGACTGGTCGCGACTGACGGACCTCGTCGGAGCGGCGGAGGCACCCTGTCATCCGCGTCGATCCGCTCGGGCACGAGCCGGGTCGCTGTCATTGCAGTTGAATCGGCGGTTCCAGGGCTTCGCCGTCGCCACTTGCCTCGGACGGCGGCCGGAGCCCCGAATTCCCACTCGACCGGGGAAGGCGTCGTGATTCCTGCACCTCGGTGGAGGTAAGGGGATTCGAACCCCTGACCTCTTGACTGCCAGGCGGATCCGGGCAATTTCGCCTTCGTGACTCTGACCAGCTGAATTGAGCAAAAGTCCTGTTCAAGCGCGAAATTCTCTTGAACGTTACTGTCCGTCAGTTGCCGCAACTGTCCGTTGTTTTCCATCCTCGCGCGGGGATAGCGCGGGGATGGGGCCACGATCTGGGGCAGGCCCCGGTTGACCCGGGGTTTTTCCGTACTACACTTAATGAGTGGAGATCCACCCGTCTGCACGGCGTCATCAAATTCCGGACGACGACATCGTTCACGCGTTCGAACATGCCATCGCCTGGGTGAAGCTTGACGATGATCCTCCTCGATATCTCCTTGGAGGACCGAGTCGGGCGGGCAATCTCCTCGAGCTCGTTGTTCTCGATCTTGAGGATGGAGAGCTAGCTATTCACGCCATGGTGCTGCGAGCGAGCACCGGAGTCGAACTGTTCGGAGATGAGAACCCATGACGAATCGGACGTACGGGAAGACCAAGAACGGGCGCCCCATTGACGAGGCAATGATCGAGACGCTCACCGACGAGGCGGACAAGGGTTACGAGCCCGGACAGCTCCGCGAGAAGCCTCGAGGTCGGGGCCGACCTCCGCTCGGAGCCGCGGCAAAGGCTGTCGAGTCAGTTCGACTTGAGCCCAGCCTGCGTGCAGCGGCAAAGGATCGGGCAGCCAAGGAAGGGGTCACGACTTCTGAGGTAATCCGTCGCGCTCTTCGTGAGTACCTCCGCAGCGCATAATTCACCGGACGTGCCCCACCTATCCGGTGGTATGGGATAGGGCTAAGCAGAGGCTCAGTCAGTGGGATCCATGCCCTCGATCTCAATGGGTCCATCCCGTGGTCCAACACGAGACTCAGTCGCAGCGACAGAGGCCGACTTCTTGGACGGACGGTGAGCGATCATCCAGGCAATCCCATTGGTGAGAAGCATGAGAATTCCTACGACACAAATTGCGGCACCGATGGCGACGATGATTGCGCCAAGGACGGGTGAGGGAGCCGAGTTGTTGTCGCCCTTGTTGAACTGAACTCCGGCGACCGAGACGAATCCACCGAGCAATATGAAAGCGACACCGACGACGACTACTACTCCGTCAAGTTCGAATTCGAACTTCGACGATCTCTGCACCCACAAGCGCAATCCAGACGCTCTTTGCTCACGGCCTGTCGGCGACCTCGACACATGGCCAGACTATCTAGGGTCACCTCGCAGTCGCCGTACCGGCGTTAGGTGACGGCTACTCCTCGGACCAGTCACCGAGTATTTCCTGTTTCAGGAGGTCGGTGTGGATCACCAGCGCTCCGAGC
>DATLRE010000163.1:0-7188 GCA_035534835.1 Acidimicrobiales bacterium
TGGCGCACCGCGCCGGCCACGGCCCGCCAGCCGAGCAGACCGAGGCCGACGAACGCCAGCGCCACCCCGATGAACGCGCCGGCCACCCCCTGGCCCGACACGGCCCGGAGCACCATGGCCGCCGCCACGCAGACCGGCCACACCACCAGTCCGGTCGGGATCACGGCCGCCGGCGAGCGCCAGGCGCGGGCCACCGCCCACCCGAGTGCGAGCCCGACCAGGAACGGCCACAGCGTCCGTAGCACTCCGGACACCGTCTCCCCCTCGGTGTGCGAGGACCGGCCGATGACGACGAACACCACGAGCCAGGCGCAGTCGGCCGCGGCCGCCACCGCAGGATGGGCCCGACCACCCCGGAGCCAGGAGTCCTCCTGCGACCTACTGTCGATGCCGGTCACCCCGGTCCGGCGTCGCGCAGCGACGGATGGGCCCGGGCCACGATCGGCACGAGGAGCTTGCGGGGCGACAACCAGCCCGCCGCCGCCGACACCCGGTTGGGCATTCCGGGGATGGCCACGGCCCGGTTGGCGTCCATGGCGGCTACGCCGGCCGCCGCCACGTCGGCAGCCGGCACCCAGAACGGCTTGGGCATGGCACCGGCCATCTCCTCGGGCGCGATGCCGGCGGCTTCGGCAAACCCCGTCGCCACCGGTCCGGGGCACAGCGCGGTGACGGTCACGCCCTGGGAGCGCAGTTCCTCGCGGATGGCGTGGCTGTACGAGAGGACGAAGGCCTTCGACGCGGCGTAGCCGGCCTGACCCGGGATGGGCTGGAACGCGGCCGTCGAGGCCACATTGAGGATGCAGCCGCTCCGGCGCTCGACCATGCCCGGCGTGAACAGCGAGCACAGGTGGACGACCGCCTCGACGTCCGTGCGGATCATGGCGATCTCGCGGTCGGCGTCGGCGCGGTAGACGGGTCCCAGGGTGGAGAATCCGGCGTTGTTGACCAGCACGTTGACCTCGAGACCCAGGTCGGCCACCCGTGCGGGCAACCCAGCGCGGGCATCGGCGTCGCTCAGGTCGGTGGGGAGGACCTCCGCCCGGACGCCGTGACGGGCGGCCAGCACCTCGGCCAGTTCCCGCAGCTTCGCCTCGGTCCGGGCCACGAGGGTCACGCCCAATCCCCTTGCCGCCAGGAGGCCGGCGATCTCCTCGCCGATGCCGGAGGAGGCTCCGGTCACCAGGCACGTCCGGTCGGGTCGGGGCGCAGGCAGGCTCATGCCCCGAGCGTACGCTCCCGGCCGGGTGCCCGGGCCGGCCCGACGCGTCCGACCGGACGCTCCTCGATCCACCGCAGGTGCAGCGACCGCCGGGCGATCCGCCACCCGTCGTCCTCGCGCCGGTAGCGGTCCTCGTAGCGCAGGAACCAGACCGTGTCGATGCCCGGACCCCCCGCAGACGCCGTCGGTGCATCCGGCGGATCGGTGACGGAAACGGTCAGGTGGTGGGCCACCCCGGTCACCTCGCCCGTGGCCGAGTCGCCGGTGACGACGTACTCCGCCGGACCCACACGGTGGTGGGTCACGTGATAGCGGGCCAACCCGGACGGGATCCGTCGCAACGAGCCGGCCCCCGATCGGCACACCGTCGGCTCCGGGCCCTGGGACGGGTCCGGGACCCACAGCTCGCCGTCCTCGGTGAACAGGGCGGCGAACGCATCGCCGTCGAGGGCGTCGACCGCTGCCGCGTAGCCCAGCGACAGCGCGCGCAACCGGGCGGTGTCGCTCATCCCCGGCGGGTGAGGCCGAACCGCGTGGCGAAGGTCGACACCTCGTCGGCCAGCGCATCGAGATCCTGGCTCATCGACGTGGAGAGGAGCATGCGGTGGATGCCGGCGGCCTCTGCTGTGGCCACCTCCTCCTCGGTGGCCGTCGGCAGGTAACCGGAGACCGACAGCTCGATGGCGTCCGGGTCCCGGCCGGCGGCCTCTGCCGCGTCGCGCATCTGGGCGATCCGGAGGGCGAGATCCTCCGGGGACAGTCCGAGGGGCTGGAACCCGTCGCCGAGGCGTCCCGCCCGGCGTGCGGCGGCCTCGCTGTGCCCGCCGATGTGGAGCGGCACGCCGCCGGGGCGGACGGGCTTGGGGAACGAATGGGCGTGGGCGAACCGGACGAAGTCACCGGAATAGGAGGCGCCCTCGGGCCCGGCGTCGGCCCAGAGGGCGCGCATGGCCTCGATGGTCTCGTCGGTCCGGCGCCCGCGGGTCCGGGGGTCCGCGCCCGTGGCCCGCAGCTCCTCCTCCATCCACCCGACGCCCAGGCACATGCGCACCCGGCCGTGGGACAGCACGTCGACCGTGGCGATGCGCTTGGCCAGGACGACCGGCTGATGGTTGGGGACCACCAGGACCCCGGTGGCCAGCGTGATCCGGTCGGTCACCGCGGCCAGGAAGGCCATGAGGTCGAGCGGATCGGGGATCCGGCAGTCGTCGGGCAGCGGCATCCTCCCCGACGCCGCATAGGGGTACGTGCTCGTGTAGTCCGAGATCACCACGGCGTGCTCGACCATCACCAGGGACTCGAAGCCGACGGCCTCCACGTGCCGCGCGAACGCGGTCATCCAGTCCGGGTCGGCCGTGGCTCCGGTGCGGACGGGCGGGATGATTCCGAACTCCATGAGGTGGCTCCTTCGTGCCGCGGCGGATGCGGTGCGCTCCGCCCGGTGTCCGGTGGACGACCGAGCGTACGCACGGCCGGCCCGCGCCCGCCAAGACGGTCGGCCCGATGCGGGCCACCGTCGGGCCCGGGTGAACCTCCGCGACCCCGGCGGGTCGCTATCGTTGTCCGATCCCCTCCGACCGGGAACCGCCCACCGGGGCGGGCGGACGGCAGGGCATCACAACCGATCCATGAGCAGAACCGGCGCCCACAGTCCGAATTCACATCCGGACGCCACCGGCGGGACCGACGGGAACGGCGGGGGCTCGACGATGAGCCGGCGGCGCTTCCTGGGCTGGACCGCGGCCGGTGGCGCCGTCGTCGCGGCCGCTGCGGTCGGCGTCGAGGTCGAGGGGGGCAGAGCCGGCGCCCACCCGGTGGCGGCGCGGGACGCACGCACGACCAACCCCCACGGATCGACCTCCACGACCACGTCCGTTCCCCCGGGGGCACGGCTCACCGATGTGCAGGGCGTGATGCTCCCGACCTCGCCGGCCATCGTCACCGAGAACCTCCGGACGGGCGACGCCTGGTGGGTGACCACACCCCAGGCGGCCGGCGACATGGAGGGCTACGCCGACCGGGTCAGCGCCCAGGTGGGCGACACGGTCACCCTCCGGGTCAGCACCAAGGCGCCGACCTTCCACGTCGAGGCGTTCCGCATGGGCTACTACCAGGGCATCGGCGCCCGCCGGGTGTGGACGTCGGCCGAGGTGCCCGGGGCGCGCCAGGGCCCACCGCAGCTCCTCGCGCCCACCAACACCGTCGAGTGCCAGTGGACGCCCTCGCTCCCGGTCGCCATCGACGCGACGTGGCCGCCGGGTGCCTACCTGTTGAAGCTGGTGGGATCGGGTGGCGAGCAGGGGTTCGTCCCCCTCTGCGTACGGGACGACAGGTCCGACGCCGCGCTCCTCGTCATGCACGGCGTGACCAGTTGGCAGGCGTACAACCGCTGGGGCGGGTACTCGCTCTACTACGGCAACAAGGGTGGCGCACTGACCTACACCCAGGCGTCGGGGGGCGGTACCTATGCGGACCGTGCTCGGATCGTCTCCTACGACCGCCCCTACAGCCACGACTGGGCCTCGGGCGCGGCCGACTTCGTGGGCAACGAGCTCCCGGTCGTGTTCCAGGCCGAGAAGCTCGGGCTCGACGTGTCGTACTGGACGGACGTGGACCTCCACGAGCGACCCGAGGTCCTCCCGAACCACCGGGCGCTGATCAGCCTCGGCCACGACGAGTACTGGTCGGCACCGATGCGGAACAACGCCCAGACCGCGCTGCAGCAGGGTCTCAACATCGCCTTCCTGGGCGCCAACGCCTGTTACCGGCAGATCCGGCTGGAACCGTCGCCCCTCGGACCGGACCGCCACGTCGTCTGCTACAAGTCGGCCGCCGAGGACCCGATGAGCCGGGTGAACAGTGCACTGGTCACGGTGAACTGGGACCAGCCACCGGTGTCGGACCCGGAGTCGACCCTGACGGGGAGCATGTACCAGGACGTCGAGGCCAACGCCGACCTGGTCATCACCGTCCCGACCTCGTGGGTGTTCGCCGGCACCGGGCTCACGGCCGGCCAGCACCTGCCGCGGGTGATCCAGGGCGAGTTCGACCGGTACGTCCCCGGCCCGTCCGCACCGGCCGATCTCGACATCATCGCCCACTCGCCGGTCCCCAACCGGCACGACAACTACTCGGACATCACCTGGTTCACGGCGCCCGGCGGCGGCGGGGTCCTCAACACCGGGAACGCGTCGTGGGTGGGCCAGTTGGCCGACGCGCCGCTCATCCCCCCGAACGTCCTACCGGCAGCGGTGCCGGGCGTGACCGAGCACCTGCAGCGGATCATGCTCAACGTCTACTCGGTGCTCGGGACGGCCCCGGCCAGCATCACCAACCCGTCGAAGGGGACGTGGCGGACCGTGCTCCATCCGGGGTGACCGGAGGTCCGATGGCGGGAGGAGCGTCGGCCGTCGGTGGCGACGCGCCGGACCGGGCCGGCCGCAGTGGCTGGACCCGGACCGCGCGCCGGTCGGAGCAGCTGCTCAGTCGCTCAGCGTGATCGGCTCGTCGTCGAGCAGCAGATCGTCCGTGGGGGGGAGTGGCTCGCCCGCGGCCTCGGCGGCCTTGGCCGCGTTCTGAGCGGCCAGGTGGTCGCGGATCCGCTCGTCGACCTCAGCCATGAGCTGGGGGTTCTCGGTCAGGAAGTTCTTGACGTTCTCCCGGCCCTGCCCGAGCTGCTCGCCCTCGTAGGTGAACCACGCACCGGACTTCTTGATGAAGCCGAGCTCCACGCCCACGTCGAGGAGCGAGCCCTCACGGCTGATCCCCCTGCCGAAGGCGATGTCGAACTCCGCCTGCTTGAAGGGCGGTGAGCACTTGTTCTTGACCACCTTGACCCGGGTCCGGTTGCCGACCTGGTCGGCCCCGTCCTTGATGGTCTCGATCCGCCGGATGTCGAGGCGGATCGACGAGTAGAACTTCAGCGCCCGGCCACCGGGGGTCACCTCGGGCGAGCCGTACATGACGCCGATCTTCTCCCGCAGCTGGTTGATGAAGATGGCGATCGTCCGGGACTTCGACAGCGTGCCGGTCAGCTTGCGGAGGGCCTGGGACATCAGCCGGGCCTGCAGGCCGACGTGGGAGTCCCCCATCTCCCCCTCGATCTCGGCGCGGGGGGTCAGGGCGGCGACCGAGTCGATGACCAGGACGTCGAGCGCACCCGAGCGGATGAGCATGTCGGCGATCTCGAGGGCCTGCTCGCCCGTGTCGGGCTGGGAGATCAGGAGGTCGTCGATGTTGACGCCGATGGCCTTGGCGTAGACGGGATCCATGGCGTGCTCGGCGTCGATGTACGCGCAGATGCCGCCGTTGCGCTGGGCCTCGGCCACGACGTGCATGGCCAGCGTCGACTTGCCCGACGACTCGGGACCGAAGATCTCGACGATCCGGCCCCGGGGGAGCCCCCCGATGCCGAGGGCTAGGTCGAGGGCGAGGGCCCCCGTGGGAATGGCTTCGATGTTCATGTGGAGGTTCTCCCCCATCCGCATGATCGATCCCTTGCCGAACTGCTTCTCGATCTGCCCCAGGGCCATGTCGAGTGCCTTGTCACGTTCCATGTCTTGTCTGCTTCTCCTCGGTGCTGTCGTTCACTGGACCCGGCCGACCGTACGGAAGGGGTGTGACGCCCGTCCCCCGGAGGGTCCCCGGGGCCGGGGTCCGGTGGATCGGCCGCCCGGATGTGCGAGCGGGTTCGACTGCGGTTCGACGTGTGCTGCGGTACGTCACCGCCACTCTAGACCCGAACGCATGTTCGATGGTGGACCCCCGCACTGACCGGCGGCCTGCTCCGGCCGAAGTAGCGTCACCCTGATGCCGGACGACGAACCGACCACACCCGAGACCCCTGACGGAACCCCCGAGCGGGCACCCGAGCCTCCCGGCGGCGCCGTATCCGGCCCCCCGGACACCTCCGGCACCGCCGGCGGCGGAGGCGGGGGCACCGGCGACGGACCTCCGTCGGTGCTGTCCCGCAAGGAGCTGCGCGACCAGCGTGCGGGCTCGTCGTGGACGAAGTGGTACGTGCTCGGAGCCGCCGCGCTCCTCGTCGTCGTCGGGGGCGTGCTGGCCGCCGTGATCGCCGGAGGTTCCCCCGCCGCGAAGAAGTCGGCCCCCACCACCACGACGGCCACCACGGCGGCGCCGGTCGTGGCCACCTGCCCGCTCACCGGGACGCCCGCGCCCGGTGGCACCGTACCGCCGCGTCCCGCGCTGGCGGCCAAGATCGGCAACTACACCGACGACCGGCCCTCGGCAGGGCTGAACCACGCCGACGTCGTGTTCGAGGAGCCGGTCGAGGGCTCGTACACCCGCCTCGTCGCCGTCTTCCAGTGCCAGGGGGCGTCCCAGGTCGGCGACCTCCGCTCCGCCCGGCAGCCCGACGTGGGCATCCTGTCGCAGCTGTCCAACCCCGTCTTCGTCCACGCCGGCGGGATCAACCCCGTGCTGAACCTCCTCGCCAACGCTCCCATCCAGGACAAGAACATCCTCGACGGCGGCATGGGGTCGATCACCCTGCACCCCGGTGGTCGGTACGCCCCCTACGACACGTTCACCGACACGGCGTCCGTGTGGTCGACGGTCCCGTCCGACAGCACGCCCCCGGCGCCGATCTTCACCTTTTCGGCGGTGCCCCCGACCGGTGCGGTGCCCGCATCCGGACTCGGCGTCCACATCCCCTTCTCCACCGAGGCCGACGTGACCTGGACGTGGAACCCGTCCGGCTCCAACTACCTGCGGGCCTATTCGGGTGTGCCGGACAAGCTCGTCGACGGCAGTCAGACCGCGGCCACCAACGTCGTCGTGATGACCGTGCCGACCTTCATCGGGCCGTGGGCCGAGAACAGCGAGGGGGGCCGCGAGGTCGAGGTGACGGCCACCGGATCCGGTCCGGTGGTGGTGCTGCGCGACGGCATGGCCATCACCGGGACGTGGTCCCGGTCCAGCCTCACCCAGCCGGCCACCTTCAC
>DATLRE010000164.1:0-6922 GCA_035534835.1 Acidimicrobiales bacterium
ACGCACGGGTTGCGCAGCTCGCCGATCACCTCGGCGCCGGTCACCACCAGATCGCCGGGGACGAGGAACCGGCCCCGGGCCATACCCACCCCGGACGGCGTCCCGGTGAAGATCAGGTCGCCCGGGTACAGGGTGGTGACCGACGACAGGTAGGCGACGAGCGTCGGGACCGAGAAGAGGAGCAGGCCGCTGCGCGACGCCTGCATGCGCTCGCCGGACACGTCGCACCACAGGCCGATGTCGTCGGGGTCCTCGAAGCTGTCGACCGACACGAGCGCCGGGCCGACCGGCCCGTAGGCGGCGAAGCTCTTCCCCAGGCAGAACTGGGCGGGACTGCCGGTGAACTGGACCCCCCGGTCCGAGATGTCCTGGCCCAGCATCAGGCCGGCCACGGCGCCCCAGGCCTCGTCCACCGGGACCGCCGTCGTCCGGGTCCCGATGACGGCTACCAGCTCCGCCTCCCAGTCGACCAGGGCGCCGGACAGGGGCACCTCGTCGTGAGGACCGACGATGCAGCTGGGGAACTTGGTGAACGTGAGCGGTGCCGGTGGCCGCTCCATGCCGCCCTCTGCGATGTGGTCGCGGTAGTTCAGTCCGATACCGAAGACCTGGCGGGGTCGGGGCACCGGGGGGCCGAGACGCGCCCCGTCGACCGTCCCGTCCGCTTCGGCCGCCGCACAGCGCTCGGCGAGCCCGTGGAGGTCCGCGGCCCGTGCCACCGCGGTCATCGGATCCGCCAGTGCGGGGTCGCCCGACAGGGCGGCCAGGTCGAACCACCTCCCGTCGTCCTCGAGTGCGGCGCGGTCGTCGACGTTCACCAATCGGTACATGGGACTCCTCGGTAGGGCGATCGCAGGCGCTCGGGTACACGTAGTCCTACCTCGTCCCGCACCCCGTTGCCGTAGCCGCCGCCCCGACCCGGCGCCTGCTCACGCCGTGGTGGCCGACCGCTCGGTGACCGGACGCCGGCGGTGGCGGGTCCCGCATAGGGTGCCTCCATGACGCCCGGACGGATGGAAGCGTTCAGTGACGGCGTGCTCGCCATCATCATCACGATCATGGTGCTCGACCTCCGCCTGCCGGCGGGCTCGTCGGTCGGTGCGCTGCGGTCCGTGCTGCCGTCGCTCCTGGCCTACGTGCTCAGTTTCGTCTTCATCGGCATCTACTGGGCCAACCACCATCACCTGGTCAAGACGGTGGACCGCGTGACCGGTGGGATCCTGTGGGCCAACCTCGACCTCCTGTTCTGGCTGTCGCTCTTCCCCTTCGCCACCCGGTGGATGTCCGTGGAGCACTTCGCCCGGGTCCCGGTGATCACCTACGGCGTCGTGCAGATCCTCGCGGCCATCGCCTATTACATCCTGCAGCTCGTGATCGTCCGCTCGCAGGGTCCCGACTCGGCGCTGCGGACGGCGCTCGGACGCGACGTGAAGGGCAAGCTCTCCCCCGTCCTGTTCGCCCTGGGGGCGGCGTGCGCCTTCGTCTCGAGCTGGTTGGCGCTCGCCCTGTACGCAACGGTGGCGATCACGTGGCTGGTGCCCGACCGTCGCCTGGAACCGGTGATCGAGGGTCGCCCGTCGGACACCGGGGCCTGAGACCCGGTCGACCGGATGGGCGCCACCACCCGATCCTGGGCCGGGACCGTCGCCCGGGCGTGCCCGCTCGTAGCCGTCGTCGTCCTGACCGCATGCGGCCCCGGCTCGCCGTCCCACCCGCGGGCAGCCGGGGCCCCGGGACCGACCGACCGGTCGTCCACCACCGTGCCGGCGGTCCCCGCGCGTCCGCCTTCCGGCGCGCTCGGAACCCCGCTGGCGCCGCCCGCCACGCTTGCCCCGTTCACCGCGCTCGCCACACCGGGCGAGGGCCAGTGGCGTGGTGCCGGCCGGCTCGTCGACGGGACCCCGGCCGTCTACGAGACCGCGCTGGTGCCGCCGGGCGGCTCCGAGCCTGCCGGCGTGGCCTGGATGGACACGCGCCTGCTGACGGCCCGCCTGTACTCGGGGTCGGGCAGCCCGGGCGGTGGGCCCTACCGCTACACCGCGCCCATCCAGCCCGCCGACGCCGGCTCGCTGGTGGCGGCGTTCAACGGCGGATTCCTCATGGATTCGGCGGGAGGCGGCTACTACACCGAGGGCCGGACGGTGGTCCCACTCGTGGCCGGGGCGGCGTCGCTGGTCGTGCGGACCGACGGGACGGTCGACGTCGGTGCCTGGGGTACGGACGTCACGATGACGCCGGACGTCGTCGCCGTGCGCCAGAACCTGGTCCCGCTCGTGGCCGACGGCCGACCCACGGCCCAGGCCACCGGACCGGACTGGCAGGCGTGGGGCAACACGTGCGGCGCCACTTCGTGCGCCCATTCCGTGCCCGGCGTCGAACAGCAGTGGCGATCGGGTGCCGGGGTCACCGCCGACGGCGCCCTGGTCTACGCCACCGGGCCCCTGCTCGCACCGGCCCAGTTGGCCGCGCTCCTCGTCCGCGCCGGGGTCGTGCGGGGCATGGAGCTCGACATCAACCCGTCGTGGACCGTGTTCGTCACCTACGACCCGATCATGCCCGGCGGCCTGGCTTCGCCCGACAACGGGGTCCGGTTGGTCCCGGCGACGGTGCAGGGTCCCGCGACGTTCTTCGAGGCGTGGTGGGCACGCGACTTCGTGACGATGTCGGCCAGGACGCCGTCCGCGGGGGCGTGAGCACGACCAGTGGTCGTTCGGCCCTTGATCTGCGGCGGCGGGCGGCGCACGATGGCCGGGACAGGCCACGGCAAGGAGGCGCCATGTACGCAGAAGTCGGAGACCGTCTGATGAGGGGCGGGCTGCACGCGGGGCTCGGCCAGCAGCTCGGCACGATCGTCGAGGTCCGAAGCAGCGATGGCAGCCCGCCCTACCTGGTCAAGTGGGACTCGGACGGACACGAGTCGCTCTGCTTCCCCGAGCCCGACACCTACGTGATGCGAGGGAAGAACATCGAGGTCTAGGCCCCGCCGGCCGGACGACCGCGCCCGGTCGGCGGTGTGCGCACGGGGCACTCGGGCTCAGGTCGGGCGCGCCTCGACCCTCTCCAGCACGACCACGGCCGGTTCGTCGGGCAGCGCACCGTCCGGCGGCCGACAGCTCACACCAGGTCCACCGGCTCCTGGCTGGACGGGTCGACCACCACCGCTCCCAGCACCTCGAACGTCCGGCGTGCCGGATTCGTCCCGGCGGCGTGCTGGACGGCCTCGACGAAGGCGAGGGACGCCTCCTCCGACTCGGCCAGGCCGTCGTCCCAGAACGACGTCACCACGATCTCGCGGCGCAGACGGTCGTCGGACTGCATGGCCACGTACCCCCGGAAGTGCGCGAGGGCGAGGAACCGCGGGAGGACGTCGTCCGTGATCGACGCCACGGCGGCCGGGACCAGGTCCGGCTCGAGGAAGAAACTGACCTGCCGACACTTCATGTCCGCACCCCCGTCCCCCGTGGCGACCTGCACCAACATCGCACACGGAGTCCACCGCGCCAACCGGCGCGTCGCCACCCGGGTCCCGGTCGACCCGTGCGGCCCGTCACGACGGCGCGGTGACGACCCCGCCTTCCCCACGGGTGCGCTCCCGACGTGGCGCCGGCACCGTATCCTGGACCGATGGTGCACGTGGAGCGGTCGGAGGTCCGACGATGAGCGGTTGTGGCGCGGCCGACGCCCGCAAGCTGGACCAGTGCGAGTGCGACCTGCCTCCCGGCCACCCGCCGCCCCACCGCTGCGAGGACTGCGGTCGGTCGTGGCACGAGCCGGGCAGCCGGTCACCGCACGACACAGGCATGCAGCGCGGACGCTGATCCGGCGAATCGCACACCCGCGTCGTCGTGGCACCCGGTCGGCATCCGCCCCCTCCGCATTCTCGCGGGTGACTCGACGACCCGTCGACCCGGCCGGCGGGCGGGTGGGCGGCAGCCCCGACTCGGCGGTCAACCTGCCTCCGTCAGGGCGCGCAGGACCGCCTTGTCCCCCTTGGACTCGGAGACGAACGGTGCGGTCGATCCGGTCAGCACCAGGGAGCGGCCCGACGCCGGATCGGTGAGCTCCACGTGGCGGCTCAGCCCGAATCTGGTCACCTTGACCGCGGTGGCGTACCGGTCGAAGGAGGCGAGCACCTCCGACGGTACCGATCCGGTGATCCAGTCGAGCAGCCGGATGTGTCCGGTCGTGACCGCCACCAGCATTCGGACGGTGAGCCCCCGCGACGCAGCAAGTGCGGATCGGCTGGCATGCATGGCGGCGGCCCCGCCCACGGCCAGATAGTCGTCCTTCCGGGCGAAGATCCCGGCGGCCATCACGGACTCGCCGTCGCCGAGGACCGCGCCGGCCTTGGAGATCAGGTCCACTGGATCGTTCACGTTGCCTACCTCCCACGTTGGCCACGGGGAGCTCGCACCCGGACTCCCTCGGAGGATGCCACCCGGACCGGCCCGCATCCCCGTAGTGGCGTCGGCTCCATCCTCCGCGAACCGGAGCGGGGACTGGGGCCTCCGGTCGGCCGTGACGGTACCCTTGGACCGTGGAGCGAGCGATCACGGGCTTCCACCTCGATGGAGAGGGTGAGTGGGTCGCCGAGCTGGCGTGCGGGCACGACCAGCACGTCCGTCACCGCCCTCCGTTCCAGGTCCGTGCGTGGGTGGAGACGGAGGAGACCCGTGCGGAGCGGATCGGGACCGCCCTCGCCTGCCCGTTGTGCGCACGTGCCGAGATGCCGGACGACCTCCGGTTCGTCCGCACCGGTCCCGAATGGACCGACGACACCGTGCCGGCCGCCCTGCTGGGTGCCCATCGCGTGGGACCGGGAACCTGGGGACGGCTCCGCGTCCTCCACGGGACCCTGCGATTCGTCCTCCTGACCGAACCGACGTACGACGTCGTACTGGATCCCGGCACGGAGACTGCGATACCTCCCGAGGTCCCGCACTACGTGACGCCGCTCGGACCGGTTCGGTTCGCCATCGACTTCCTCGCCGTCGACCGTCGATCGGGACGGTCCCCGACCACCGTGGACGAGGACGGGGACCGGCTTCGCCCGGGGCCGGGCGCGTCGCACGAGGGCGGCGAGACCGCGTGCTGGTCCGGACAGGTCTGTGTCGCATGCGGTGCCGTCCTCGACGGAGGGTCCCATCGCCCCGGGTGTCGGGGTGCGTCGAGTGGGTGAACGGCCGCCGGCAACGGAGGCCGCCGGGGCTTCCGGCGCGTGGATCGGGACGGCGTTTGCCGCATGTCCGGAGTCCCTCGCCTCCGACGCCACTCGCACCGCGCTCGTCGCGGCATCGGCTACGGACACCGTGACGACCCGGGTGTTCGACCTCGCGCTCGGTCATCCGTGGCCCGACCGCTTTCCCGAGCGGATCCTCCGGAGCGAGGTCTG
The DNA here is from genome assembly GCA_035534835.1 of Acidimicrobiales bacterium. Taxonomy (GTDB): domain Bacteria; phylum Actinomycetota; class Acidimicrobiia; order Acidimicrobiales; family RAAP-2; genus Bog-756. Next base: position 5,393 of record DATLRE010000164.1, read on the forward strand.
GGAGCGCGGGGCGGTGCGGGAAGAAGTCCTGGTGGCGGACCGGGAGGAGGCGGCCTAACTCGTCGCCGCCCGTGCCCCCGGGACCCACGGGGTCGCACCCGTCGACGCCGGCCAGGGTGTGGGTGGGATCCTTGCGTCGCTTCCGGCCGCAGCCGTCGTCGAACGACTGCGCTCCGGGGCGACCGAGCTCCTGCAGGCCTGGGCGACCGGCCCTCGCACCGCCGGGCGCGGATGATTCCGTCGGGTTCCCGACCGGGCCCGTCCGGCGTTCGCCAGGTCGGGGACGACAGGCCGATCAGGTCGATCCGGCCGGAACCGCCGGCGACGGGACGGGACCCGTGATCCCGCCCGGTCCGTGCAGGTGCTGGACGCGTGCACCGATCACCGACGCCGTACAGGCCACGAGATCGGCGGCGAACACCACGCAGTACCGCACGACGCCGATCGCCGGGGACGAACCGGAGTCCGGCCACGCCCTCGTCCGGACGACCACCAGAGCAACAGCACGGTCGGCACCAGGAACCGTCCCCAGGTGAGTCCCCTACCCCCGACGAGGCGCGATGCCCAGAACCACAGGACGGGCAGGCAGTACAGCGCGTAGGCCAGGTGCGACACCGGAAGCAGCAGGACGATGCAGAACGTCACATTCCACGTACACAGGGCCGGGTCGCCGGGTTTGCGAAGGGCGACGACCACGAGGGCGCCGACCCAGGCCGGCAACGCCCCCGTGCCCAGCACCTGGAGGGGGGCGGAGACGACGACCGGAGGGGCCAAGCCGCTGTTCGAGAACAGCAGGCTCGGTACCCCCGACACGGAATCGTTGACGAGATGCTGGGACCCGGCGGAGACGACCGACCTCGCGAAGTCGACGAGTCGGGTCCGCCGCCGAGGGCCACGGCCAGTACAGGAGCGATGAGGACGGTCACCGCAACTGCCGCCACCGTCCGCAACCGACGCTCGGTTCCCTGCTGGCACTCGGACACGACGGCGGCGGCCGGCCACGTCTTGAGGAGCCCGGAGACTCCGATGAACGTGTCACGGGTGGCGGGCCAGCTTCGACGGGCTGCCCACGACGACAGCATGAGGGCAGCGAACACGAAGGCGTCGGCTTGACCGAGGTACAAACCGATGGTGAGCGGCCAGAAGTGGAAGACCGTCACCGCGCAGAAGGTGAACAGGATCGGCCGAAGCCACGCCCGGTGCTCCGGCGCCACAGTGGCGACGAACGCCCCGATGCCCACGAGTAGCGCAGCCAGCTCGAGCACCGTCCAGCCCCGAAAGACACGGAGCGGTTCGGCATGGGCGAACGGGGCGAGGAGCAGGGCGAGCGTCGCGGGGTAGACGAACGTGCCACTGTTCCAGTACGGACTGTGTCCCGCCGCCACGAGCCGGGCAGCGTGAAGGTAGATCAGGAAGTCCGCGCCGATGCTGCCGGAGAGCGCGTCCCGGTAGCGCTGGTGGACGAGCACGACCGTCACGACCAGAGCCAGTCCCCACAGCGCTGTGAGGACCGCGGTGGATGCGGGGGGG
>DATLRE010000165.1:0-50232 GCA_035534835.1 Acidimicrobiales bacterium
GAGGCGATTTCCGACCTGGTGCAGGAGGTCTCGGTGCTCTCGTCGTCACCTCTGGTGCGCACCCACGCCGCGCGGACCGTGGCCCGCGGTCACCTCGTCGTCCGCGCCGGTCTGCAACCGCCCGGCGACTCACCGAAGGCCGAGGATCAGCAGGCGTAGTCGTCGTCGTAGTGCGCCGCGTCCATCCCCCCCAGGGAGAGCTGCGCCGAGGGGCTGCTGTACTGCACGATCTGCACGGGGCCCGTGGGAAGGCCCGAGTAGAGCACCGTCACGTTGCCGCAGGTGACCCACGGGAGCGGTCCCCAGTCGGCCGCCCAGTAGGGGACGGCGGGCCGGTAGTTGCCGACGAGGGAGCTCCAGTTGCCGGGGCTGGCGTAGATGCCGACACTGTTGATGCCGGCGTAGTGGAGTCCGTCGATGGCTCCCTGGACCAGCGCCGCGCTCCCGGCCTGGTTCCCCTTGAACGACGAGTCCTCCACGTCGAGCCACCACGCCACCGACGTGACGACCCCGGCGGACTGCGCGTCGTGGAACGCCTGCACGGCGGCGTTGAACCCGTAATTGCACGAAGCCGGCGACGCCGACGTCGTGCACCAGGCGTCCGCACTCGAGGCGCTGAGCCCGAAGTTCAGGTAGACGTACAGGTTCAGGCCGGCGCCGGCCCAGGCCGCCTGCTGGGCGAGGCACGGATTGACCGGGTAGCCGGACTCCTCGACCTGGACGATGCCGATGGTGTGCGGCGCAGGGGGCAGTCCGTTCGTCGTCCCCGGGCACTGGTACTTCGAGATGTCGTAGCCGTAGCTGCCCGACGGGTACGACGACCCGGTGAACGAGCCGTTCCCCCTGGCCTGGGCCATCCCGACCACGGGCTGTGTGAGGACCTGGGGGGCGGAGCCCCAGTAGGTGGCGTCGCCGAAGGCGGTGACCGCGCCGTTGTCGTTCGTGAACCAGTAGCCCGCGCCGTCGGCGGTGGTCGTCATCGACACGATCGGCCGGCTCTGGGGCACGTTGCCCAGCGACCCGTAGAACGGGGCGTCCCCGTAGGCGAAGATCCCGCCGTCCGAGGCGACCATCCAGTACCCCCGGTGGTCCTGGGTGGGGGCCATTCCCACGACGGGCTTCTGCAGGGTCAGGTTCCCGGTCGACCCGTAGAACGCGGCGTCGCCGAAGGCGAAGATCCCACCGTCGGAGGCGACCAACCAGTACCCGCCGTTGTCGCCGGTGGTGGCCATGCCGACGATCGGCTTGTTGAGGTGGGTCCCGCCCATCGACCCGAAGAAGTTGGCGTCGCCGAACGTGAACACGCCGCCGTCGGCCGCCACCAGCCAGTACCCGCCGCCGTCGCTGGTGGTGCCCATGCCCACGATCGGCTGGTTGAGTCGGATGTTGCCCGTGGACCCGTAGAACCCGGCATCGCCGTAGGAGAAGATCCCCCCGTCCGAGGCGACGAGGCGGTACCCGCCCGAGTCGGTGGGGGAGGTGGGCTCCATGGCCACCACGGGCCTGTTGAGCCGGATGTTCCCGGTCGAACCGTAGAAGGGGGTCCCCCCGTACGAGAACACGCCTCCGTCGCTCGCCACGACCCAGTACGCCGACACCGAGGTCACCGCCGTCTGCTGCACCCGAGGCGCGGCGACCCCTGCCGACGTGGCCGTCGGGGCGACCGCCCCTGCGCCGGTCGGGACGCCGAGCGCCGTGAGCACGCCGAGCACCGCCACGACGACGACTCCTCGTGAGCGTCGCGCCCGGGGGAGCGGGCGTCCGGAGGCATGCGTGGCAGGGGCGTGGATGTGCGGCATGGGAAGCGTGGCTCCGTTGGTCGAGTTGCATTGCCCGTGGCAGGCTGGCGGAAGTGCCGCCGGCCGGGATGGGGGACGACCCCGGGCGCGGGAACCATTGTGGAGGTCTGGGAGGAGTGAAGCAACGACCCCCCGCTGACCTGCGATTCCTCGGCCCGTCTGCTCCGTTCCCGACCGGGGCGGCTCAGTTCCGGAGCAGCTCGGCGATGCGGAATGCCAGGTCGAGCGCCTGGCGCCCGTTCAGCCGGGGGTCGCACGCGGTCGTGTAGCGCTGACCCAGCTGGCCCTCGACGATGTCCTCGACCCCTCCGAGGCATTCCGTCACGTCGTCCCCGGTCAGCTCGACGTGGACGCCGCCCGGCCACGTTCCGATCTCCCGGTGGATCTGGAAGAATCGCTGCAACTCGCCGATGATGTCGTCGAATGCCCGGGTCTTCTGGCCACCCTCGGCCGTGAAGGTGTTGCCGTGCATCGGGTCGCACATCCAGACGACCGGGTGGCCCTCGGCCTCGACGGCCCGGACGAGCGCGGGCAGGTGGTCGTCGATGGCCTCGACGCCGAACCGGCCGATCAGCGTGAGCCGGCCCGGGACCCGACCGGGGTTCAGCCGCTCGCACAGGGCCACGATGTCGTCGGCCGTCGCCGAGGGGCCGATCTTCGAGGCCACGGGGTTGTGGATCCCGGCGAGAAATTCGACATGGGCACCGTCGAGCTGGCGCGTGCGCTCGCCCACCCAGAGCATGTGGGCCGAACAGTCGTACCAGTCACCGGTGAGGGAGTCCCGACGGGTGAGCGCCTCCTCGTAGTCGAGGATGAGGGCCTCGTGGCTCGTCCAGAAGTCGACCTGGTGGAGCGTGTCCTCGGCGGTCAGGTTGATGCCGCAGGCCTCCATGAAGCGGAGCGCGGCGTCGATCCCCTTGGCGATGTCCTCGAAGCGCCGGCCCTCCGTCGACGAGGCCACGAACTGCTGGTTCCATGCGTGGATCTGGCTCAGGTCGGCGAACCCACCCTTGGTGAAGGCCCGGAGCAGGTTGAGCGTCGCCACCGACTGCTCGTAGGCCGTGACCAGGCGGGCGGGATCGGGGACGCGGGCGCCGCGCTCGGGCAGGTCGTCGTTGACCATGTGACCCCGGAACGAGTCGAGCACCTGGTCGCCGACCCGCTCGGTGGGTGAGCTGCGGGGCTTGGCGAACTGACCGGCGATCCGGCCCACCTTGACCACCGGCAGTCCTGCGCCGTAGGTGAGCACGACGGCCATCTGGAGGATGACCTTGAGCTTGTCGCGGATGCCGTCGGCGGTGAACTCCGCGAACGACTCGGCGCAATCGCCGGCCTGGAGCACGAAGGCCCGGCCGTCGGCCGCCTGCCCGAGGGCCGCGGTGAGGTGGCGGGCCTCGCCCGCGAAGACCAGGGGCGGGAGGCCGGCCAGCTTGGCATGGACCTGCTTCAGGGCGGCCTCGTCGGGCCAGGTCGGCTGCTGGGCCGCGGGGCGCGATCGCCACGAGTCGGGTGTCCAGGGTGCGGTCGATTCGGGGCTGGGATCCGGCGCTGCCACCCCCACAGCGTACGGCCTCCGGCTCTAGGCTCGCTCCATGGCCCCCTTCCGCTTCGGTGTCCAACTGTCCAACGCCTCCTCGGGTCCGGCCTGGCGGGACCTCGCCCGTGCCGTGGAGGGGCTCGGCTACTCCACCCTGTTCATCCCCGACCACTTCGAGGACCAGCTCGGGCCCCTCGTGGCGCTGACCGTGGCCGCCGAGGCGACCACCGTGCTGAAGGTCGGCTCGCTGGTGTTCGGCAACGACTACCGCCACCCGCTCGTGCTGGCCAAGGAGGTGGCCACCCTCGACCTCCTGTCCGAGGGACGCGTCGAGTTCGGGCTGGGTGCGGGGTGGATGACGACGGACTACGAGCAGTCCGGCATCCCCGACGATCCCCCGGGCGTGCGGATCGGCCGGATGGCCGAGAGCCTGGTGATCATGAAGTCGCTCTGGTCCACCGGCGAGTGCACGTTCGCGGGCGACCACTACACGATCACCGGGGCGACGGGCGCCCCGCTGCCCCACCGGAGGCCCCACCCTCCCATCATCATCGGGGGCGGAGGCAGGCGGGTGCTCGGGATCGCCGCCCGGGAGGCGGACATCGTGGGGGTCAACCCCAGCCTGGCGGCCGGTTACGTCGGCCCCGAGGTGCTCGAGACGACGACCGCCGAGTACTACGACCGTCGCCTCGACTGGATCCGCGAGGCGGCGGGGGAGCGGTTCGCCGATCTCGAGCTGCAGGTCCTCACGTTCCTCGTGCAGATCGTGCCCGACCGTGAGGACGCCACCGAGCGGCTCGCACAGGTGATGGGTGTCACGGCGGGACAGGTCGACGGTTCTCCCATCGCGCTGATCGGCACCGTCGAGCAGATCATCGAGCGGCTCGTCGAGCGCCGCGAGCGCTTCGGCTTCTCCTACGTGGTGGTCCACGAAGCGGAGATGGAGGCCTTCGCTCCCGTGGTGGCGGCGCTGGCCGGTACCTGAGTTGCCCGTTCCCCGGCACGGCGGACGACCCGGCCGACCCCGCATCGGGGTCTTCGGCGGCACCTTCGACCCGATCCACCGGGGACACGTCGAGCTGGCCGAGGCCGTGCGGAACGCGCTCGGACTCGACCGGATGCTCGTGGTGGTGGCCAACCGGCCGTGGCAGAAGGAGGACCGTCCGGTGACCCCGGCCGAGGACCGCTACGCCATGGTTGCCGCCGCGCTCGCCGACCACCCCGGGCTCGAACCCTCGCGGATCGAACTCGACCGGGGCGGACCGTCCTACACGGTCGACACCGTCCGGCAGCTGTTGGCCGAGGAGCCCGGCGCCGAGGTCGTGGTGGTGGTCGGTACGGACGTGGTCGCCGCCCTCGACACGTGGCACGAGCCCGAGGCTCTGCGGGACCTGGCCACGCTCGCCGTGGTGGACCGGCCGGGCGTGGCCGTCGTCGAGCCGCCCCCGGGGTGGCGGGTCGTCCATGTGGAGGTGTCCCCGGTGGACGTGTCGAGCACGGACCTGCGGGCCCGGATCGAGGCGGGTCAGCCGGTGGGGGACTCGGTGCCCGAGGCCGTCATCCGTTGCGTGTCCGAGCGCGGTCTGTACGCTACGGGGAGATGACTGTGCGGCTGACCCCCACCGAGTCCGAGACCTCACCGCCGCAGAACGCCCCCGACCCGCCCGACTCGCCCGCCGACGGCGGGAGTCGTCTGGCCCTCCGCGAGGCCCGCCGGCAGCGCCGCCGCACCGCCTGGCTGTGCGCCGCGATCGTCGCGCTGTGCCTGGGCCTTACGATCGTGACGGTCACACTCGCCCGGTACCGCCCACTCACCCCATCGGCCGCGCTGGCGCTGCCGGCCGTGCCCCGGGTCGTGGCCGGCCCGCCGGATCCCGTACCACCCGCAGCAACCGCAGCGCCCGTCGCCGACCGCACCGCGTCGGCGCCGGTCCCGTCCCGCGGCGCCCCGGCGCCCGAAGGAGGCAACCCTTGACGACCACCGAGCCCACGTCCGCAGTGCGGTCCGCCGTGCCCGCCGTCCCCGACGACTGCCTGGTGGCCGCCCGCGCCGCCGACGCGAAGTCGGGGGAGGAGACGGTCATCCTCGCCATGGGTGACCTCCTGGGGGTGACCGACGCCTTCGTCGTGACCAACGGACGGAACTCCCGTCAGGTCCGGACGATCGTCGACGAGGTGGAGCGCCAGGTGAAGCTGGCCAGTGGCCGGTCGCCGGTGCGGGTCGAGGGGAAGGACGACGCCGACTGGGTCCTCATGGACTACGGCGACTTCCTGGTGCACGTCTTCATGGTCGAGGCGCGCGCCTACTACGACCTCGAGCACCTGTGGTCCGATGCCCCGCGGGTGCCCTGGGCATCGGCGGCCTGACCCCCCCCGGGGCGCCGTTCAGGGAAGGGGCGCCTGGGGCGCGTAGTCGGCCCGGCCCACCGGCCCCTGCACCTGGGCCCCGGCCGCGGTCGGGACCTCGATCGGCGTACCGCCGATCTCGAAGGACACGCCGGTGATGCCCGGCTGCTGGGTGACGGTGTAGACGACCTGTGCGATGGCCAGCGTCTGGTCCGGCCCGACCACCTGGATCGGGTCGGTGGCGAAGTGGACGGTGGCCACCCCACTGGCAGCGTCGGTCGTGACCTGGACCCCGGTGTCGCCCAGGTACGACAGGATTCCCGAGGCCGACTCCGTCGCGGTGGGGCCGGCCAGGAGCGCACCCAGCACCTGGGTCAGCGAGGCCGGGACGGCGACCTCGCGGGTGACCGCCACCAGGTGACCGTCGGGGGCCACCAAGTAGATCTGCTCGGCCACTCCCACGGCAGGTGCCGCACCGGGTGCGGTGGTGGTCGTCGTGGTTGCCGGGTCGAGCAGGTGGTACGGGACGTCCGACCGGGCGATGGGCGTCGGGGACGACGCCGTCGGGATCCCGCACGCCGCCGCGCCCAGGGCGATCGCGGCCATCAGGAGGCCCACCCGGGCACCTCCGGGGACGGGACGGCCGCGTCGTGCCCCCGTCACGAGGGCTCCCCGTCGGCCGGCTCGTCTTCGTCGCCCATCGGGTGCAGCGGCAGCTCCACGATGAACCGGGTCCCCCCGCCCGGCGCGTCCTCGCTCCACACCCGGCCGCCGTGGAGGCGTACGTGCTCGGCCACCAGCGACAGGCCGAGACCGGTCCCTTCCCCCGAGGCCCGCTGACCGGCCCTCCCGCCCCGGTAGAAGCGCTCGAACAGGTGGTCGCGCTCGGTCGCCGGGATCCCGGGCCCGTGGTCCTCCACGACGACCCGGATCGCGGTCGGCGGGAACGGTGCGTACGTCACGAGTGGCGGCTGGCGCTCGACGAGCACCCGGGTGACCCCGCCGGCGTACTGGGCGGCGTTCTCCACCAGGTTGGCCAGGACCCGTTCGAACCGGCGCTTGTCCACCTGCAGTCGCAGGCCCTCGACGCCCGGCCCGACGTCGACGGGAAAGGTGAACGGACGCCGGACGCCGTCGGCGTCGACCGGCGCCGACGCGGCCACGGCGCGTCGGACGAGCTCGCCGGGGTCGACCTCGTCGAGCGAGAGCTCGGCGGAACCGGCGTCGAAGCGAGAGATCTCGAGCAGGTCGTCCACCATGCGGGTGAAGCGCCGGAGGTCGCCGTCCAACAGGTCGAGCGCGCTCCGGGCCCTCGGTGCGAGCTGGTCCCGGTGGCGCTCCAGCACCGACACGGTGGCCGTCAACGTGGTCAACGGCGAACGCAGCTCGTGGCTCACGTCCGAGGTGAACCGGGCCTCGCGCTCGATCCGGTCCTGGAGGTTCGCCGTCATGCGGTTGAACGCGGCGGCCAGCTCCGCCAGATCGGCGTCGTCCCCGGACTCGACCCGGGTGTCGAGCTGTCCCCCGGCGATGGCGACCGCGGCGTCGGTCAGGCCGGCCAGCGGTCGCAGCGCCCGCGAGGCGGCCCACCGACCCACCGCGGCGCCGGCGACGGTGGTCACGAGCGCGGCGGCGGCCAGCGCCACCGCCAGTGCCCGCAGGGTCCCGGCCAGCTCGTCGAGCGAGAACACCTCGAAGTAGGCGGCGTGCACGGCCGGCAGGGGGACCCCGATGACCTCCTGGGGGGTGCCGGCCAGGGTGAACCGCTGGGTCGCCGGCGTGCCGGACAGCACGAGCGCCCGCACGCCGGCAGGAATGGCGCTCTGGCCGACCGAGATCGAGGTGGCGTACCACTGTCCGCCCGTCCGCAGCACGGACCGGGACCCCGGCAACGTGTCGACCGACTCGATCAGCTGGTTCACCTGGGTGGTGGGGGAGCGCAGGGCGTTCTGCACCAGGGCGGCGTTGGCGAACGCCTGGCGCTGCTCGGCCGTGTGGCGCTCGTTGAGGAAGGCCTGCCGGGCCGTGAAGTAGGTGATCCCGGCCATGAGGGTGGAGAGCCCGAAGGCGCCGACGGCGAAGGTGACGGTCACCCGGGCCCGCAGCCCGAGCCCTGCCGACAGGCGCCTCCGTCCCGACCGGACGCCGGTCTCGGGGGGCGCCACCGGTCAGACCGCCAGTTTGTAGCCCATGCCCCGGACGGTGAGGATGAAGCGGGGCACGGCCGGGTCCGGCTCCACCTTGGTGCGCAGGCGGCGCACGTGGACGTCCACCAGGCGGCCGTCGCCGAAGTAGTCGTAGCCCCAGACCCGTTCGAGGAGCTGCTCGCGGCTCAGCACCTTGCCCGGGTGGTTGGCCAGCTCGCACAGGAGTCGGAACTCGGTCCGGGTGCAGTGGACCTCTTCGCCTCCCCGACGGACGACGCCGGCGTCGGGCTCGATCTCGACGTCGCCGAAGCTGAGGAGGGCGGACTCCTCGCCCTCGTGGCGCGACCGCCGGAGCAGGGCGCGGATGCGCGCCGCCAGCTCCTTGGCCACGAACGGCTTGGTCACGTAGTCGTCGGCACCCGCCTCGAGCCCGGCCACCACGTCGTGGGTGTCGGATCGGGCGGTCACCATGATGACCGGGACGGTGGACGTCCGGCGCAGCGTGCGGCATGCCTCGAACCCGTCGATTCCGGGGAGCATGAGGTCGATGAGTACCAGCTCGTAGGGCTCGGTCCCGAACCGGGCCACGGCCTCCTCGCCGCTGCCCACCCCGTCGACGGTGTAGCCCTCGTCCTCGAGGGCGAGGCGCATGGAGGACCGGATCCGCTCGTCGTCCTCGACGATCAGGATGCGACTCATGGCCCGATCATGGCACGACCGCGCCATCCGGACCGGGCAGGCCGGTGGTGACGGGCGGGGCGTCGCCCGGCTGTCAGGAGAGCCAGATCTGCTGGGGCCAGATGGACCCGCCGATCTGTCCGAAGGCCTTGTTGCCGGCCGGCGTGGTCGGATTGTTGAAGTTCTGCACCTTGGCGACGGCACCGAAGGCCCACACGGCCCGGGCGTACCAGACGTAGGGGATGTCCTTCGACAGCAGCCGGTTCACCTGCTGGTAGGCGGCGACCTGTCCGGCCTTGTCGGTCGCCGAGCGGCCCTGGAGGAGCGCCGTCTGCATGGCCGGGTCGTTGTTGCGGGCCATGTTGATGGCGAATCCGGGTGTGTCGGCGTTGGTCGGCGACCAGAAGATGTAGTTGAGGTCGGGGTTCACCGCACCGAACTGGCGCCACGTGAGCGCCTGGTAGGCGCCGGTCAGGGCGACGTTGATGATCGAGTCCTGGAGGATCGGCTGGAGGGTGACGGTCATGCCCGCCTGCTGCAGCTGCTGCTGCAGGTACTGGCCGATCTGGCTGCCCTTGGGGTCCGGGGTGTGGCCGAGCGTGAACGAGACCGACCCGCCCGATGCCTTGACCTCGGACACCAGCTGCTTGGCCTTGGACAGGTTGAAGGCGGGGTAGCCGTTGTCGGCCAGGTAATAGGGGGAGGTCGAGGTGAAGACCCCGTTGGAGGGCTCGGTCACCCCGCCGTCGATGACCTTGACGTACTGGGGGGAGCTCGTGGCGTAGGCCATCGCCTGGCGCAGCTTGAGGTTGTCGAACGGTGCCTTCGACAGGTTGAGCTGGATGCAGGACATGTCCGGCTCGCCGGCGACCTTCACCGAGTCGTCGCAGTAGGCGAGCGAGGTGTTCGACCGGAGCTGCGAGATGTCCGACGCCGTGTCGGTGTGCATGATGTCGATGGCGCCGGAGTTGAGGCTGGCCAGGAGCTGCTGGGGGTCGGGGATGGGCCGGTAGGTGATGCTGTCCAGGTAGGGCATCCCCGTGCGCCAGTACTTCGGGTTCCGGGTGGCGGTGAAGTGGTCGTTGGGCACCCAGTCCTGGAAGATGAACGGTCCGGTCCCGACCGGATTGGTCTGGCTGCCCGAAGCGAGCCAGGTGGGCTCGGCGATGAAGGCGAACTGGCTGCCGATGCCCCCGCACAGGTAGTAGTTGAAGGGCACCCACGGCGTCTTCATCGTGATGGTGACCACGAGGGGGCCGGTCACATCGATGGACTGGATCGGCGTCAGGGCGGGGCCGGTCAGCAGGGAGGCCTGGTGGGCCTTGAAGTTGGCGGCCACGGCGGCCCCGTCGCACGGGGTCCCGTTGTGGAACGTCACGTTCGGCCGCACGGTGATCGTCCACACCGTGCCCGAGGCGTTCGAGGTCACCGATTCGGCCAGGTTGGGCTGGGGCTCGCCGTTGGCGTCGAGGATCATGAGGGTGTCGAACACCGTGCGGGCGTACATGATCCCGACCTCGTCGAAGGTGCCCTGGGTCGGGGAGAACCCCTTCTCTTCGGCGTCGACCCCGAAGACGAGCGATCCGCCGCGCTTCGGGGTGGCGGTCGAGACCCCGTCGGGGCGTGACCCCGTCGAGCCGCCCCCCGTGGTCGAGGAGCTGGAGTTCGAGCTGGAGCACGCGGAGAGCAGACCGCCCGATGCGCCCGCCACGGCGAGTCCGGCGCCGGCGACGGCACTCCTGGCCAGGAACGAGCGGCGGTCGATGCGGTCAGTCATGGTCCCCCTTTGGACGGTGGCTCCCGGCGCTCGCCGGTCGCCGCTTCGATGCGGTGCTTCCTTGTCCCGTGGGTACGGCCGATGCCCAGGATCCCCCGGGGTATCGGTACCCGTGATGTCTCGGCCCGACGATAGCCCTCCGCTCCCGTGCGCGGGTGCCGACGGGTCGACCGGGCCGTGGCCGGGCCGGATGACCGACCGGCAGGGTGCGCGCCGGTACGCTCGACGGGGTGGACTGGGAGATCGAGGCCTATCGCCGCTCGGTCGCGGGCCTGTCCCCGGACACCGTCCGGGCGTACGCCTCCGACATCGGGCGGTTCGCCGAGTGGGCGGCCCGCGGCGGAGCACACGGCCCCGGCGACGTCGACCGGATCACGCTCCGCCGTTACCTCGCCTTCCTGGCCACCCGGCGCTACGCCAAGGCGACCATCGCCCGGACGGCGGCGTCCCTGCGCTCCTACTTCGGCTGGTGCGCCCGCCGCGGCGTGGTGGCGGTCGACCCGTCGGTCCGCCTCTCGGCCCCGGCGCCCGACTCCCGGCTGCCCCGGGTCCTGGGCCATGCCGAGCTCGACCGGCTGCTCGACCCGCCCCGGCCGGGTGGCGCAACCGGTCGGACGGACGACGGCGCGAGGACGGCGACGCCCGGAACCGGCCCGCGGGACGTGCGCGACGACGCGGTGCTGGAACTCCTCTACGCCAGCGGGATCCGGGTGGCCGAGCTGTGCGGACTGGACGTGGACGACCTCGACCTGGAGCGGGGGGTGGTGACGGTCACCGGCAAGGGGTCGAAGCAGCGCCAGGTGCTCGTCCACGACCGGTGTGTGGCGGCGGTCCGTGCCTGGCTGGGCGAGCCCCGTGCCGCCATGGCCCGACCGGGTCCGGCGGCGGGCGCCCTTTTCTTCAACGCCCGGGGGAACCGGCTGGGCCCGCGGGACGTGCGCCGGATCCTCGACCGCCGTTCACCGGTCCCGACCCACCCCCACGCCCTCCGGCACAGCTATGCCACGCACCTGCTCGACGGGGGTGCCGACCTCCGTGTGGTGCAGGAATTGCTCGGTCATGCGAGCCTGCAGACGACGCAGGTCTACACTCATGTGAGCAAGGAGCGCCTGCGCTCGGTGTACGCCGGTACGCATCCACGGGCCTAAGGGGAGAATTGGCGACGCAACTCGACACGGCCGGGCACGGGATCGACACCCTGTGGGCCGAGTACAAGAAGACGGGCGCCAGGGCGCTGCGCGACCAGCTCATCGTGCACTACGCCCCGGTGGTCAAGTACGTGGCCGGCCGGGTGTCCGTGGGCCTGCCCCGCCACGTCGACGAAGCGGACCTGGCCAGCTACGGGATCATCGGCCTGATCGACGCCATCGAGCGCTTCGAACCGGCCCGCAACATCAAGTTCGAGACGTATGCCGTGCCCCGGATCAAGGGCGCCATCATCGACGAGCTCCGTTCGATCGACTGGGTGCCCCGGTCGGTGCGGGCCAAGGCCCGGGCCGTCGAGCAGTCCTACTCCAAGCTCGAGGCGACCCTCCACCGGACCCCGACCGACGCCGAGGTCGCGGCCGACCTCGAGATGTCCGACGAGGAGTTCCAGACGACACTGCGCAAGATCTCCTTCGTCGGCGTGGTCGCCCTCGACGAGGTGTTCCGCGGCGGGGACCACTCGGACCGGTCGACCCTCGGGGAGACGCTCCCCGACGCGACCGCGGGGCCCCTCGACAACTACGAGGTCAAGGAGACCAAGGAGGCCCTGGTCAAGGCCGTCAGCGAGATGGCCGACCGCGAAAAGACCGTCCTCACCCTCTACTACTACGAGGGACTGACCCTCGCCGAGATCGGCGACATCCTCGGGGTGACCGAGAGCCGCGTGTGCCAGATCCACACCAAGGCCGTGCTCCAGCTCCGGGCCAAGCTCGCCGACCGCCCCGAGGGCGCAGGCCGCAAGCTGGCCGGCGGGGCCAAGGTCGCCGCCGCTCCGGCCGGCGCCTGAGGGCGCACCGCGAGCGTCCGGGCCGCGTGCCGGTCGGCAGAGCCCGAGTGGAGGCCGGGGGTGGCGCGCACTAGCATGAGGAGGTCCCGCCGTCCGGTGGGCCGTCCGAGCGGTATCTAGTCGCACCCGACCGCGTCCACGGTCGCCCCGTCACCACGGGGTGCTGCTGTCGGGGATCAACCGTCACAAGGAGCAGTCATATGGCCGTCGTCACCATGAAGCAGCTGTTGGGCGCGGGCGTCCACTTCGGGCACCAGACCCGTCGGTGGAACCCCAAGATGCGCCGGTTCATCCTCGGAGAGCGCAACGGGATCTACCTGATCGACCTCCAGCAGACGATGAAGGGGATCGAGGAGTCCTACGGGTACATCCGGGACCTCGTCGCCGGCGGCGGAACGATCCTGTTCGTCGGGACCAAGAAGCAGACCCAGGGCCCCGTGGCCGTCTACGCCGAGGCGTGCGGCATGCCCTACGTCAACGAGCGCTGGCTGGGCGGGATGCTCACCAACTTCCAGACCGTCTCGACCCGGGTCAAGCGGATGAAGGAGTTCGAGGCCATGCAGAAGGCCGGGGACTTCGACGCCATGCCGAAGAAGGAGGCGCTCCGGCACAGCCGTGAACTGGAAAAGCTCCAGCGCAACCTGGGCGGAATCCGCGGCCTGGACAAGCTGCCCGATGCCATCTTCGTGATCGACACGAAGAAGGAGCACATCGCCGTCACCGAAGCCAACAAGCTCGGACTGCCGGTCGTCGCCGTGGTGGACACCAACTGTGATCCCGACGTGATCACGCACGTGATCCCCGGCAACGACGACGCCATCCGCTCCGGCGCACTGCTCTGCCGCGTGGTGGCCGACGCCGTCACCGAGGGGCGCTTCATCGCCCAGAACCGCCCGGCGCCCAAGGCCGCCCCTGCGGCAGCGCCGCCTGCGGCCCCCGCTCCGGCCGCCCCTGCGCCGACCCCGGCTCCGGCGGCACCTGCAGCCGCCGCACCCGCAACGACGGAGGAGTCCGCCCCACCCGCAGCCGAGGCCCCGGTCGCCGAGGCCCCTGCCGCACCCGCCGAGGCCCCGGTCGCCGAGGCCCCTGCCGCACCCGCTTCGACCGAGGAGGTCTGACCGTGTCCGCATTCACCGCCAAGGACGTCCAGAGGCTCCGGCAGCTCACGGGCGTCGGTATGCTCGACGCCAAGCGGGCACTCGAGGAGAACGACGGCGACATGGACAAGGCGGTGACCTGGCTCCGTGAGCAGGGCCTGTCCAGCACGGCCAAGCGGGCCGACCGCGAGGCGTCCGAGGGTGCCGTCGCCATCGGGAACCACGACGGCGCCGTGTCGATCGTCCAGCTCCGCTCCGAGACCGACTTCGTGGCCAAGTCCGAGCAGTTCGTCGCCTTCGTGGACGAGCTGGCCGACCTGGTGGCGGCCAAGGGCGTCGACGCCGTGGCCGATCGGGCCGACGAGCTCGACACGATGAAGATCACCCTGAAGGAGAACATCTCCGTCGGACGGGTGGTGCGGATCGAGGCACCCGCCGGCGGTGCCGTCGACTCCTACCTCCACCTGCAGGCCGGTCGCGGCGTGAACGCCGTGGCCGTGGCCGTGGCCGGCGGGACCAAGGAGCTCGCCCACGACATCGCCGCCCACATCGCCTTCGCCCGCCCCCTGTACATCGACCGCACGGACGTGCCCGAGGCCGAGGTGGCCGCCGAGCGCGAGACGATCGAGCGGATCGCCCGGAACGAGGGCAAGCCCGAGGCCTCGCTGGCCAAGGTCGTCGAGGGCCGCCTGAACGGCTGGTACAAGGAGCGGGTCCTGGTGGACCAGCCCTTCGTCAAGGACGAGAAGCAGACCATCGGGAAGCTGCTCGGCGACGCCACGGTGACGGAATTCGCCCAGGTCGTCGTCGGCGACTGACGGCACGGTGGGCGAGCGCCAGCGCATCATCCTGAAGCTGTCGGGCGAGGCACTCGCCTCCTCCGCGTCGGACGAGACGATCGACGCGGCCGCCGTCGAGCAGCTGGCCGTGGAGATCGCCCAGACCCGCCAGGAGTTCGACCTGGAGCTGGCCGTCATGGTGGGCGGAGGCAACATCTGGCGCGGCACCACGGGCGCCGGTGCCGGAATGGACCGCGCGACGTCGGACACGATGGGGATGCTCGGGACCGTCATCAACGCGCTGGCGCTCCAGGACGCCCTGGAGCACCACGGCCAGGCCACCCGCGTCCTGTCCGCCGTGCAGATGGCCGAGGTCGCCGAGCCCTACATCCGGCGCCGGGCGATCCGCCACCTCGAGAAGGGACGGGTCGTCGTCTTTGCCGCCGGCATGGGCAACCCGTACTTCACCACGGACACCTCGGCCGCCCTGCGGGCCGCCGAGATCGAGGCGGTCCTGCTGTGCAAGGGCACCCACGGTGGGGTCGACGGCGTCTACACCGCCGACCCCCGGCTCGACCCGACGGCCACCCGCTACGACGAGGTCTCGTTCATGGAGGTCGTGGCCAAGGACCTGCGGGTGATGGATCTCACGGCCATCACCTTCTGCAAGGACAACGGCCTCCCGATCCGCGTGTTCGACCTGATGGAGCCGGGCAACATCCGCAAGGCGCTGAGCGGCGAGCCGATCGGGACGCTGGTCCGATGAATCCCCTGTTCGGGGCCGTCACCGGGTGCACGGGGACCACGATGGCTACGCTGGTCCGCTAATGGACGACGACCTGATCGCACTCGTGGTGTCCGAGGCCGGGGAGCACATGGCCAAGGCCGTGGAGCACACGCAGTCGGAGTTCAGCGCGATCCGCACCGGACGGGCGACGCCCGCCCTCGTCGAGCACCTGAGGGTCGACTACTACGGGGTCGAGACCGAGCTCCGCCAGATGGCCGGGTTCAGTGTCCCCGAGGCCCGCCTGCTCGTCGTCTCCCCGTACGACAAGAGTTCGCTCGCTGCGATCGAGAAGGCGATCCAGGGCTCGGACCTGGGCATCACGCCCTCGAACGACGGCACCGTGATCCGCCTGTCCTTCCCCGTTCCGACGGAGCAGCGGCGGAAGGAGCTGGTCAAGGTGGTCAAGCAGAAGGCGGAGGAAGGGCGGGTCACCGTGCGCAACATGCGGCGCAACGCCCGTCAGGAGCTCGAGGGCATGCAGAAGGACGGCGACCTCTCGACCGACGAGTTGGAGCGCGTGGAGAAGGAACTGGACAAGCTCACCCAGGACCACGTCGCCGCCATCGACCGGCTGCTCACCCACAAGGAGCAGGAGCTCCTCGAGATCTGAGCGCACCCGGACGGTGGTCCGGGGACGACACCGGGCCGAAGGACGGCCCTGCACCGACACGGGCCGGCCCGAGGGCCCGATCCTGGGGAGGATTCATCAGCGTGGAGCATGGCCCGGACAGGGAAGAAGGCGACGTGGACGACGACGGCACACCGTCGCGCCCCGACCCGTCGGGCCCGTCCACCGGTGGTGTCCGCATCATCGGCGCCGAGACGGCCGCCGAGATCACGTCCGAGCTCCCGGTCGTGCCGCCCGCCCACATCGTCCCGGACCCCTCCACCCACGGGTCGGTCCGGATCATCGACGAGCCCGGCGCAGCGGCCGAGGACGAACCACCGGCCGACGCCGCCCACGCCGAGCTGCCGCACTGGACGGAGCCGGCTACCGGCCAGGTGCCGGCCGTGCTCGTCCGGGACGACGACGGAGGGGCGCCCGACGGGATCCTGCCGCCCACCTGGCGCGAGGAGGACTCGGACTGGACCGCCCACGAGGAGGAGTTCGAACCGGCGATGTTCGGGGACGAGCGTGCGTCGCTCGGCGCCCTCGACGAGACGGACGACACCGACCAGGAGCGTCGGCCGTGGGAGTTCGACCTCGACTCGGTGAAGCCGGGACAGGCGTCCCCGTCGGCCCATCCGATTACCGAGCCGGTCCCGGCCGTCGGCACCCAGGGAGGGGACGACGAGCGACGCGCCGGTCGGACCGAGCCGTCCCGCGGCGAGCCCGAGCCGACCGGGGAGCCGACCGTGTCCGTGTCGTCGGCGGAGGTCGCCGCCGCCGGCGAACGGTCCGCAGTCCCGTCGGTCCCGTCGGTCCCGGTCGCCGGGCCCGATGCGGGTGGCGTCGGCGCAGGTCCGGCCGACGCCGCGCTCCCGTCGGGCACCCCCCGCGTCGGCCGGGCCCGCCGGAGCGGGCTGCTCCCGGCCCGCCTGAAGGCGAAGCGTCCCGACGACGCCGACGGCGCGCTCCCCGAGCCGCTCGCCGCCGAGCCCCCCGGGGCGTCGGTGGCCGACGTCCCCGGTGCCGGGCGCCGCAAGACGGGACTGGCCGGACTGGCCGCAGCCGACCGGATGGCCGAGCAGGAGCACGCGTCCGAGGCACTGGTGGTCGAACCCGACGTCGAGTTCGTGCCGGTCCCGGAGCCGCCTGCCCGGCGCACCCGCCGTCGGTCGGGCGACGACCGGTTGCGCCGGTCCCGTGACGACCGACCGCTCCGCTCGAGCGGCAACTACACGCCCGACGTCACCGGCGGCGGCCCGCCACCCGCACCCACCGCCGACCGGGGCCGACGCGAGCGCCAGGAGGGGGGCGGCAGTACCGGACTGCGGGTCGGCACCGGGGTGGCCGTCGCCGTGGTGGCCCTGCTGGCGTTCAAGCTCGGCACGCTGACCTCCCTGTTGCTGTGCCTGGTGGTCGTGACCTTCGCCGCCGGCGAGGCCTTCGCCGTACTCCGCCGCTCGGGCTGGCGGCCGGCGACGCTGCTGGGCCTGGTCGGGACCATCTCCCTCATGGTCGGCGCCTACGACAAGGGGATCGCAGCGCTCCCGCTGGTACTGGTCCTGATCACGGCGTTCACCCTGCTCTGGTACCTCTTCGGCGTGGAGCGGGGCTCGGCCGTGGCCGGTACCGCGTCCACCCTCCTGGTGGTGGGCTGGGTCGCCCTGCTCGGCTCGTTCGCCGGACTCCTGCTCGACCCGACGGCGTTCCCGAACCGACACGGCATCGCCTTCCTGCTCGGCGCCATCATCGCCACCGTGGCCAACGACGTGGGAGCACTCGTCGTGGGCCGATGGATCGGCAGCCGGCAGCTGGCGCCCAACGTGAGTCCCAACAAGACATGGGAGGGCCTGGCCGGCGGGGCCCTCGCCTCGATCCTCGTGTCGACGGTCGCAGTGGGGGCCATCCATCCTTGGTCGCCGGCGAACGCGGCCCTGCTCGGCGTGGTCGTGGCCGTGGTCGCCCCGCTCGGGGACCTGTGCGAGTCGCTCCTCAAGCGCGACCTGCGCTTGAAGGACATGGGGACGGTGCTTCCGGGCCACGGCGGAGTGCTCGACCGGGTCGACGCCCTCATCTTCGTGCTGCCCGCCACCTACTACCTGGTCCGCGCGCTCAACATCGGGTGAAGATCGGGCAGGCTGGTGGGATGACCGCACCGACCGGAGGCCCCGGGTGACACCTGCCGCGGGTACCGCTCCGGTCCGGGTGAGCGTCGTCGGCTCGACCGGTTCGATCGGGACCCAGACGCTGGACGTGGTCCGCGAGGAGCCCGACCGCTACCAGGTAGTGGCGCTCGGCGCCCAGCGTTCGGTCGACACGCTCGTGGCCCAGGTCCTCGAATTCCGTCCGGGGACCGTCGCCATCGGCGACCCCTCGCTGGCCGCCGAGACGGCGGCGCGCCTACCGGCCGGTACGGAGCTGGTTGCCGGGGTCGACGGGCTGGCGGCCATCGCCACCGAGGCCGATGTGGTGGTGAACGGAGTCGTGGGGTTCGCCGGCCTCACCGTCACCCTTGCCGCGCTCGAGGGCGGTCGGCGACTGGCGCTCGCCAACAAGGAGTCGATCATCGCAGGGGCCCCCGTCGTGGCCCGGGTGCGTCGCACGCCCGGCGCCGAGATCATCCCGGTGGACTCGGAACACTGCGCCGTCCACCAGTGCCTGCGCGCCGGTCGCGCCGAGGACGTGGCCCGCCTGCTGCTGACCGCGTCGGGCGGCCCGTTCCGGGGTCGTAAGGCCGACGAGCTGGCCGAGGTGGGCGTCGCCGAGGCGCTGGCGCACCCAACGTGGACCATGGGTCCGAAGATCACGGTGGACTCCTCCACGCTGATGAACAAGGGGCTCGAGGTCATCGAGGCCCATGAGCTCTTCGGCGTGCCCTACGACGCCATCGACGTCGTCGTGCACCCCCAGTCCATCGTCCACTCGATGGTGGAGTTCGTCGACGGCGCCGTCATCGCCCAGCTCTCCCTGCCCGACATGCGCCTGCCCATCGGCTATGCACTGGCCCACCCCGGGCGGCTCGGCACACCGTTCGGGGCCATCGACTGGGCTGCGCTGTCCGTCCTCGAGTTCGAGCCGCCGGACAGGGCCACGTTCCCCTGTCTGGACCTCGCCTACGCGGCCGGCCGCACCGGCGACCTCGCCCCCGCGTGGCTGAACGCCGCAAACGAGGTGGCGGTCGCCGCCTTCCTCGACGGGAGGATCACGTGGTCGGCGATCGCCCACGTGGTGGAGGCGACGCTCGACCGCTACGACGCCGGTCCGGCGGGGGAGCGCACCGTGGACGACGTGCTCGGAGCGGACGGCGCGGCCCGCCGCGTCGCCGGAGCCGCCGTCCGCGACCGGGAGGACGCGTGAGCAGCGTCGACCTGCGTCCCTCCGGCGCACCGGGGGTCCCGCCGCCACCCGACGAGGACTCGGCGGGCGGGAAGTCCGCCGTCCGTTCCCTGGTCGAGCTGGTCGTGGTGGTGGGTGCCGTCGTGGCGCTCGCAGTGGCCGCGGGCCAGGTGGCGCTGCTGATCGTGGTGGCCAGCCTGATCGTGATGATCATGGTGCACGAGCTGGGCCACTTCCTGGCGGCCAAGCGGGGTCACATGAAGGTCACCGAGTACTTCCTCGGGTTCGGACCGCGGCTGTGGTCGTTCCGGAAGGGCGAGACCGAGTACGGCGTGAAGGCGATCCCGCTCGGGGGCTACGTGAAGATCCCGGGGATGACCAATCTGGAGGAAGTCGACCCGGCCGACGAGGCCCGTACCTACCGGGAGCAGCCCTTCCACGCCCGCCTGCTGGTGGCCGTGGCCGGGTCGGCGATGCACTTCGTCATGGCCTTCGTCCTCCTGTGGACGCTGGTCACCTTCGTCGGGCTGCCGAACGGCGACAAGGTCGCCGTCCGGCACGTGGTCGACGTCGCCGGTCGGCCCGGGCCCGCCCAGGTGGCCGGTCTGCGCCCCGGCGACGTGGTCGTCTCCGTCGACGGCCGGTCCGTCGGCGGGAACGGTGACGTCCTGGTCGCCGCCCTCCACGGGAGCCCCGACCGGCCCGTGACGCTCGTCGTCGACCGGGCAGGGACGGAGCGGACCCTGGTCGTCACCCCCGTCGACGGCCGCACGGTCCACCAGGCCGGGGTGACCCAGCCGCCGGGCTCCGCCCCCTACGGGCTCATCGGTGTCAGTCTCGACTCGCCCGTGGAGCGGGTAGGCCCGCTGGCCGGCCTGGCCCGCACCGGCAGCGACATCGCCCGGTTCTCGTGGGCGTCGGTGGTCGGGGTCGCCCACCTCTTCACGCCTTCGGCGACCGTGCAACGCTTCGGCCAGTTGACCGACGCCAAGGCGGCCAGCCAGGCGTCGGCCAACGGCACCCGGGTGCAGTCGGTCGTGGGCGTCGTCCAGACGGCCACCGATGCGGTGCACGCCGGCATCGGGGACCTCCTCATCGTGCTCGTCTCCATCAACCTGTTCGTCGGGATCTTCAACCTGTTCCCGATGCTGCCCCTGGACGGGGGGCACGTGGCCATCGCCGTCTACGAGAAGATCCGGAGCACCCGGTCGCGGGTCCGGTACCACGCCGACGTGGCGAAGCTCCTGCCCTACACGTGGGCGCTGGTGGCGTTCCTGGGCATCCTGTTCACGACGTCACTGGTGACCGACCTGCTCCATCCGCAGGCCAACCCGTTCGGCTGACGGCACCGGCACCGGCACCGCGGTCACCCCGCCGACACCGGGTCCGCGGCGTTCGATCGGGCACCTCCGGCCCTAGCATGGAGCCATGGCACACCCGCGAGGCTCCCTGACCGATCGGCGGCCGACCCGGCAGATCCACGTGGGCGACGTGGCCGTCGGTGGCGGCGCCCCGGTGACGGTCCAGTCGATGACCACGACCAAGACGGCCGACGTCGAGGGGACCCTGTCCCAGATCTACGCCCTGGCTGCCGCCGGTGCCGACCTGGTCCGGTGCACGTGCAACGAGGAGGCGGCCGCCGAGGGCCTGGCCCGCATCATCCCCCGGTCCCCGGTGCCGATCATCGCCGACATCCACTTCCACGTGGAGATGGCCCTCGCCGCCCTCGAGGCGGGCGTGCAGGGACTCCGGCTCAACCCGGGGAACCTGCGCAAGCCCCACGAGATCAAGCTCGTGGCCGCCGAGGCGAAGGACCGGGGCGTCCCGATCCGGATCGGCGTCAACGCCGGCTCGCTGCACCCCGACCTCTACAAGCGGCACGGCGGTGCGACGCCCGAGGCCCTCGTGGAGTCGGCCCGCATGGAGCTCGCCTACTTCGCCGAGGTGGACTTCGAGGACGTGAAGATCTCGGTGAAGGCGTCGTCGGTCCCCCTGATGATCGAGGCCTACCGCCTGGCGTCGGAGACGTTCGACCACCCGCTCCACCTCGGGGTGACCGAGGCCGGCCCACCGCCCGGCGGGCTCCTGAAGGGCACCGCCGGGATCGCCACCTTGCTGGCCGAGGGCATCGGGGACACCATCCGCTACTCGCTCACCGCCGACCCGGTCGAGGAGGCCCGGGCGGGCCGCCAGCTCCTCGAGGCCCTCGGACTCCGCGAGCGCAAGGGCCTCGACCTGATCGCCTGCCCGAGTTGCGGGCGGTCGGAAATCGACGTCATCGCCGTTGCCCAGGCCGCCCAGGATGCGCTCCAGGACCGCAACCTACCCATCCAGGTGGCCGTCATGGGCTGCGTGGTGAACGGCCCGGGTGAGGCGCGCGAGGCCGACCTCGGCATTGCGGCGGGCCGCAAGCGGGGCCACCTGTTCATCAAGGGCAAGATCGTCCGCGTGGTGCCCGAGGACCAGATGGTCGAGGCGCTCGTGGCCGAGGCGGAACGCCTCGTGAGCGACGGCGTCGAGGCGCGGCTGGCAGCGGCGGACGCCGACGCGGAGGCCGAGGCCGAGGCCGACCGTAGGGAGCTGCTCGACGCCAAGGGCGACGACGCCAACGCGTCGGAGACGAAGGTCGAGCTGATCCGCAAGCGCTTCGCCGACGACGGCGCCGGGGCCGACTGAACCGGACGCGGCGACCGGTCCCACCGCGTCCGACGGGCTCCGATGCCATCGGGGGGCTGCCGGAGCGGACACTAGGCTCTCCGCCCATGCGTATGTCCCGCCTCCTGGTCCGTACCCTGCGAGAGGCCCCGGCCGACGCGGAGGTCGTGAGCCACCAACTGCTGGTGCGGGGTGGGTTCATCCGCCGCCTGGCGTCGGGTGTCTACACGTTCCTCCCCCTCGGGTTGCGGGTGCTGCACCGGATCGAGGCGGTGATCCGCGAGGAGCTCGACGCCGCCGGTTGCCAGGAGCTCCTGCTGCCGGCGCTCCACCCCCGCGAACTGTGGGAGCAGAGCGGACGGGCGGCGCTGTTCGGGAGCGACGCGCTCCCGGCCATGACCCTGGAGGGCCGCGGCGGGTCGTTCGTCCTGGGCCCGACCCACGAGGAGGTCGTGACCGTCACCGTCGGGGCCGAGGTCGAGTCCTACCGTCAGCTGCCGCTCACCGTGTACCAGATCCAGGTGAAGTTCCGCGACGAGGCCCGCCCCCGGTTCGGCCTCCTGCGCACCCGCGAGCTGATCATGTGCGACGCCTACTCCTTCGACGTCGACAAGGCGGCCATGCAGTCGTCCTACCGGGTCGTCTACGACGCCTACCTGCGGATCTTCGCCCGGATGGGACTCGACGTCTCACCCGTCGAAGCCGAGTCGGGTGCCATCGGCGGCGACGTGAACCACGAGTTCATGGTCCCCTCGGCGGTGGGGGAGGACCACTTCGTCCGGTGCTCGGGCTGCGGGTACTCGGCCAACGTCGAGGCGGCCGTCCGCGGCGGGTTCGACGTCGTCGGGGCGCCCCCGGCCGACGCGCCGCCGATGGTCGAGCACCACACCCCCGACCGCCCCGGCATCGAGGACGTCGTCGCCTTCTTCGACGATCCGGGGCTCACCGGGGCCGACCTGCTGAAGTCCCTCGCCGTCGTCGACGACGGCGGCCGCCCGGTCCTGCTCCTGGTGCCCGGCGACCGCGAGGCCCGGCTGCCGAGCGGTTGGCGACTCTTCGACGACGACGACTTCGCCGCGCACCCGGCGCTGGTGAAGGGGTACATCGGCCCCATGGGCCTCCAGGAGGCCGGCATCACGGTGGTGGCCGACGGGGGCGTGGCCCGGCCCGGCCCGTGGGTCACCGGGTCCAACCGGGCCGACCACCACGTCGCCGGGGCGGTGCTCGGCCGCGACTTCACCGTCGACGAGTGGGGATCATACGCCCAGGTGGAGACCGGGGACGCCTGTCCCCGGTGCGGCACGCCCGTCGACCTCGTCCGGTCGGTCGAGGCCGCCCACACGTTCCAGCTGGGGGAGAAGTACTCGAGCGTGATGCCGGGCGCCTCGTTCGTGGCCGAGGACGGCAGTGAGGCCGTCTTCTCGATGGGCTGCTACGGCATGGGCGTCTCGCGCCTGCTGGCGGTGCTCGCCGAGGAGCACCACGACGACCGTGGGCTGGTCTGGCCCGCCGAGCTCGCCCCCTTCGAGGTCCACCTGGTCGCCCTCGGTGCCGGTCGGGTCCCCGAGGTGGCCGACGCCGCCGACGCCCTCCACGACCGCCTGGTGGCGGCCGGGATCGACGTCCTCTACGACGACCGGGACGTGTCGCCCGGGGTGAAGTTCGCCGACGCCGACCTGTTGGGGATCCCGACCCGGCTGGTGGTCGGGTCCAAGGGCGTGGCCCGGGGCGTCGTCGAGTGGCGGTCCCGGGCGACCGGCGAGGAGCGCGAGGCGGACCTCGACGCCCCGGTCGAGTCCCTGCGGGGGGTCTGACCCGCCCCTCGGCGCCCACGCGCCGGGCCCGGAGGGGTCCGTGTGCCACGGACCACCTGGTCAGGGGTCCCGGGCGGCGCCGAGCGCTGCTATACTTTTCATTCTGCCGTTCGGTTGGGGTGTAGTGACGCTGACGAAGCGTGGGCGGTCAGCCCACGCTTTTGTTTTGGTCGGAAACGCCCCCGCCGGGTGCGCAGCACGGGTCGGGACCGCGAGGTCGCCGGCCTTCGGACGCAGGACGCACCACCCGCAGTACGGCAATCGACGACACCCACGGCACACGGAGAGGAGGCAGCGCAGATGGTCCAGGATCTCTTCGCCGTCCTCC
This sequence comes from Acidimicrobiales bacterium, assembly GCA_035534835.1. GTDB lineage: Bacteria > Actinomycetota > Acidimicrobiia > Acidimicrobiales > RAAP-2 > Bog-756. The sequence continues at coordinate 23,681 of DATLRE010000165.1, forward strand.
AGCCGGTCGTGACCGGCGCCGGGCTCGAGCTGGTGGACGTCGAGATGAAGTCCGGCGTGCTCCAGGTGACGGTCGACCGCGAGGGGGGCGTGGACCTCGAGGCGCTGACCGACGCCAACCGTTCCGTCTCCGCGCTGTTGGACGAGGTCGACCCGATTCCCGGGCGCTACTCCCTCGAGGTCTCGAGTCCCGGGATCGAGCGACCGTTGCGCACACCGGCCCACTTCGCCAAGGCGATCGGGTCCACCGTGTCGGTGAAGACCCGGCCGCAGGTCCCGGGCGAGCGTCGCCTCCGCGGCACCCTGGTGGCCGCCGACGAGGACGGCTTCACCCTCGACGTCGACGTCGACGTCGATGACGACGGGCGTGGGCCGGTCCAGCTCGCCTACGCCGACATCGACCGGGCGCGGACGGTTTTCGTGTGGGGTGGCCGGGACACCTCCGGCGCGTCCGGGCAGGGGAAGCAGGCGGGGCGCAAGAAGCAGGCGGGAACGGCGTCCGCCGCAAGCCCGACGGCGAAGCAGAAGACGCAGAAGAGGAAGCAGGTCTCCACCCCATGAGCAAGACGAATTTCGAGTTCCTGGACGCGCTCGGCCAGATCGCACGGGACAAGGGGATCTCCGTCGAGACACTGCTCGACGCCCTGGCCAACGCCCTGGTCGCGGCCTACAAACGGCGTCCCGACGCGGCCGAGGAGGCGGTGGTCACCATCGACCCCGACTCCGGGGAGATCCGCGTCTACGGCCAGGAGCTCGACGAGGACGGCAACGTCGTCCGCGAGTGGGACGACACCCCGGACGACTTCGGCCGGATCGCGGCACAGACGGCCAAGCAGGTCATCCTCCAGCGCATCCGCGAGGTCGAGCGCGACCTCAAGTACGAGGAGTACGCCGGGCGCGAGGGCGACATCGTGACCGGCATCGTCCAGCAGACCGACAACCGCTACACCTTGCTCGACCTGGGCAAGGTGGAGGCGCTGCTCCCCCAGGCCGAACAGGTGTCCTACGAGCGCTACGAGCACGGCGCCCGGCTGAAGGCCTACATCGTCGAGGTCCGCAAGACGACCAAGGGCCCCCAGATCGTGGTCAGCCGGAGCCACCCGGGCCTGATCAAGCGGCTGTTCGAGCTCGAGGTCCCCGAGATCTCGTCCGGCGCGGTCGAGATCAAGGCGGCCGCCCGCGAGCCGGGGCACCGGACCAAGATCGCCGTATGGTCGAACGACCCGAACGTCGACCCGGTCGGAGCCTGCGTGGGGGCGCGCGGCTCCCGCGTCCGCATGGTGACCAACGAGCTGCGCGGCGAGCGCGTCGACGTGGTGCCGTACTCGGACGACCCGGTGGAGCTGATCCAGTCGGCCCTGGCTCCGGCCCGCGTCCGCGAGGTCCGGCTCGACGACGAGACCGGCACGGCCACCGTCATCGTGAGCGACTACCAGCTCTCCCTGGCCATCGGCAAGGAGGGCCAGAACGCCCGCCTCGCCGCACGGCTGACGGGCTGGCGCATCGACATCAAGAGCGAGACCCAGCTGGCCGAGGAGGAGTCGGGGTACGCCGGCGAGGAGTGGGCCGAGGGCGAGTGGATCCAGAACGAGGCCGGCGAGATGGTCTGGCAGCCCGCCGAGGGCGGCTCGGCCGTCTCGGCCAGCGAGTGGGCCGAGGGCGCCGACGGTGCCGACGAGAGCCCGGTCGATGCGGCCGAGGGCGGGGGCGGAGCGGCCGATGACGCGACCGCCACCGACGGGGTGGCCGCCGAGGCGCCGGGGGCAGCCACGGGTGCCACGGCGGCGTCGGGCGCAACGGCCGAGGAGGGTCCGGCATAGTCCCCCGACGGACCTGCATCGGGTGCCGGCGCACGCAGCCGGCGGAGGACCTGGTGCGGGTGGTCCGGCTCGGGGACGGTTCACTGGTCCCGGGTCGGGCGCTCCCGGGTCGCGGTGCCTGGTTGTGCCGGGATTCTGCGGCCTGCGTCGACTCGGCGCAGAGGCGTCGGGCGTTCGATCGGGCGTTGCGGGGTCCGGTGGGCACTGCGGCGATCGATCGCCTCAGACAGGAGTTCGGTTTTGTCACCGGGGACCCGGGCCACAGCGGTCCGGAAAATCCGGTGGCGTGATGTGCGAGGATGGAGGGTCGTATGTGCGCTCTGGCACCTGCGACATCGAAGGAAGGGCAGTAACAGCCGTTGCCGAAGAAGATCCGGGTATACGAGCTCGCTCATGAGCTCGGCCTGACCAACAAGGAGGCCCTCGACCTCTGCCTGTCCCTCGGGATGGGTGTCAAGAGCCATTCGTCGTCCATCGAGGACGCCCAGGCGGACCGCGCCCGTCGCAAGGCCGACCGCGAGGGCCTGCGCCGCCCGGTGCAGCCCGAGGAGCCGGCAGCGCCGGCCAAGAAGGCGCCGGCCAAGAAGGCGGCCGCCACGAAGGCCGCGCCGGCCGCCGGACCGGCCGCGCCGGCCGCCGGACCACCCGCAGGGAACCGTCCGGCCTCCCCCGGCACGGCCGCGCCGGTGAAGCGGAGCGGTGCCCGCCTCGTCACCAGCCGCCCCGCGTCCGAACAGCCCGGAGCGGCGCCACCTGCGCCCCGCCCGACGCCCGCGGCCCCGGCCGCAACGGCTCCGGCTCCGGCCGCGCCGGCCCCGGCTCCGGCCGCGCCGGTCGCACCCACTCCGCCCCCGCCCGCCACACCCGTGGTCCCGGCCGCAGCACCCGCCGCACCGGCGCCACCGGCGGCCCCGGCCCCCACGCCCGCGGCACCGCCTGCTGCACCAGCGGCTCCGCCCGCCGCACCGGCCGCCGCGCCGGCACCCGCCGCCGCACCCGCACCCGTCGCGCCGCCCGCCGCACCGGCCGCCGCCGCCGCCCCGTCGGCACCCGCGGCACCCGCCGCCCCCGGTTCGGCCCCGGTCCGCCCGCCGACCAGCCCGTCGGGCCGTCCCATCCCACCGCCCCCGGGCGGCCCGCCGCGTTCCATCACCGGCAAGCCCATCCCGCCACCCCCCGGAGCCGGTGGCCGCCGCCCGCCGCCCGGCGGAGCGCGGCCCGGCGGATTCACCGGCCGTCCCGGCTCGGGTGCCGGTGCCGGTCGACCCGGCGCGCCACGCACCGGTGGGCCTCCCGGCGCCTCGGGCGGCGGCTACGGCGGCCGCCCCGGTGCCCCGGGAGGCGGCTACGGCGGCCGCCCCGGCGGCGGTCCCGGCGGCGGTCCGGGCGGACCCGGTGGTCGCGGTGGGCCCGGTGTCGGCCGCGGCCGTCCGAACCAGCGCCGTCCGCGCCGTCGGCGTCGGAACCTCGAGGAGCTCGAGCCGACCACGCTGACCGCGTACGCGCCGTCCACGGCACCCGTTCCCGAGAACGAGGTCATCATCGAGCGCGGCTCGACGGCACGCGATCTCGGCCCCAAACTCAACCGTTCCGCCGGTGACGTCGTCCGCTTCCTGCTCCTGCAGGGGGAGATGGTGACGGCCACCCAGTCGCTGACCGACGACATGATCGAGTTGTTCGCCGCCGAACTCGGTGCCGACGTCCGCCTCGTCGACCCCGGCGAGGAGCGCGAGGCCGAACTGCTGGCCAAGTTCTTCGACGACGACGACGAGGAGGAGAACGAGGAGGACCTGCGAACCCGTCCTCCGGTCGTCACCGTCATGGGCCACGTCGACCACGGCAAGACGCTGCTGCTGGACAAGATCCGCCATGCCAACGTGGTCGCCGCCGAGGCCGGCGGGATCACCCAGCACATCGGCGCCTACCAGGTCGAGTGGGAGGGCCACCCGATCACGTTCATCGACACGCCGGGCCACGAGGCCTTCACCGCGATGCGCGCCCGTGGCGCCGAGGTGACGGACATCGTGATCCTGGTGGTGGCCGCGGACGACGGCGTCATGCCCCAGACCGTGGAGGCCATCAACCACGCCAAGGCCGCCGACGTGCCCATCATCGTGGCCGTCAACAAGATCGACCGCGACGAGGCCGACCCGAACCGCGTCCTGCAGCAGCTGTCCGAGCACGGTCTGGTCCCCGAGGCCTGGGGCGGCGACACCATCGCCGTCGAGGTCTCGGCCCTGCAGAACCTCGGGATCGAGGACCTGCTGGAACAGGTCGTGCTGGTGGCCGAGATCGAGGAGCTCCAGGCATCGCCCGAGGGTCGGGCCCGGGGCTTCGTCCTCGAGGCCGAGCTCGAGATCGGCCGCGGACCGGTCGCCTCGGTCATCGTGGAGCGCGGCACGCTGCGCGTCGGCGACCCGATCGTGGCGGGTGCCGCATGGGGCAAGGTCAAGGCACTCGTCGACGACCACGGCAACCAGATCAAGGAGGCACCCCCCTCGACTCCGGTGCAGGTGCTCGGGTTCTCCGAGCCGCCCGAGGCCGGCGACGAGTTCCGGGTCGCCCCCGAACTCGCCCAGGCCCGGACCATCGGCGAGGCCCGCGCCCACCGCTACCGGGTGGCCGGCCACGTGCCCGCCGCCACCTCGGCGCTGGGCGGCGCCAAGCTCGAGGACCTGTTCGAGCAGATCCAGCGGGGCGAGACGGCCACGCTGAACCTGATCCTGAAGGCCGATGTGCGCGGTTCGCTCGAAGCGGTGACCGAGAGCCTCCGCAAGCTCGAGCGGGACGACGTCAAGCTCAGCTTCGTCCACCGGGGCGTGGGCGGCATCACCGAGTCGGACGTCGAGCTGGGCCAGGCGTCGAACGCCACCATCATCGGCTTCAACGTGCGCCCCGACCGCCGCGCTCGGGACATGGCGGCCAAGGCCGACGTCGAGATCCGGACCTACGAGATCATCTACAAGCTCCTCGAGGACCTCGAGGCGGCCATGCTCGGCCTCCTGTCCCCGGTCTTCGAGGAGGTGGTCACCGGCGAGGCCGAGGTCCGCCAGGTGTTCCGCGTGCCCCGGATCGGAGCCATCGCCGGCTGCTACGTGCGGGAAGGTGTCATCACCCGCGGGTCCAAGGTCCGGTTCCTCCGCGAGGGCGTGGTCATCTGGAAGGGTGCCATCACGTCGCTGCGGCGGTTCAAGGAAGACGCCCGTGAGGTCCAGTCCGGGTTCGAGTGCGGCATCGGGCTCTCGGACTACCAGGACCTGAAGGAAGGCGACATCATCGAGACCTACGACGAGCGGGAGATCCCCCGCACCTGAGCGTGCCCCTCGGCCCGGACCGGGCCGGGCGCGGGCGGGTCGTCGTCGCACGGACCGGAGGACCAGTGGCACGTCGTCACGACAACCGGGGCACCGCCCCCTATGCCCGCTCGCTGCGGGTCAACCAGGTCCTGCGCCAGGTCGTGGCCGAGGAGCTCGAGCGGCTGGCCGACGCCGACGAGCGGCTGCGCATGGTGACGGTGACGTCGGTCGACTCGACCACCGACCTCCGCCAGGCCACGGTCTATCTGAGCTCGCTGTCCGACGACGCCGCCGACGCGCTCGGCGAACGCCGGGTGCAGCTCCAGCGGGCGGTCGCCCGTCAGACCCAGCTGAAGCGGACGCCACAGCTCAGCTTCGCCCAGGACCCGGCGGTGGTGGCCGGAGGGCGAGTCGAGGACCTCCTGCGTCGGATCCACGACGACGGCGAGGGCAAGGGCGGTGCTGCACCGTGAGCCCTCCGGCCGCCGAGCAGGTCAACGGCCTGGTCGTGGTGGACAAGGAGGCCGGGTGGACGTCCCACGACGTCGTGGCCCGGTGCCGTCGCATCTTCGGGCAGAAGCGGGTCGGACATGCCGGCACGCTCGACCCCGACGCCACCGGTGTCCTGCTCGTCGGCCTCGGACGCACCACGCGGCTGATGCGGTTCCTGACCGCTCTGCCGAAGACCTACGAGGCCGAGGTCGTCCTCGGCACGGCCACGTCGACACTCGACGCCTCGGGGGAGACCACGGGGACCTGGGACATGGAGGGCGTTTCGCTGGCCGATGTCCGCGAGGCCGCCGCGGGGCTGACCGGCGAGATCGAGCAGGTGCCCCCGATGGTCTCGGCGCTCAAGGTGGGCGGCAAGCGGCTCCATGCACTCGCCCGCGAGGGGATCGAGGTCGAACGGGCGGCCCGCCCGGTCACCGTCTACCGGTACGACGTGGGTCCCGGGCTCACCCCGGGCGTCTTCCGCATCGAGGTCGTCTGTTCGTCGGGCACCTATGTCCGGGTGCTGGCGGCCGACCTGGGCACCGCACTCGGCGGCGGTGCCCACCTGCGCAACCTGCGCCGCACCCGCATCGGGTCGTTCGCCACCGAGGACGCCCGCCTGGTGGACGAGCTCACCCCCGCCGTGGTGCTCACCCCGGCCCAGGCCATGCGCGACCTCGACCAGGTGGTCGTCCCGCTCGACGCACAGAAACTCGTGGCTCGGGGTCTCCCGCTGGACCGGGTGCCGCTCGGGGTGTCGGGGGACGGCCCGTGGGGCCTCGTGGACGACGCCCACCACCTGCTGGCCGTCTACGAGGCGACCGAGACGGACCGCATCAAGCCCGCCGTGGTGGTGGAGTCGGCCGGTTGACCGGCGACCCGGCCGACGGCCGGGCGACACCCGTGGGAGGGTCGGGCGCTGACTCGGCGGTAACCTGCGGAGTTGTGGAGATCGTGACCGAGAGCGCACCGCTCGCCCCACCCCCCGGCGGCTCCGCCGTGACCATCGGCGCCTACGACGGCGTCCACCTCGGGCACCGTGCCCTGCTGGCCGAGCTACGGACCCGGGCGGGGGCGGAAGGGCTCGCCACCGTGGTGGTGACCTTCGACCGGCACCCCGCTGCCGTGGTGCGTCCGGAGTCGGCCCCGCTCCTGTTGTGCGACCTCGACCAACGGCTCGAGCTGCTGGCGTCGGCGGGCGTCGACCGCACCGTCGTCGTCCGGTTCGACGAGGAACGGGCCAACGAGACGGCCGAGGAGTTCGTGACCCGGGAGCTGGTCGACGGACTCGACGCCCGGCTGGTGGTCGTGGGGGAGGACTTCCACTTCGGCCACGGGCGCAAGGGCAACGTGGCCCTGCTGACGGAGATGGGCTCGGTCGCCGGATTCGCCGTCGACGGCGTCGCCCTGGCCTCTGCCGACGACGTCGCCGGCGACGCGGCGCCGCCGGTGTCGTCCACGCGGGTTCGGACACTGGTCGCCGCGGGTGACGTCGAGGGGGCCGCCGTCCTGCTCGGCCGTCCCCATCAGGTGCGCGCGCCGGTCGTGACCGGTGACCGACGGGGCGGGGCCGAACTCGGGTTCCCGACCGCCAACCTGGCCGTCCCGCCCGAGATCTGCCTGCCGGCACCAGGCATCTACGCCGGATGGTACGAGCGGCCCGACGGCTCGAGGTACCGGACGGCGATCTCGGTGGGGCGACGTCCCACGTTCTACGGCGCCGACGGCGCGCTGCTGGTCGAGGCGTACCTGCTCGACTTCTCCGATGACCTCTACGGCGAGGCGGCGCGGCTGTCGTTCGTCCACCGTCTGCGGGACGAGCTGGCCTTCCCCTCGGTCGACGCCCTCGTGGCGCAGATGGGTCGGGACGTCGACCGGACCCGATCCCTGCTCACCGCGCCGTAGGGCACGCCACTCCCGCGGGCGTATCCCGGCGGAGGTGCGGCGCCAGCCCCGGTCAGATGACCGGCGCGTCCCCCAGCAGTTCGGTGCGCAGCTCGCGCTTGAGGATCTTGCCCGCCGGGTTGCGGGGAAGCTCCTCGGCGCGGAACCAGTAGCGGGCCGGGACGTTGAAGGCGGCCAGGCGCTCGCGGACGTGGCGGGACAGTTCGTCGGCGGCCACGTCCGCGCCGGGTCGCAGCACCACGACGGCCCCGACCTCCTCGCCCAGCACCGGGTGGGGCACGCCGATCACGGCGCAGTCGGCGACGGCCGGGTGTTCGTGCAGGGCCGCTTCGATCTCGACGCAGTAGACGTTCTCGCCACCCCGGATGATCATGTCCTTCGCCCGGTCGACGATGTGGACGAAGCCTTCCTCGTCGATGCGGGCGACGTCCCCGGTGTGGAGCCACCCGCGGGTGAACGAGGCCGCAGTGGCCTCCGGCTTGTTCCAGTACCCCCGGACGACGTTGGGTCCCCGGATCCACAGCTCGCCGGTTCGTCCCGGGTCGGCCGGGAGGTCCGGCGGCTCCTCACCCGGCCAGTCCTCGGGCACGACGACCACGTCGCACACCGGCGCCGGCGGACCGACGCTGTCGGGCTTGCGCACGTAGTCGTCGCCGGCGTTCATGGTGGTCATGGCCGACGTCTCGGTGAGGCCGTAGCCGTTGCCGGGGGCACCGGTGGGGAAGTGCTCCTTGATGCGGCGCACCAGGTCCGGCGGGCACGGGGCGCCGCCGTAGGAGATCGACTGGACCGAGGACGTGTCCCGCCTGGCGAAGTCGGGGGAGTCGATGACCTGCATGACCATGGCGGGCACACCCCCGAACACGGTGATCCGCTCCCGCTCGATGAGTTCGAGGGCCCGTTCGGGGTCGAAGTGGTGCATCATCACCAACTTTCCGCCCGCTGCCGTGTTGGTGACGAGCAGCGCGTGGCAGCCGGTGGCATGGAACAGCGGTACGGACAGCAGGTTGGCGTTCTGCACCCCCGGCGAGGCCGCGGCCTGCGCGGCCGTCCGGCGCATGCCGCCCAGGGTGGAGACGAAGAAGAGGTTCATCAGGTTGGACACGCTGTTGCGGTGCGTGCCCACCGCGCCCTTCGGCCGGCCGGTCGTGCCCGACGTGTAGAAGATGGTGGCGTCGTCGTCGGGGTCGATGTCCACGTCGACCAGTGCGATGTCGTCGGCCGGGGGGCCCACCACCTCGGTGAAGGGGAGGACGGGAAGTGCGCCGAGGGCGCCGCGGTCGAGCACGGACCCCACGGCGGGGCGGCGTCCGCCGCCGTCGGGATCGTGTTCCTCGCAGCTCACGATCAGGGCCTCGAGGTCCGGCACCTCGGCCAGGTGGTGGACGATGCGGCCCTGGCGCTCCTCGTCGACGAAGGCGACCCGGGTGCCGGAGTCTGCGAGCCCGTAGGCGAGCTCCTCGCCGGTCCACCAGGCGTTGAGGGGAACGGCCACGGCGCCGACGGTGATGGTGGCCCAGAACGCCATCACCCATTCGGGCAGGTTGCGCATGGCGATGGCGACGCGGTCGCCCGGCCGGACACCGAACCGCTCGACGAGCTGGTGCCCGAGCGCGGCCACCGTCCGGAAGTGCTCCCCGAAGGTGATCCGCTCGTCCTCGTAGACGAGGAACGTCTTGTCGGCGTGACCCGCCGACAGTTCGAAGACGGTCCGCAGGTTGGGGGGGGCGGACTTCCACGTCCGCAACGGGACACCCCGGACGACGACCTCCTCCATCTCGAACGGCCCACCGGGGGCGGTGAGGGTGGCGGTGGCCTCGGCCCGGGTGGGGGCGGGTGCCACTCCGTCGGGCGGTGTCTGCTCGGCCGGCTCGGCCATGGTCGCTCCTCTCGTTACGGCGTGCGGTTCTTCCCGGGTCGCCCGCGGTCGGGCCCCGGTGTCAGGTGGTGGGGTCGCGGAAGACGGTGCTCCGGTAGTAGGCGAGCTCGGCCAGCGACTCCTTGATGTCGTCCATGGCCCGGTGTCCGCCCGCCTTCCGGGGGGCGGCGGCCAGTGCCTCGGGGTACCAGCGCCCGGCCAGCTCCTTGATCGTCGAGACGTCGACGGAACGGTAGTGGAGGTACTCCTCGATGGCGGGCAGGTGGGCGGCCAGGAACCGGCGGTCCGTGCCGATCGAGTTCCCGGCCAGGGGAACGGTCCGGGGCCGGGGCACATGGGACCGGATGAAGTCGCCCGTGAGCCGACCGGCCTCTTCGACGGTGAGCTCCGAAGCCACGATCTCGTCGAGCAGGCCGCTCGTGGCGTGCATGTCCCGCACGAAGTCATCCATGGCGGCCAGCTGCTCCTCGGTCGCCCCGATCACCAGGTCGGGTCCCTCGGCCACGACGGTGAGGTCGTCGTCGGTGATCAGGGTGGCGATCTCGACGATGACGTGGCGGCCCGGGTCGAGCCCGGTCATCTCCAGATCCATCCACACCAGCACGGGGTCACGCTACCGGGTGGGCGCTGCCGCTCCAAGACGGGCCGGACACCGCCCGGCAGCCGCGCCGTGGCGGGCGGGCATCTGCACCCGACGCCGGTGGGCGGTAGCGTCCGGGGCGATGAGCGGAGCGAGCGGGTGAGCGAGGGGACGGGACCCGGCCGAGGGTTGACGGTGGGCCCCACGGCGACGGCGGAGGGTCCTGCCCCGACGCTGCGGGTGGCCGTCGTCCGCCTGGATCCCGACCTTCCGTTGCCCGCATACGCCCACGACGGCGATGCCGGTGCCGATCTGGTGGCCCGGATCGAGGTCCTGCTCGAGCCCGCGGGCGGACGGGCCATGGTGCCCACCGGCATCGCCGTGGCCCTGCCCCAGGGCTTCGCGGGCTTCGTGCAGCCGCGCAGCGGCCTGGCCCTGCGCCACGGTGTGACCTGTCTGAACACCCCGGGGCTCATCGATTCCGGCTACCGCGACGAGCTTTCGGTGCTCCTGGTGAACACCGACCCCGAGGTCCCCTATCGGGTTCGCCGGGGCGACCGGATCGCCCAGCTGGTGATCCAACGTGTCGAATCGGCCGAGTTCGTCGAGGTCGGAGCGCTCGCGGACACCGAGCGGGGCCTCGGGGGCTTCGGGTCGACGGGCCGGTAGGCGTGTCCCGGCTGGCCGGTCTCGACGGCGCGTTCCTGGCCCTGGAGTCTCCCACCACCCACCTCCACATCATGGGGGCCATGGTCTTCGACCCGGGGGAGGTGCCCGGTGGGCTCGGATTCGACAGGATCCGGTCACGGGTGGCCGAGCGGGTGCCGCTCGTGCCGCCGTTCCGGATGCGGATGGTGGAGGTGCCCTTCGGGCTGCAGCACCCGACGCTGGTGGAGGACCCCGGTTTCGACCTCGACTACCACGTGCGGCGGGCGAGCCTGCCCTCCCCGGGCGGTACGGCGGAGCTGACCGCGCTGGTGGCCGACCTGGCCGCACGGCCGCTCGACCGGACGCGGCCGCTCTGGGAGTTCCACGTGGTCGAGGGCCTGGAGGGAGGCCGTATCGGCCTGGTGTCCAAGGTCCACCATGCCATCGTGGACGGCGTGTCGGGAGCGGAGGTGCTCGCCGCCTTCGTCGACCTGACGCCCGACCCGACGCCCCGGCACCTCTTGGCCGGGGATGCCGTCGTCCGGCGCCCTCGGCGCACGGGCCGTCCCGCAGCGGCACCGCCGGACGGCGGCCCGGCGGGGGCGTCGACCGGCACGGGCGACGGGGCGCCGGACGGGGACGCGTGGACGCCACCGGGACTGCCCGGTGACCTCGAGCGCATCCGCGGTTCCCTGGGTGCCCTCCCCGGCCAGTTCGACGCCGCGGCGCGCACCCTCGTCCGGACCGTCCAGACGGTGAGGACGCTCGCAGCGCGTCGCCGCGACCTCGTGGGGCCGCTGCCCCCCGCGCCCTTCCAGGCGCCCCGGACCTCGATCAACGGCGCCATCTCGCCGCACCGCCGGGTGGCCTTCGCCGACCTACCCCTCGACGGGGTGCGCCGGGTCGCCGCCGTCTTCGGCGGAACCGCCAACGACGTGGTCCTGGCGGCCACGTCCGGGGCACTGCGGGCGTTCTTCGCGGGACGCGCCGAGAAGCCCGACTCGTCGCTCGTCGCGCTGGTGCCCGTCTCGGTCCGCACCAGGGCGGAACAGGGGACGCTCGGCAACCGGGTGTCGGCCATGCTGGTATCGCTGGCCACCGGGGTGGACGATCCCGTCGCGCGGCTCGGGCGCATCCGCGAGGGCACGGCGGACGCCAAGGACCAGTGCCGATCGGTCGGGCCGGACGTCTACTCGGCTTGGGCCGACGTCGCCTTCCCGGCCGTGGCCACCCGGCTGGCCCGCCTGGTGACCAACCTGCGCGTCTTCGACCACATGGCACCGCTGTTCAACCTGGTGGTCTCCAACGTGCCCGGTCCCGACGTGCCCCTCTTCCTGGCCGGAGCCCGGATGACCTCCCTCCACCCCATCGGACCGATCCTGGAGGGCGTCGGGGTCAACGTGACCGTCTTCTCCTACCTGGACTCGGTGCACGTCGGGGTCCAGGCGTGCCGGGACCTGGTGCCCGACGTGGATGTCCTGGCCCGGGCCATGGAGGAGGCGTTGGACGAGCTCGTCGCCGAGGCCGACCGGCGGGACCGTCCCGTCCCGTGGTGGCACGCCGAGCTGCCCGCCTGAACGACCGCACCGGGGCGGTCTCCGGGGTGCCGCCGGTGCGCCGCAAGAGTCGTATCCGAGGGAGGACGGGGACCCGCCCGGGACGGTGTCGCGCCCTCCGCCCCGGCCCGCCCGCTTTCGGTCCCGGGCTGCCGGACTGCTAGGGTGGGGCCCCTACGCGGACGTGGCTCAGTTGGTAGAGCACAACCTTGCCAAGGTTGGGGTCGCGGGTTCGAATCCCGTCGTCCGCTCCAGGTCGGAGGCCCTTTCGGGGGCCTCTGCTTCGCGTTCGGGCCCGTCCATTGCGAATCTATCGCGCGGGCCGGATCGTGCTATGGCTTCCCCCTCGCCTGGGCCGGGGTCCTCCTTGCCCTCGTCCGACGGATGTGGAACCGACCGCAGGTGCGGGGTCCGGGACCTTCCGGCCAGCTCGTACAGGGACTCGGCGATGGCCTTGTCCCGTTCGGCCGTGGCGTGCTGGTAGATGAGGGCGGCCCGGGGATTGGCGTGCCCCATGCGGACCATGAGCTCCTTGGTGGAGGCGCTGGTCGCGGCCGCCAGGGTGTTGCCGGTGTGGCGCAGATCGTGGAAGTGCAAGTGCTCCACGCCTACGGCCGTCCGGGCCCGCCGCCAGGAGCGGGCGAAGACCCCCCGGTAGAGGACGCCCCCCTTGGGGCCGACGAACATCGGGCTGTCCGGTGCCGATCCGACGTAGCACTCGAGGTGCCGCTCGATCTCGGGCAGGACGTGGGGAGGGATGGCCACCCGTCGCCGGCCGGCCGCCGTCTTGGGCGGTCCGGTCTCGACTGTGCCGCCGAACCGTTCATAGCTCGAGGCGACCACCTCGACCGTTCCCTGGTCGAGGTCGATCCGTCGGCGGGTCAGGGCCAGCAGCTCGCCGAGTCGGAGTCCGCACCAGGCGGCAAGGATCACCATGGCCCGGTACGGGTCGTCCATCGCCTCGACCAGAGCGTCGACTTCGGCGATCGTGGCGGTGGGCCGTTCGGGCGACATGCCGCTCGATGCGCCCCGGACGGGGCACGGGTTCCTCGTGATGAGTTGGTCCTCGACCGCGGTGGCGAAGATGGAGTGCAGGAGCCGGTAGATCCTCGTCGTGGTGGCCGGCGCCGACCTGGTTCCCAGTTCGGCGTACCAGGAGCGGATCTCCGCCGGCATCACCTTCCCGATGGGCCGCTCGCCGAAGGTCGGAAGGAGGTGGTTGCGGAGGATGCCGTCGTACAGGTCCCGGGTCAGGGGACGGAGCGGGCGCTGGCGGACCCATCGGCGGGCGTAGGTCTCGAAGGTGACGAGCCCGGCCCTCGGATCGACGGCCAGACCCCGGAGGCGGTCGGACTCGACCGAACGGGCATAGGCATCGGCGTCCCGGCGCCTCGTGAAGGTACGGCTCACCACCGGGACCCGATCCGGACCCGGACGTCGTAGCGGGCCTCACCGCTCGTGGTCCGCCGTGTTGTCAATTGGGCCACTGTGGGCTCCTCGTCGTCACCCGTTAAGTGAGTAAATGTTGCGTTGGCCGTGAATAAGAGGCAGAATAGTTGCGCCAATCGACCGAGAGACCGAGTATCCGCCATGAATGTTGCGCAACCGAACCCAGCGGGAATCCTCCGCATGGCCACACCGGCCTCACGGGCCGAACTAAGCCGACGGGCCAAGTCCGGGCGAGCACAACGGCTGGCGCCAGGTATCTACGCGGACGGTGCGAGTCTGCCGCCGGCCCAGGTGGCACATCAGCATCTCTGGGAGATCGTGGCGGCAGTCTGGCCAGGAGCCGTCCTCTGCGGACGGACGGGCTTGTCCGGCGGGCAGCCGGAGGATGGGTTCCTCTTCGTCGCCCAGCCGGAGTTGACGCGGTCGTCGCCCCTCGCTCTGCCCGGGGTGACCATCGTGCCGGTCGTCGGGCCCGGTGCGCTGCCGGGAGACATGCCGCTCCCTCATGGCTTGTCGCTCTCCGGCCCGGCGCGTTCCCTGATCGAGAACGTCGACCTCCGTGGCCGACGACCGACCTTCCGGGCCGGGACGGCGGCGGTCGAGGACCAGATCGATGCCCTGGCCCGCTCGGGGGGTGTTACGGGGATCCAGCGCAGTATCGACCAGCTCGATGTCATTGCCGGATCCTTCGATCCGTCAGCGACGCAAACCGTACGGACCCGGCTGCTGGCCGTCCTCGGATCCCCGTCAGGCGGCCCTCTCGGGATCACATCAAGTCGACTCGGTGCCAGGCTGGCGGGCCAGCCGTTCGACCAGCAGCGTCTGGAGCTGATCGAAGGGCTCGTCGAGGTGCTCGAGGCCCGGGCCCCTCGGCCGGTGGCGATGATTGGGCCGGCGGAAGCATGGGCCTGGTTGCCGTTCTTCGAGTCGTACTTCTCCAACTTCATCGAGGGCACCGAGTTCGGTGTCGAGGAGGCGCGGAGGATCGCCGTCGAAGGTGAGGTCCCCGCGGACCGTCCGGCCGACGCCCACGATGTCGCAGCCACCTATCGACTGGCAGCCGACCCCGTGGACCAGCTGAGAACTCCCCGGTCCGGGGAGCAACTCGTCGAGATGCTCGCCTATCGACACCGAGTGTTGATGGCGGCCCGGCCGCAGAAGCGTCCGGGGGAGTTCAAGGTGAAGCCGAACTACGCCGGTGGCTACCAATTCGTTCTGCCCGAGTTGGTCGAGGGGACCCTTGTCCGGGGGTTCGACCTCGTCGATGTGGTCACTGACCCGCTCGGACGGGCCGTGGCGATGATGGCCCTGGTCGCGGAATGTCACCCGTTCGATGACGGGAATGGCCGTGTTGCCAGGCTCACCTCCAACGCCGAACTCAGCGTTGCCGGTCAGGTGAGGATCGTGATCCCGACGGTCTATCGGAACAACTACCTGGCTGCGCTCAGCGGGATGTCGGGAGGTGCCGGCAAGGGTCAGGCTCTGGTGGCGGTCCTGGAGTACGCACAACGCTGGGTGGCGGCGGTCGATTGGCGGGACTATCAGCGGAGCCTGGAAACACTGACTGCCTGCAACGCCCTCATCGATCCGGGAGTCGCCGAGGTGAACGGTCAGCGCCTCGTGATGCCCAGGATGCCGTGATCTCTTTGGATGACTGTACTTTGCGGGTGCTGTGATACAGGGTGCGCACCCGCACCATCCGATCGTCCGCTGTGGCGACCGAAGCCTGGACTACCTTCAATCGGTGTCTTCGAGTGCGGCCAGCGCGTCATCGATCCGGAGATACATCCGGCCGCCGGCGTCTCCTTGGATCTGCCTGAAGGCGAACTTGTCGTAGAACGCCCTCGCGTTCTCGTCAATCGGATCGACGGCAATGAACCGAGCAGCGACCTGGGTACCGGCATCCGCTGCCCGCTCGATCGCTTCGATCAGCAGGTCACGGCCGAGCCCCTGACCCTGGTGGTCATCCGCAACGGCGAAGCGAGCCAGGAGCACCATCCCGATCTCGTACTGGGGTAGCCCTCTCCCATAGCGAGCAGGTAGTGCCTCTCTGCGAACTCCACCCATCGTGAGTGCGTAGAAGCCAACGACGCGGTCACCGTCATCGAGCAACACGAACGTGCGCGACAGGTTGCGTCGTTGGTTGTCGAGGGCGTGATCGCGCAGCCAGTCGTCGAGAGCCTTTACTCCGCAGCTGAACGAGCCGAGTTGGTGACGATCCCCAAGGCGCTCGACGCGCACTCAGTCGACTCGCTTCAATCGACGTGCTCGACGGGCTTGGGCAACGAGCTCCTTCGGTGGATGGACGGGACCGTCCAGCGCCTCAAGGAACCGCTCATGGTCATCCTCGGCCAGCTGGATCGCTCGGTGTGTGTCGACGATGGTGGCAGCGTCAGCGATCGCTCGATCGAGCAGGAACTCCGACACCGAAACACCCGACAGTCCAGCGGCCTCTGCCAGCAGGTCGTCGTCGTCCGCTGAGATCCGAACTTCTCGCCGTTTGTCTTTTACCGTCATGATTCCTCCTGTCCGTACAAGTGTACGGTCACGGACGTCCTAGGTCAATCCGGCCCGTTCGATGCGAAGGTCAGGGCAATCCGCGACGGTTTTCGAAGCCGACAACCCGCCCCACCCGTCCGAATGGGGACACCCATAACTCATGATGGCACGGCAATAAGGGGACACCCTCTGCACGCCGGAACGGGTCAACTCAATCCAGCTCGTGGGCGGAATCGGAGTGACGATTGGAGCGACGACCATCTACCTCGGATCCTTCGCTCGCTTGAGTTAGGCTGACACCAGGTCGTCACGAGTGGAAGGCCATGACTGCCCAGAGCCCATCCAACGCCAGGTGGTCGCGTCGCACCGTACGGAGCGTGTTGACGCGCACGCCGCCGTTGATCCTCGTGAGCACGATCCTGCTGGTAGGCCTCAGTTCGGTCCCCGCCTTCGCTCAGGCCGCGACCTGGTCGATCCCGACGGCCGTGGCGCCCTCGCTGGGTGTCGGGTCGAATGAGGGCGTTGCAATCTCCTGTGGCACGGCGACGTTCTGCGTCGCCGGCGACGAGAGCGGGAGCGCCCGGATCTGGAACGGCACCGCGTGGTCGTCACCCACGTCCGGCGTCACCTGGGGTGGGCCTTCGCAGAACCAATTGTCCTGTGTCGGTGCCGCCTTCTGCATGTCAGACACGGGTGTCGATGCGAGGACTTGGGACGGCACGGCGTGGAGTGCTCCCTCGTCCATCCCCGTCACCGGGATCTCGGGCGTGTCATGCGCTTCGGCGACGTTCTGTGCCGCCGTCGACACGGAGTCTCCCGGCGACCTCGCCACCTGGGACGGGACAACGTGGAACCCGTCGACCACGAGTGCCGGGGTGTTCTCGGCGGTGTCGTGCCCGTCGTCGACGTTCTGTGCAGCCGTGGCCAACGACACCACCGGCGGGAGCGCCGTCCTGTGGAACGGAAGCACGTGGACGGTGACGCTCGTGGCGCCCTCACCCGACAAGCTGGCGAGCGTGTCGTGCGCATCGTCGAGCTTCTGCATGGCGGACGACAAGAGCGGCGACGCATACGTCTGGAACGGAACGGCATGGTCCACCGTCACGTCGGGCAGTGCGCTCGTGGGCGGCGAGCTGTCGTGCCCGTCGGCAACGTTCTGCGTGGACAACCTGGGCGGGATCTGGCAGGGCGCAGGATGGAGTGCCACGACTCCGCTGCAGGCCTACAGCGGGTACAACTACGGCTTCGTCGTCGCTGTCACCTGCGCTACCGCATCGTTCTGCATGGCCGCCAACGGGTTCGGGAACGAGGCGACGTGGAACGGCTCGAGCTGGTCGGCGGCGAGCACGATCGACGTGTCCGCGCCGGCCTCGGTCTCGTGCGCGTCCAAGGCGTTCTGCATGGCCGTCAACGTCAACGGCGGAGCGTTCGAATGGACCGGATCGGGATGGTCCGCACCCGTGGTCGCCGACGGGACGACGCCACTCTTGAGCGTCACGTGTCCTGCGGCGAGCTTCTGCGCGGCGCTCGACTCCGGTGGGTCGATGGTCACGTGGAACGGGACGTCGTGGTCTGTGCCGATCTCGGTCGAGGGCGGCGGGGCCCAGGTCACCGCCCTGTCCTGTGCCAGCTCTTCGTTCTGTGTGGCCGTGGACGGCAGCGGTCGGGCCGTGACCTGGCGTGGCACATCGTGGTCAACCCCGCAGATGGTCGATTCGTCGGGATACATCAGTGGGGTCTCGTGTCCCACGAGTTCCTTCTGCGCCGCCGTCGACGGCAACGGCGCGGCGATGACCTGGAACGGCACGGCCTGGTCGGCCCCCGTCTCCGTGGTCGCCGGCGGCCAGCTCTTCTCCGTCTCCTGCGTATCGTCGTCGTTCTGCATGGCGCTCGACCAAGGCGGTTCGAGCTACTCGTGGAGCGGCACCGCCTGGTCGACGGCGATCGCCACTCCGGGCGTGATCGACGCTCCGGTGTCCTGCTTCTCCTCCAGCTTCTGTGCGGCGGTGAGCGGAGGAGATGCGGACACGTGGAACGGGAGTTCGTGGACGCAGCAGGCGTCGATCGACTCCGCGAACACCGGCACCAACATCATCGGGCTCGACGCCGTGTCCTGCGTCTCGAACGGGTACTGCGTGGCCCTCGACGGGATGGGGAACGCACTGGCCTACACGACCCCCCCGCTGGCGATCATCACGGCGTCGTTGCCCGACATCGCAGTGGGCCAGTCCTACTCCCAGACGCTGCAGGCGAGCGGCGGACTTGATCCGATCACGTGGGCGATCGAATCGGGCAGCCTGCCCCTCGGTCTCTCGCTGAACGCCGCGACCGGAGCGATCACCGGGGTCGCACAGGCCGCCGGTACCTCCACCTTCACTGTGGGCGTTTCCGACGGGACGCTCCCGGATGCACAGAGCAGCACTGCCACGCTCAGCATCACCGTCACCCTCGGTATCAGCGTCCAGGAGGCGCCGACGCAGACGGGAGGGACGACCGTCCAGGTGGCGGTCAGTGCGTGCCCGTTCTCGTCGTCAGACACCTACGCCTGGCAACTCGACGGCGGCTCCATCTCCCAGACGTCCTGCTCGTTCACCACAGGGGTGGCACCAGGCGCCCACACTTTCAAGCTCGCCGCGACGAACTCGTCCGGGACCTCCACGACGACCGCGAACGTCACGGTGACGCCGCTCGCGGGATTCTCCTATTCGATTCAGCCGGTGCCCTACGGCGGGTCGAACAAGGTGGCGACGGTGCAGTTCGACGCATGTCCGTTCTCCGGCGGCAACACGAATTATTCGTGGAGCGTCGCCGGAGTGACCGGGGTGCAGTCGACCGGGTCGGCGTGCAATGTCTCCGTCCAAGTGCCGGCGGGCTCGCAGGTAGCCACACTGTCGGCCACGACGACAACGGGCTCGACGCTGACCGTCACCGAATCGGTCTACGCATACCCGCAGCTCCAGCAGCCGAACGCCCCCTGCAGTACGTTCGCGTTCGGCTCGAACGCATGTTGGCGCCGCGGGCTGGACTGGGTCGGGGACACGTTGATGGCGAACTCGTTGCGTGCACCCGACTATGCATTCATCGCGATTTCCGTCAACGCCGAAGTCGGTTCCGGATCGTTGGGCGTCATCATGACGTGTGACGGAAGCATCTACTCGACATCGGGGTACTCAATCGGAGCGACGTTGGGACTCCCGGTCCAGGGGGTACTCGGTTTCGGTTACGTCGGTGACCCAAGCACGGCACCTCCGTCCAATTACGACATCGACAACTTCGTGTCGGGGTTCACCGGAAACGTGAACGCCGGGCTCCTCACCGCCGGCATGAGTTGGGTCGAGAGCCCGGGTGCCCCGGGACCGAAGGTGGGCGTGGAGTACTCCGCGGGCAGTTCGTTCGCCGGTCTGTCGTTCTCGGGGTCCTATGCCACACAGATCAACAGTGGGGACGGCGCCCCGACGTGCGCGAACGGTGTCACGGGATCTCCGGCATGGCAGCAGGTGTTCAACACAGGGCAAGCGTCGGCAGCCGAGGCCCAGGCGTCGATGCCGCCGGTCTGGAACGGGGCGAGGACCGGTCAGTCACCGATCCTGGGTACCGGGGTGACGCTCAATGCGGAGTCGACCGGGTGGGCTCCGGGAACCGTGGTCACCGTAAGCGTCCACTCGACCCCGGTGCAGCTCGCCACGCTGCCTGCCGACGACAGCGGGAACAGCTCCGTCAACGTCACGTTGCCCTCGAATCTCCCCCCGGGCCAGCACACGCTCGTCGAGCAGGGAACGGATCCGAGCGGTGCACCCCGAACGATCTCGATACCGTTCTCCACGTCGTCGGGCTATCACACGGTGGCGAGCGACGGGGGGGCCTTCGCCTTCGGAGGGGCAGGCTATTTCGGCTCGATGGGCGGATCCCATTTGAACAAGCCCATCGTCGGGATGGCGACAACGTCGGACGGTGCCGGGTACTGGATGGTGGCCGCCGACGGCGGCATCTTTGCCTTCGGTGATGCGAAGTTCTACGGCTCGATGGGCGGATCCCATTTGAACGCTCCCATCGTTGCGATCGCCACAACGTCGGACCGCCAGGGATATTGGCTGGTTGGGGCCGATGGAGGCATCTACGCCTTCGGAGATGCGGCGTTCCACGGATCGATGGGAGGCCAACCATTGAATTCGCGCGTGGTCGGGATGTCCACAACCGTCGACGGCCAGGGGTACTGGATGGTGGCCGCCGACGGGGGCATCTTCTCCTTCGGCGACGCGTCATTCTTTGGTTCGATGGGTGGGTCCCGACTCAACCAACCGATCGAAGCGATGAGCTCGAGTGCGGATGGCCGGGGGTACTGGATGGTGGCCGCCGACGGTGGCATCTTCTCCTTCGGCGACGCGTCATTCCAAGGCTCTCAGGGCGGGACTCCTTTGAATGCTCCGATGGTCGGGATGACCGGGGCGTCGGGAACGTAGCGACCGTTCCGCGGAACCCGTCGGATCATTCCGGGTCAGGTTCACCGGTGCGCGTCACGTGACAGCCACGCCGGTGGCCTTGACGGCCACTTCGTGGGCGGGAACACCTGAAATTTGGTCAGGAATCGGATGGCATCCAGCAGTGCACCAGACCCGTGGCGATTCATCTTCGGAAGTGATGCTTTCACCAAGAAGCTACGACGCGCGGACGGAGCTTGCCGTTCCTGATGATGGGCCCCGCTTCTGCTACGACCGGTGAGATGGCTACGCTCGGGAGCGTTGGGGCATCCCATAATGTGCGTCCGACTTTGTGCTGGCGGGGCATCCCCGAGGATTCGTTTAGTGATGCTTTGGTATCGGGCCGTCGTAGCCAATCAAGACTGCTGAAGCCGGCCGCTCTGAACCGATTCTGGTTCGAGCCCAGCTGGCCGAGCAGTGGGCAATCCTCCGCCGCCATCCCCTCGGTCCGGAGGTTGCTCAGCTATCAGTTACACCAGGGTTGCGCGGGGAACAGAACACGGCTTCGAGGCGTGACACCGCAGCTCAGGGTGCCGAAGGGCCAGTTCGGCTCCGGTTCACTCGGGCAGGCACCTGCGGGTGTGGTGACCTGGCCGGGAGTTCGCGGTAGCAAGCGTGCCGTCAGCTGAGCCCGAGAAATTGCGGCGCATATCCGACGTTGTGGGATACCCCCGTAGCCCACTCAGGACAACCGGCTCAAGACTCTCGTCAACTGGGAGATGGCTCAACCGGCGATCCAGATGAGCAGTTGGATGGCGCAGTCACTCCACGGAAGCGGTCTTCGATCCATGAGAGAGCAGCAGAGGCTGAAGCTGTGATGGCACCGTCATGCGTGACTCCGCCGAGCCAGTCCACGTAGAGCATCGATCCGGCGCTGCACCACTGGCGCTGAAGAAGGGCTGTCGTAGACGCAGGCACGACGTTGTCCCGAGTCCCTTGGGCAACGAAAGCTGGGATCGACGGCTCGGGTGGAGCCGGGGTCTGGGCGAGCAGGGCAGGCGCCCACGGCTTTCCCTCAGCTTGCTCCACCGGCACCAGTTCGGCCACGGGTGCGACAGCAGCAACACCGAGTAACTCCATCCCGGGGGTGAGTTTGGCGGCGAGTGATCCCGACCAGAGGGCACCGTGTCCTCCGGACGACTCGCCAAAGGCGACCCACGCTTTGTCAGGGTCCGCATGGGGCAGATGTCTGACCGCCAGGACCGAGTAGGCGATGTCGTTCACCTCCGCTTGACCGATGAAGGTCTCCTGCTGGTGTGTGCCGACGGCGACGAAGTCGGTGGCCACGACGATCCATCCGTTCCTCACCGCACTGGAAAGCCAAGGATCCATGGCCGACAGCGGGTCCGAGGATCGAGACGGAGCGATGTTGTTGCCGACAACAGGGTGCGCCCAGGCGACGATCGGTCTTCCCGCAGCCGAGGGCGTGATGTCGGGAAAAACGACTACCCCTCCGGTGGTCCGTGGCTTCCCATCGGACGCTGCCGAGACGTAGAGGATCCGATAGGCGTGTGCCCCGGCCACGGCAGAACCAAGGGATTGGAAGCGAAGCAGTGTGCCGGGTGCGGCACTGATCGGGCTTGGTGACGAATAGAAGCCTTGCGCCGGAGCGGAGGCATCAGACCCGGAACCACACGCTGCAACTACGACGGCCACGCCGACAAGCGCTGCTCCTAGGAATAGCGACGACCTTCTAACTGGCCTGGGTCCCGGCACAGCTAGCGGGAGAGCGCTTCCACGGTGCGCCCCAGTGGCCGCCACTGCCTCACGACCCTCGACCGTAGCGGAGTCGGGTGGCTGTCC
Source organism: Acidimicrobiales bacterium (assembly GCA_035534835.1). GTDB lineage: Bacteria > Actinomycetota > Acidimicrobiia > Acidimicrobiales > RAAP-2 > Bog-756. Next base: position 46,085 of record DATLRE010000165.1, read on the forward strand.
CCTTGTCACAACAACATCCCACCGACCCGGCGGTCAGGGACACCCCGCCGGGAGCGGCTGGCGATGGGACAATCAAGGCGTGGGTCAGACAATCACCTCGACCGCCCGACTCGTAGTGCGCCAGTTCGTCGATGGCGACGCATCCTTTCTCCATGAGCTCCATTCTCGGCCGGAAGTGTTCAAGCCACTCGAAATGGCGCCGTCCGCGGATGCGGCGGAGGAGCGGCGGAGAATCCGCCGATTCAGGGATCGCTTCGGACTGACCGGTGACTTCGGAATCTGGGCACTCGCCCTTCTGGACGGACCTCTCGTCGGCCTGGTCATGCTGAAGCCCCTCAAACCACTCGCCGAACACGACGGATTGGAAGTCGGCTGGCGGCTCCACCCGGATTTCTGGGGAAATGGCTACGCCACGGAAGGAGCGTCCGGTCTCCTGCAGCTCGCCTTCTCTGATCGCCGACTATCCGAAGTATTCGCTGTGGTCAGGCCCACGAATGAGCGATCGCGCGCGGTCGCGGATCGCATCGGGATGAAGCGGGTCGGAACGTTGGATTACGCAGGACTGCCTCATGAGCTGCTCCGAATCGGTCTCGATCAGTGGCAATTGCTGCCTGAGGGCCTTACTCCGATCGGTCCATGACCCACATCATTGGTGTTAGGGGCTACGGCAATGCGGGCTGAGCCGACCGGCACGTCCCCCCGGTATACCGGCCGACCCGAAGACAATGTCGGAGCTGGGATGTGGATCCAAACTCGACGACTTTGCCTGACACAACCTTCCTCCCGATCAGGGAACTGGCAAAGAGGCGAACGACCATTACTGGCGAGTAGCGCCCTCGAAGTGCGACCCGCTCCCGGCAGCGAGGGCACCCACCCGCGTCAGCCGCAAGTCGGTAGCGTCACGGCATGGACGACGGGACGTTGCTCATCCTCACCGGGCCGCCAGGGGCGGGAAAGACGACGGTGGGTGCGATCATTGCATCCGAGTCGCCGCTGTCTGCCTGCATCCCCTCGGATTGGTTCTGGACCACAATCGTCAACGGCCACATCCCGCCGTGGGAACGTGCAGCGGATGCTCCGAATCGGGCTGTAATCCGAGCGGCAGCGGCTGCCGGGGTCCGTATGGCGAACGCCGGGTTCACGGTCGTCCTGGACGGCATCCTCGGCCCGTGGCACTTCGAGCCGCTGAGGGAGGAACTGGCGCAATGTACGGGTCCGGTGAACTATGCCGTGCTGCGACCCGATAGTCACACTTGCTTGGTCCGTGCCCGCGGACGAGTCCTGGAGTCACCACAACATCGAGACGCCTTGACCGATGAGGAACCGATTCGGCACATGTGGGACCAGTTCCACGACCTTGGAGCGATCGAGGAGTTCGTGATCGACAACTCGGCAATCGACGCCCGAACCACGGCCTTGCTGATCCAAAAGCGCTTAGCCGCTGGTGACCTGGGCTTCCCTGCCGTCGATCTCTAGGGTCACTCTCCCGGCGACGCTCAGGGATACCCCGGATTGCCTCCCTCTTGCTGGGGCTACCCTTGGAAGATGCGCCCCATTCGATGGATCATCGGAACGTCACTAGTCGGGCTGGGGTCGGCCCTGATTGTAGCCCGTCGTGACCTAGCGGAAGAGCGGAAGGCTCACCGCGAGACGGTCCTCGCCTTGGAGACCATCAAGCAGGTTTCGGCGCCGGGAGGCGATTCCTAAGGACCACTCCTTGGCTCGGGGAGTTCTGGACTCCGCTCGACGGGCAAAGCCAGCACGCCGATCCGAATATTTGGAGACGCCCATCGGCCCATCAGCTGTCATGCCGTAGCGAGGACCAGGACTCTCCCCACGGGCGCTTCAGCCCTGTGCAGATGTAGACGTGTCCACCCCACTCTTGGTTGTGGATCCCCTCCGGATTCGTGAACCTTGCGGCGACTCGCACGTGGGTGCAGTACCGCTCGAGCAGTGCGGCGTAGCCGGTGACATCGACTGGCCCTGGAGCCACAGCGACAATCGTCGTGGCATCCGGATTGCCCGGTCCCCAGAACCACTCGTTGTTGTGTCCGCTCACTGCGCCAGGGAGCCCGACACTACGGCCCAGCTCGTTGATGGCTCCAGCCTCGCCGTAGTCGGCCGTGAAGATGACCGCACGGGCTCGCTGGCTGGGTGGAAGGGAGTCCCAGACGGCACGGACCGTCCCGAGGAACTGAGGCCAACCGACCGTCTCACCAAGCTCCTTGTTGGCACCGTAGGTCCAGCCGATACCGTTGGCCGGTAGCACGGGTAGGACCACGGGGAGCGTCAGCAGGGTGCTCAACGCAGTGCACACGAGAAGGCGTCGGAGCCGCACCGTACGCGCGTCCAGCCACCCCTCGACTCGCACGGCTCCGGCAGCCAGCAGGTAGATGTAGGCGGCAGCCAGGTAGTAGACCTTGCCCCCCGTCGTCAGGGCGAAGAATACGAAGAGCAGCCCGTAGGCCCACACCAGAGCCCGCCACATCGGACGGTCAGACCGCCAGAGCCACCGGATGCCGACGACCCAGACCCATGCCAGCGCCAGGGTGACCTCGAAGAACTGGCCGACGACCCATGTGGCGATGTGGGCGGTCCCGCCGTTCTCCTGATTCAGGCGTCTGGTCATCTCGATCGTCGGCCAGTGATTGGTCGCCTGCCACCAGACATCTGGGATGGTGAAGGCGCCGGCGATGACCACGCCGATGACGAACCACCGATTGACGAGTTGGCGCCCACCCCCACTCGCGACGATGCCGACGACGAGCGCAACGGCGAAGAGGCCGATGCTGTGCTTGTTGGACAAGCCCAACCCGAGCACAGCTCCGGCGACCGGCCACAGCCGTGGGTTCTCGGTGCGTCCGATCCGGACCACGACGAATGCCAGCGCAGTCCAGAACAGCAGATCGAGACTGGTGGGCCCGAACAGGTAGTCGGCTCCGAGGACCGCCGGCATGGTGGCAGCACCAAGTGCTGCGAGGAACTGCGCGGTCCTTCTCCCGCCGAACTCGCGGGCCAGGAGGCCGGCCAGGACCACCGTTCCCGCACCGGCGAATGCGGACCACACCCGGAGTCCCGGCAGCGAAACGCCGAAGGCCCACAGGGACAGCCGGGCAAGGAGCGGACTCAGGACAGGTTGATCGACGTAGCTGGGGGTGAGGTGGCGGGCGCAGTCGAGGAAGTACAGCTCGTCACGGTGGAAGCCATAGCGCCCGGAGAGTGCCATGAGGACGGCAAACAGGACGCCGGCAACGAGGTACGTCCGTCGGTCCACCGGTGCCAGATCGGATGTCGTGCCGGTGTCTGGATCCTGGACGGTCGAGGTGGCCGACACTTCGTCGATGACCGGCGCCACGGGAGGCTCAGACCTCTGCGCCCGGAGTGGTGTCGGACGGAACGATGTCGGGGATGCAGGCTGCGGCCAGGAGTGCATGGACGCTCTGTCGCACGGTGTCGTCATCGGCCGCGATGGGATCGGGATGATCCCGACGGTGCCATGCGAACCACGCCACCGTCTCGACGATGAACTGGGTGGCGAGTGTCGTGTCCGGGAAACTGCGAAGGTGGCCGGAGCGGGTCCGGCGTTCCACGTACTCCTCCAACATGTCGACCTGCCCGCGTCGCGACTTGCCGAAGTAGAGCTCCCGCAGTTCGGGGATGTCGGCGGCGGATCGCTCCAAGAGGGCCAGGAGCCCCCGGTTGTCCTCCACGGCGGAGTAGTACTCGTCGACGACGCCGCGGAACTCCCGGCGGATGTCCTCACAGTCGTCAGTCACGAGGGCTGCCTTTACGAACGGGAACGAGGTGTTGCCCGCCGTCCAGTCGGCGAGTGGCTTGAGCGCCTCACCGGGCGCCGGCGTCGGGAGGGGGATGGAAAGCTCGGCGAGGCGGTCGGGGGCGGCGGTGCCGAGGAGAGCGAGCTGGAACAGCGCCTCCTTGCTCTCGACGAACTTGTAGAGCAGGGCATGGCTGAGCCCCAGCTCCTTGCCCACATCGGTCATTAGGGTCCGGCGGTAGCCCTTTTCCGTGAAGACCTTTCGAGCGGCCTCTGCGATGTCCGCGAGACGGTTCGGCGGGGTCCGGCGTGGCATGGGTACACACGATAATTAACTTGGTTAGTTATCTACCGGGAGACTGAGTTGGCTCGG
>DATLRE010000166.1:0-1418 GCA_035534835.1 Acidimicrobiales bacterium
CGCCTCGTAGAACACGATGGCGCCCACCCCGGCCATGACGCCGATCATCGAGCCGAGCACCAGCCACTTCTGCAGGTAGGACGTGCCCGCCAGCCACCGGGACGCCCGGGTCATGGTGGCCCGCCACGAGGTGCGGCGCGGTGTCGTCGCCGGTGACGCGGCCTCCGACGGCGGTCCCATTCAGAGGTCCCAGCCTGTCGACCAGTCCTGCTCGGGCACCTCGCCGGCGGCGGCCGTGAGGCGCTGGAGCGAGTCGACCAGGGCGGACTGCTGGGACCGGGGGATGGCCTGCAGGAGGCGGGCGATCTCCGCCCGTCGGCGCTCGGTGACCGCATGCACGAGTGCCTGGCCCGTGTCCGAGAGGGACAGCCGGATCGTGCGGCGGTCGTCGCGTTCGTGACGCCGTACGACCAGTCCCCTGCGGACCAGACGGTCGCACATGCGGGTCGCCGTCGGCGGTGTGACGTCCACCGCCTCGGCCAGGGCGGCGAGGCGCTGGGGGCCGCGCGACGCCAGTACGACCAGGGTCCGGTACTGGGTGAGGGTCACCTCCTCGGCCACGTCACCGAGCGAGCGGGCCGCCACCGCCACCAGCACCCGGCTGGCGCTGAGGACGGCGTCGACGATCGCCTCGTGCTCGACTCCGGTCCGGTCGCGGGTAGCTGACATACGCTAATGATTGTACTCACTAACTAAATGGCCGGCGACGACGGGCCGGAGCCGGTCGGGCGGGGCACCGACGATCAGGCGCGGACGACGGTCATTCGGGGATCTGTGTCGACAGGCAGAACGGGTGGCCCGCCGGATCGAGGAGCACCACGTAGCGGTCCGGTGCCGGCTGCGTTTCCGCCCGGACCGCACCCAGGGACACGGCCCGCTCCTCGGCTTCGTCGAGGTCGTCGACGGCCAGGTCGAGGTGCAATTGCTTGGGTGCCGGGCCCTCCGGCCACGTCGGGGGTACGTACTCCTCGACCCGGGTGGCGGCCAGCCACATCCGGTCCGTCTTCACGGCGGCGAAGTCGTCGTTGGAGAAGGCGACCTGGCCACCGAGCAGGTCCGCCCAGAACCTGCTCAGCGGGCCCGGGTCGGCACAGTCCAGAGCGATCGATCCCAAACGTATGTTCGCCATGGGGAAACCCTACGCGGGCGGCGAGCTCCCGGCAACCGGGTCGTTCCGGCCGGACCGGCGCCCGGCCCGGTACGACCACGGTCCGGTGGCAGCGCCATCCGGCCAGTGGGGCACAATGGGCCACTCGAGCAGGGAGGCACCGCGCACTCCCGGTGACGAAAGGGGACCGATGTCCGTAGACGAGACCCGTGCCGTGGTCGAACGGCACATGGCCGCACTGCAGTCCGGCGACATCGACCGGGTGATGGAGGACTACACCGACGAGTCGGTCTTCATCATCAACCTCGGC
>DATLRE010000167.1:0-2017 GCA_035534835.1 Acidimicrobiales bacterium
GGTGGCGGTCTGCCACACCTTGGCGACGACGAACGAGCCCAAGAGCCGCGCGGTCTCCTCGCCCAAGATGCCCTTCGGGACGCGCACGAGGCAGATGCCGCCGTCGAGGACCTGGCCCATGTCGAAGCTCGAGTCGGGCCGCCCGACGACCGAGCGGACGAAGTCTCGGAGCAAGAACGCCCGCAGCTTGTTCATCACCGGCCCGATGACCTGGGCCCGGCTCGCCTCGGACATCTGCTCGTAGGAGGACCAGAACCCGCCGAGCCCGACGGTGTCGCCCGAGACCACAGCTACCCGAGGTGCCCGGAACTCGTCGTCGGAGAGCAGCCGGGGCACATCCGCGAGGCTGGTCGAGACGCCCGTCGCGGCCGCGTGGCGGAGCAGGGTGAGACACGCCGATCGCAGCACGTCGTCGGTGCGCGGTCCCCAGAAGGCGGAGAATATGGAGCGGAAGATCCCGACCAGGTTGTCGACCGCGAGGTCGGGGTCCGGCCCCGACAAGACGTTGAGGACAGGGGCGGCGTCGGGGTCCTCGGGGTCGACGAGCACGGTGCGTGACTCGGCGCCGTCGGGGAGCCGGTCGCATAGGTCGGTGATCAGGTCGCCCTTGGGGTCGATCACGACCACACCGCGGCCGGCTTCGACGTCTTCGAGGACGAGGTTGGTGAGCAGCGTCGACTTGCCCGAGCCGGTCGCCCCCATGACGTGGAGGTGGTAGCGGGCGTCTGGGACCGCGAGGCTGACCGGTCGGCGCCCGCCGGCCTGGGCGTCGCCGAGCACCTTCGGTGCACCGGTCGCCCGGGAGGCGTCCGGGATGTCCACGCCGGCAGCGGGGCGGGCGACGGCGGGGGGTGGGGGCACGGCGTTGGCGCCGGCTCGGGCGAGCCCTGGCACCGAGACGTCGGTCGGCAGATGTGCCAGGGCGGCGAGCTCGGCGACCGAGACGAGGTTGCCCTTCCCGAGCTGGCGCTCGGCGAGCACCCGGGCGGGGTGGGCGAGGCGGTGGCGTTCGAGGCGGTTGCGGCCCGAGAACAGCGCGAACGCGGTCGCGACGGCATGGGCCCGGCCACGCAGGCGTGCTTTGGCCTGACGGTCGGTGGCGGTGGTCGCAACGGCGTAGCGGATGGCGATCGCCCAGCAGGGCTGGGCTGCCTTGTCCAAGATGTCGGCCACATCGCCTGCCCGGGTCGGGTCGACGGCTGTGGGCTTCGTGGCCGGTCCGGGGGTGACGAGGTCGAGGACACGGGCTACCCGGGTGGCGGGGCGCCCGGCACGCCGTGCCGTGGCCGTCTTGTGGAGCCGGGCGAGGCGCCGGCCGGTGACGGGTCGGGCGAGGACCTGGACGCACCCGGTCTCGCCTTCGCCGAGGGCGGCGAGCGCGCCGAGGAGCGGGCGGATGGGGTCGACCTTGTGCCCGGTGCGCAGCATGTACTGCTCGCCGACCGCCAGGGTGAGGCTCCCGCCGGTCGCCACGCCGGATCCGGTGAGCGGCGGGGTGGCGGCCCGGGTCTCGGTGCGTGCTCCGGGCCAGGCGGCTTCGACGGCCCGCTCGACGAGGCCCGGGGGGATGCCGCCGGGCACCCACAGCGAGATGGTGAGCCCCGCGTCGGAGGCCACCAGCTCGAAGCCGAGGTGCGGCTGGCCGAACAGCACGCGACGCCAGGCGGGCCGCAGCAGGGCGACGAGGTTGGTCCACAGCGTGGCCGCCCCTTCGGGATCGACGACGGGCGGGCTGAGCACCTCGACGAGTCGGGCGCCCCGGGCCATCCTCCGGTCCTGGGCGCGCCGTGACGCCGACAGCGCCAACAGGGCGGCGACACCTACGCCGAGGGCGACCGGGCCGGCCGTCGCGGCCACGTGGGCCAAGACGTGGGCGACGTGGTGGAGAAGGCGGGCGGTGGTCGGTCCGGGGTGTGCGAGGTAGCGGGCGAGTGGGCCCGACGGCAGGTGGGGTGCCGGCGGTGATGGCTGGGTCACGGGAGCGGTCGGGGCGGTGGTCGGCACTGGGTTCTCCTGA
>DATLRE010000168.1:0-11222 GCA_035534835.1 Acidimicrobiales bacterium
TGCGGTGAGCGTGCCCGGGTCGAGCGCCGCCCAGACCACGCCGGTGTAGCGCCTCCAGGCCGGCAGGACGGGCGCGCCGCCGGCCACCAGTGCGTGGGTGGCCGCCACGGCCCGGTCGAGCAGTTCGCCCCGGACACCGAGCACCCGGGCCTGCAGGGCGGGGCCGGGCGACCGGAGCAGTCGCCCGAGTTCCTCGAGCACCAGGGACCGGGGGTGGGCCAGTGCCTCGTCGAACGAACCCGGCCGCGCCGGTGGGCGGCCGCCCGCGGCCTTCCCTTCGGACGGGGGCAGGAGCAGCAGGGGGGGCCGGGGCACGGATGGGGACCGTAGCGGCCCGGCCGGCCGGCCCGGGCCGACCCCCTCAGGGGGTGAGCTGTCGGACCGCGAAGCCGGCCGGTGCCCCGGCCAGGAGCCGCTCGAGTTCGTCCCTTTCGAGCAGCCCGGCCTGGGTCCCGACCTCCTGGACTACCCGCATCGAGTTGATCGGGGCACGGGCCATCGCCCCGGCGAGGGTGAGGCCCGAGGCGACCGCGGCCACCAGGGTGGCGGCGAAGGCGTCGCCGGCACCGGTCCGGTCGATCACGGGCGCATCGTCGGGGAACACCGGTACCTCGAAGTGCCGGTTCCCGTCCGTCCCGTAGGCACCGGCCGAGCCGTCGGTCACCACCACCCGGGCCGGGCCGAGACCCAGCATCCGGTCCAGGAGCACGGCCGGCGCCTCCTCGGGCGAACTCCCTACGAGACTGGCGGCCTCCTCGCGGTTGCAGACGACCAGTCCGGACCGGCGGAGCAGGCGGTCCAGGGCCCGCGCACCTCGTGCGATCTGCAGCGTTCCCGGTTCGAAGGCGAGGGACACCTCGGGGTGTGACTCCAGCCAGTCCACGATCTCGTCCTCGTAGGCGTGGGCGTCCCGTCCGACCGACGAGAGGAAGAGCCAGTCGGGGACCTCGGTCGGCCGCAGCGGGGACCAGTGGCAGTCGTGCTGCTCGTGGTGGACGAGGATGGTGCGCTCGTGACCCACCCGGAGCACGAAGTTCCGGTTGGTCGGCACCGTCGGGTCGAGGCGCACCAGGGAGGCGTCCACCCCTTCCGCGCGCAGGGCGTCGATGGCGTCGCGTCCGGCCCCGTCGGTCCCCGTGTAGGCCACCAGGGCCACCCGCAGGCCCAGGCGGGCGCACGCCACGGCCACGTTGGCCGAGTTCCCTCCGGCGGCCACCGTGGTGGTGACGTCGCAGGCCACCTTTGCGCCGAAGGGCAGCACCAGCCGGCGCCCGGCCGGTCCCGACTCGACGACGGCGTCGTGCTCGGACACGGTGAGGTAGACGTCGACGGCGACATCGCCGACGCAGACGAGATCGGGACGGGACCGCGGCCGCCCGTCATCGGTCACCGCAACCTCCGGGGCCGTGGCGGGTTCAGGCAGCGGGCGCGACATGGGTCCAGTCGGGGTCGATCTCGAGGAAACGGAGGGCGAGGGCCTCCATGCACACCCCGAACAGGGTCCACTCCTGTGGCGCACCGTCCGGCCCGGTGGGCCGCTCGACCAGGGTGAGTTCGGGATCACCCCCCTGGCGGAGGGCGGCGCCCTCGACCATGGCGCTCACCGCCAGCGTGAACTGGTGCAGGGTCAGCGGCGCCCGGACCCGGAGGCCCAGGTGGCTGCAGATGCCGGCGAAGAGCTGTTCCCACACGTCCGCCGCGGTGTCGAGCCCGGTGGTGAGCGCGTCCCGGATCCTCCGCCGGTGACCGGTCGGGGTGGTGGTGAGCGCGAGCACCCACACTCCCACCCACAGCGACCAGTCCCGGGTCTCGAGGCGTGCCCGCATGCTCGCCTCGCCCCCCACGCGTGCCAGTTCGCACAGCGACCGCACCCGGGCCTCCGGTGACGTCCGGTCGAACGCGTCGAGCAGTGGGGCGAGCGCACCGAGCGTGCGGTCCAGCTCGCCCGATGCGTCCGCCTTCGAGGCGATCGACTCGAGCACGTCCGCCCGGAAGTGCTCCTGGTTCTCCCAGACCCTGCGGATGACCGATGCGTTGGTCAGGCGCACTCCCGTGGTCGCGGCGAGATGGTCGAAGACCCGCCGGAACGTGAGTTCGCCGGCGCCGACGGCGAGACCCTCCTCCTCGAGGATCGCCCGGCCGGCGCCGACGAGCAGGTCGCGCAGCTCGCCGCGGCTGCGCCTCGTCCGTCGCGTCTCCAAGAGCTCCGCCATCGCACCATCGTCGCAGACGTTGGGACGGGGGAGCATCAGGCGGTCGTGACCGGGCCCGTCCAGTCCGGATCCGGCTCGAGGTACTGCAGTGCGAGCGCCTCGAGCCCCACCCCGAACAGGGTCCACTCCTCGAGCCCACCGCCGGGGCCCGTGGGGCGGACGATCGCCGCGGTGTCCCGCTCGGCGCCCTCGCGCAGCGCGCAACCCTCCACCAGTGCACCCACCGACACGGTCAACTGGCGCAGGGTGAACGGCGCCCGCACCCGGAGGCCCAGATACGAGGCCATGGATGCGTAGAGCTCTGCCCAGGCGTCGGTGGTCGACTCGTACCCGTCGATCAGCGCCTGACGAATCCGTCGGCCGCGCTCGGACGGCGGGCCCGTCACGGCCAGGACCCACACCCCGACCCAGAGCGACCAGTTGCGCGAGTCGACGAGGGTCCGCAGGCTCGCCGCGCCCCCGACACGGCACACCTCCGAGAGTCCCCGGAGCCGTCCCGCCGGCGACGACAGGTCGATCGCCTCGAACAGCGGCACGAGTGCGGCGGCGGTGTCGCCCATCTCACCACCGGTGTCGCCGGCCCGAGCCACCGCGAGGAGGACGTCGTCCTGGAATTCCGCCTGGTTCTCCCACACCCGCCGGATCACCGACGCATTGGTCAGTCGCACCCCGGACGAGGACTCGACCCGGTCGAGCACCTTCTTGAAGGTGAGCTCCTCGGCGCCGACCCCGAGCCCCTGCTCCACCAGGATGGCCAACCCGGCCTGGAGCATCAGTGCCCGGATCTCGTCGCGGGAGCGACGGGCCGGCCGGCCGGACTGTGGAGGCTCTCGCACGCTCCCATCGTTCCAGACCGCCGACACCGAGGACGGGCGGGCAGTGGCCGGACCCCGGGTCGCAACAGTTGTTGCGACCTAGAGTTGCAAAAAGTGTAGACGACGTTCATACTGTCCGCATTGGGTGGCGGATCGACCGCCCCGGGGTCTGGCGGCCTCCGGGGAGGTGCTGGCGGGTGCGGCGGGCGTCCGGTTCACCACCGGATGCCCGCTACCCGTCCTGCGCAGTGCCGAGTTCGGGGACCGCGCGTCGCCCGTGGTGGCACGTCGGCCAGGAATCCGCCGGCTCCCGTCGGACGGCGGCGGCGGGCGCGCCCGGAAGGGTGGACCGCCCCGACAGTGGACAGCGCCGCGCCGGGTATCTATCGTCAGTCGTATTGACAGATGATTCGCGGCAGCGGCCGCGGAGCGTCACCCGGAGCCCCCTTGAGGTGAGGACGTCCCCATGCAGCAGTTCGAGCCGTTCGACGGCGTGATCGCACGGACCGAGGCGGAGTCGGAGCCGTGGTGGCCCGTCCCGCCGCATCCGGGGGACGATGCGCCCGACATGGTCGTGATCCTCCTCGACGACACCGGGTTCTCCCACTTCGGCTGCTACGGATCGGACCTGGCCACGCCCAACATCGACGCGCTCGCCGCCGGGGGACTGCGCTACTCGAACTTCCACGTCACGCCGCTGTGCTCGCCCACCCGTGCGTCCCTCCTGACCGGGCGCAACCACCACGCGGTGGGCATGCGGGCCATCTCCAACTTCGACAGCGGGTACCCGCACATGCGGGGGCACATCACCAACCACGCCACGACCATGGCCGAGGTGCTCCGCGACGAGGGATACGCCACGTTCGCCGTCGGCAAGTGGCACCTGTGCGCCATGGAGAACGCCTCGGCCGCGGGACCCTACGACCAGTGGCCGTGCCAACGGGGATTCGACCGCTTCTACGGGTTCCTCGAGGGCGAGACGGACCAGTTCTCGCCGGACCTCGTCTACGACAACCATCGGATCGAGCCCCCCGCCTCCCCCGAGGAGGGCTACCACCTGAGCGAGGACCTGGTCGACCACGCCATCGCGTTCATCCACGACTCGGTCTCCATCCGGCCCGACCGGCCCTTCTTCACCTACCTGGCCTTCGGCGCCATGCACGCGCCCCATCAGGCGCCGGCCGACTACCTGGCGAAGTACCGGGGCCGGTTCGACGAGGGGTGGGACGTGGCACGCGAACGGTGGTTCGCCCGCCAGGTCGAACTGGGCCTGCTCCCGCCCGGCACGCAGCTCGCCCCGCGCAATCCGGGTGTCGAACCCTGGGACTCGCTCCCCGACAACCAGAAGCGCCTGGCGGCGCGGCTGCAGGAGGCGTTCGCCGCGTTCCTCGAGCACACGGACGCCCAGATCGGACGCCTGGTCGCCGACCTCGAACGACTGGGACGGCTCGACAACACCGTGCTGCTCGTGCTGTCCGACAACGGGGCCAGCCAGGAGGGTGGGCCCTTCGGCATCCTCCACGAGATGAAGTACTTCAACATGCTGGTCGAGACACCCGACGAGGCCGTCGAGCGCCTCGACGACATCGGTGGTCCGCACAGCCACGCCAACTACCCCTGGGGCTGGGCGCAGGCCGGCAACACCCCCTTCAAGTGGTACAAGCAGAACACGCACGAGGGAGGGGTCCACGTTCCGCTCATCGTCCACTGGCCGACCGGCGTGACCGACGCCGGTGCCGTCCGCGACCAGTTCCACCACGTCGACGACGTCGCACCCACCATCTACGACCTGCTCGGGATCACCGCCCCCGACGTCTACCGCGGCTTCGACCAGCTGCCGGTCAGCGGGCGGTCGATGCGGTACACCTTCGACGACCCCGACGCCCCGACCACCAAGCGGGTCCAGTACTACGAGATGTTCGGGCACCGGGCGATCGTGGCCGACGGCTGGAAGGCGGTGACCCGGCACCAGGCCGGCACACCGTTCGACGACGACACGTGGGAGCTGTACCACTACGACGTCGACCGCTCCGAGTGCGACGACCTCGCCGACGCCATGCCCGAGAAGCTCGCGTCGCTCATCGACCGCTGGTGGGAGGAGGCGGAGGACCAGGGCGTGCTCCCCCTCGACGACCGGTCCATCGAGCTGTTCTTCACCCGCTACCGCGACCGGTCGGTCCACCCCACCGACCGCCGCTACACCTACCACCCTCCGATGGCGCCCCTGCCGGCCCAGGTCGCCCCGAGCATGGGCGGCCGCGGCTTCGACCTGGCCGCCACCATCGACCGTCCCCCCGGCGCCGGGGGCGTGCTCTTCGCCACCGGCACCGAGAACTCGGGCCTCAGCGTCTTCGTGCAGGGCGACCGGTTGGTGTTCGACTACAACTGCTTCAACGACCACCACGTCGTGGAGTCCTCCGTCGAGGTCCCCGTCGGCCCGTCGGTCGTGGGCGTGCGGTTCCGACGCGGGGGCGCCGGTGGCTCGGCCGGGCTCTTCGTCGACGGCGTGCCGTGCGGCACCATGACGGTCCCGTTCGCCATGCACATCATCTCGAGCGTCGGACCGAGCGTCGGCTACGACCACGGCAGCCCGGTCAGCGAGCGCTACACCGGCCACTTCCCCTTCGAGGGGACCCTCGACCGGGTCGACATCGCCGTCGCCCACAAGGACACGGAGTCCTCCGACGTGCTCGGGTCACGCCAGCGCGCCGCCATGTCCCAGCAGTAGGCGGCGCCGCCACCCCACCGCGGGCTCAGGCCGTGAACCGGGCCGAGGCGCCCGCGTCCACGTCGATCACCGAACCCGTGATGTGGCGTGCCCCCTCCGAACAGAGGAAGACCACGGCGGCCGTCACCTCGTCGGGCTCCAGCCACGGCACCGGCTGGACGTGGAGCGACGCCATCACCGGGGCGACGTCCTCCCGGGTCGGCTCCTCGACGTCGGGGCGCATCAGCCGGTACAACATGTCGTTGTGGACCATGTCGGTCGAGATGTTGCCGGGGGCGATCACGTTGGCCGTCACGCCGAAGTGGGCCATCTCGTGGGCGACCGACTTGGTGAGGCCGATGACCCCCCACTTCGAGGCGCAGTAGGCGGGGATCAGCGGGTTGGCCGAGCGGCCCATCATCGACGAGATGCCGACGATCCGGCCCCACCGGTTGCGCCGCATGTGCGGTGCCACGGCCCGCATGGCGTTGAACACGCCCGTGAGGTTGGTGTCCACCGTCTCGGACCACCCGGCCGCGTCGAGGTCGAAGATGGACCCGAGGGTCGACACGCCGGCGTTGGCGACGAGGATGTCGACCGATCCGAGGTCGGCGACCACCCCGTCGACGAAGGCGAGCATGGCGGCCAGGTCCCGGACGTCGGCCGTCGCCACGACACAGCGGCGGTCCTCGGCCTCCACCAGGTGGGCCGTCTCGGCCAGATCCTCGGGCGTGGCCAGCGGGTAGGTCACCGTGTCGAGGTCGGCGCAACGGTCGACGAGGGCGATGTCGGCACCCTGCCGGGCCAGTTCCACGGCATGGCTGCGGCCCTGGCCGCGGGCGCCGCCGGTGATCACGGCCACCCGGCCGGCGAACTGCCCGTCCGCCGACGGTCCCGACGCTGCGTGCTCCGACATGGTGCCTCCCCCGTTCGATCGTGCCCGACCGCTCCGGCCGCGTCCACGCGGGGCCGCTGCCCCGGACCGGGATCCTACGCCGAGCGGGCAGCGCGGCCCCAGGCCCGCAGGACGGCCCGGTAGCGTCCGTCCCATCCGGTGTAGGCCGCGCGCAGGGCCGGCCCGGGCCAGTCCGCGGGCAGGAGCTCGGCGGGCAGGAGCGGGTCGGACTGGAGGTGGCGCAGGACGGCGGCGGACAGCGCGAACCCGGGGGCGAGGTCGTCCGGGCCGACCGTCGGGCAGCTGTCGAGCCGGTGCCGCAGCACCTCCGCGCGGTCGGACCAACCGTCGAGGTCCCACAGGCCGGCCGCCAGCACGACCGGGTCGGACGAGGGGATGGCGGTGTAGGCGACGAGGTCCGGGTCGTCCTCCGGGTCGGGTCGCAGGTCGAGGTTGTCGGGCCGCAGCCACACCCCCTCGCGCTGTTCGGCCAGCCGCGCCAGCGTCAGACGGCGCCGGCGGGCGGCGCGCAGCTCGGCCGAGCTCCCGGCGGTCGTCACCACCGCCATCCGCCACGACCCGTCCCACGCCCGGGTCCGGCCCCTACGGCTGTCCTCCTGGCGCCTCCGCCGCTCGAGCAGCGGACCGGCCAGCCGGTAGCGGCCGGAGCCGTCGGTGACCGCCTCCCCCGATGCCACCATCCGGCTCAATGCCACCCGGGCCCGGTTGGCAGTGATGCCGAACAGGCCGGCGAGGCCCACGAGATGGGCCACCGGCAGCTCGGGCGGGTCCTCACCGAGGAGGGCGCTGGCCAGGACCGACCGGGCCGTCAGGGGCGGTTCTGGCCCGCCAGCCGGCAGCTCGGCGCCGGTCGCCTTCCCGGGTCCGCGTCGGGAGGTGGATCCCGGCATTACGTGATTGCACCAGTTGACATTTCGCTGTAATGTACCGCGGATGGCGACCACCATGGTGGCCGACGAGGCCGCCCGACCCGACGTCCTCCCGACCGACCGGCTCCTGGCCAACGGCATGGCCCGGCCCGAGCTGCGCACCGGGTTGCGGAAGATCGACGACGGCCGCAACGCGCTGACCGTCGCCTCCGTCTGGTTCTGGGTGGCGGTGATCATCGGGGGGAGCGCGTGGATCGACCGCTGGTGGGCCTACCTCGTCGCCTTCGTGCTCATGGGGCCGATGTACGCGCGCTTCGCCATCCTCATGCACGAGGCGGCACACAAGCTCCTGTTCACCGACAAGCGGGTGAACGACTGGGTCGGGACCTGGGTCGTCGCCTACCCGGCGTGGACCCCGATCGGCCTCTACCGGCGGGGTCACTTCGCCCATCACAAGGAGGAGTTCGGGACCAACGAACCCGACCTGGCCTTCTACGGTGGCTACCCCTGCGACCGGCGGACCCTCACCCGGCGCCTCGTGCGCGACGCGGTGGGCATCTCCGGGTGGAAGAACTTCGTCCCGCTCTTCCGCTCCCTCAAGGTCCCCGCGTTCCGTCGCACCTCGCTCTCGATCATCGGGGTCCAGCTCGTGCTGTGGGCGGCCATGTGGGCGGCCACCGGCCGATGGTGGACGTACCCGCTGCTGTGGTGGCTCCCGTGGATGACCCAGTGGCGGGTCCTCAACCGCCTGCGCGCCATCGCCGAGCACGGCGGCCTCCAGGCGAGCCCCGACCGGCGCGTCACCACCCACGACGTCCGCCAGGGATGGCTCGCCCGCTTCTGGTTCGTGCCCTTCCACACCGGCTGGCATCTCGCCCACCACGTGGACATGGGTGTGCCGTGGCGCAACCTCCCCCGGTTCCACGCCGAACTCGAGCGGGCCGGCTACGTCACCACCGGGATCACCTACCCGAGCTACCGGGCCCTGTGGCGGGCGCTCGCCTCGGCCGGGGACGCTCCGGGCCGGTGATCCGTCAGGCCTTCCGCCCCCGCATCGACCGGTAGGCGCGTACCAGACCGGCCGTCGAACCGTCCTGGTCGGACAGGTCCGGAGGCCCGTCCGAGCTCAGTGCCGGGGCGAGCTGCCCGGCCATCACCTTCCCGAGTTCGACACCCCACTGGTCGAAGGAGTCGATACCCCACACCGTCCCCTCGACGAAGACGGTGTGCTCGTAGAGCGCTACCAGCTGGCCGAGTGTCGACGGGGTCAGTTCCGGTGCCAGGATCGTCGACGACGGGTGGTTGCCCGGCATGACCTTGTGGGGGACCAGGGCGTCCGGCGTCCCGTCCGCCGCCACCTCGTCCGCCGTCCTCCCGAAGGCGAGCGCCCTGGTCTGGGCGAAGCAGTTGGCCATGAGCAGGTCCTGGCGGTCGCCGTCCTCGTGGGTGGAGGTGGCGAAGCCGATGACGTCGGCCGGGACGAGCCGGGTGCCCTGATGGAGGAGCTGGTAGAAGGCGTGCTGTCCGTTCGTGCCCGGCTCTCCCCAGTAGATCTCCCCCGTGGCCCCATCGACCGGGGAACCGTCGCGGCGGACCGACTTGCCGTTCGACTCCATCGTCAGCTGCTGGAGGTAGGCCGGAAACCGCGCGAGCCGCTGGCTGTAGGGGAGGACGGCGTGGGTCTCGGCGCCGAAGAGATCCGCGTACCAGACACCGAGCATCCCCTGGATCACCGGGAGGTTGACCTCGAACGGTGCCTCGGCGAAGTGCCGGTCCACGGCGTGGAACCCGGCGAGCATGTCCGCGAACGCCGCGGGACCGATGGCCACCATCAGCGAGAACCCGATGGCCGAGTCGTACGAGTACCTCCCGCCGACCCAGTCCCAGAAGCCGAACATGTTGGCCGGGTCGATCCCGAAGGCGGCCACGCCGGCCTCGTTGGTCGACACGGCGACGAAGTGCCGGGCGACGGCCTCGTCACCGCAGCCGAGCCCCTCGAGCAGCCAGTCCCGGGCGGCCCGGGCGTTGGTCAGCGTCTCCTGGGTGGTGAACGTCTTCGAGCAGACGACGAACAGCGTCTCGGCGGGGTCGAGATCGTGGGTCTTGGCGAACAGGTCGACCGGGTCGACGTTCGAGACGAACCGGCACTCGAGTGCCGGGCCGGCGTAGTCGCGCAGCGCCTCGTGGGCCATCGCCGGGCCGAGGTCGGACCCGCCGATGCCGATGTTGACGACGGTACGGATCCGGCGGCCGGTGTGGCCGGTCCACGCGCCCGAGCGGATGCGCTCGGCCACCGCGCCCATGGCGTCGAGCACGGCGTGGACGTCGGCGACCACGTCGCGTCCGTCCACGACGAGCGTCGAGCCCCGTGGCATGCGCAGGGCCACGTGGAGGACGGCACGGTCCTCGGTCGTGTTGATCCGCTCGCCCGCGAACATGGCGTCGCGGCGCTCGGCCACGCCGGCACGACGGGCCAGCGCCAGGAGTGCGGCGAGCGCCGCGCCGTCGACCCGGTGCTTCGAGTAGTCGAGGACCAGGTCGGCGGCCGTGGCCACCATCTCCGTGCCCCGGTCGGGCTCGTCGGCGAACAACTCGCGCAGATGGCGGCTCCGCACCCGCTCGAACTGTCCGACCAGGTCACGCCATTCGGTGGTCGTCCGCACATCGACGGGCGCTGCTCCCGCCGTGGACTCGTTGCCGTGCATCGTCGTTCGCCTCCCTGCCGGCCGGACGCGTGCCGTCGGCGTGCCGGTGGCCCCTGGCCACCGCTCGCCCCGACCTTAGGCACCGCAGCGGCGTGGGCCGGCGAAATTGCGGAATGATTACCCGCCGATAACAGAGCGGTCGCGTCCCGTTCACCCGGGATCCTTACGCTCGCCGGTGATGGCTGAACACCCCGGGGCGGACGGCCCCCGACCGATCCCGTCCCGGCGGCACGTGCCGGACCCGTCCCGTGCCGACACCAGCCGTCCGGGGTCGTGGACCCCGCCGCCTCTCACGGCGACCCCGCCGGATCCGGCACCGCCCGTCCGGCAGTCCAGCAGCGGAGCCAACGCGCGTCGCCGCCGTCACCGCGGCTCGTCCGCGTGCACGCTGCTCCGGAACGTCACCGGTTCCCCATGACCCTGACGTTCCGCGAAGTCGAACGACGGGTTCCCCCCGACGGAGCGGCACCCGTCATCCTGATCATCGACGACGACCGCCGGACCCGCGACGCCCTCGCCGCCACGCTCTCCGTCGAGGGGTTCGACGTGATCACCGTGGCAACCGGCCGGGAGGGGATCGCCCGACTGGAGTCCACCGCTCCCGCCCTCGTCATCCTCGATACCCAGCTCGGCGACTCGGAGGGCTTCTCCGTGTTCCGGGCCATCGCGGCCATGGCGCCGATGCTCCCGGTCATCATGATCACCGAGGAGGACGACGAACTCGACGCCGTGCTGGCGCTCGAGGCCGGCGCCGCCGACCACGTCACCAAGCCACCGCGCCCCCGCGAGCTGACCGCCCGGATCCGCGCCGTCCTGCGCCGGATCGGGTGCCCGCCCCAGCGTGCGGATCGCGGCACCCCGAGCGGCGCCTACGTCTTCGGACCGGTGGTCGTCGACGTGTCCCGCCGGGAGGCGCAGCTGCACGGACGCTCCGTCGACCTGTCGCGCAAGGAGTTCGACCTCCTGGCCCTCCTGGTGTCCGAGGGCGGCCGCGTGG
>DATLRE010000169.1:0-25160 GCA_035534835.1 Acidimicrobiales bacterium
GGGTCCCCCGGTGGTCCCCCTGGAGCAGCTCCCGGCGGTAGGCGCCGACGTCGGACTCGTCCATGCCGAGCAGGCGGATGATGTAGGGGTGGGCGCAGAAGCACCCGTGGCGGACGGCGATCCCGTACTCGGCGCTCAACCTGGCCGCCACCAGTGCGTGGTGCATGCCGCGGACGGTGAACGCCGCCACCGGGAGCGTGGGCGCGTCCCCCCTGCCGGCGCCCACCGGACCGAGCAGGCGCACGGCGTCGATGGCCGCCAGCCCGGCGTGGAGGCGCCCGGTCAGCTCGTCCTCGTGGGCCCGGACGGCTTCCCAGCCGATGCCGCGCAACGTGTCGACCGCCGCGTGGAGGGCGACGGCACCGACGACGTTGGGCGACCCGGCCTCCTCGCGGTCGGGTGGTGCCGTCCAGATCACCTCGTCCAGGTCGACGAGGTCGACGGCACCACCGCCGGCCAGGAACGGGTCGCCGGTCTCGAAGAGGTCACGGGGTCCGATGAGGGCGCCGCAGCCGAAGGGTGCATAGAGCTTGTGTCCGGAGAAGGCCAGGTAGTCGGCCTCGGCGGGCAGCGGGCGGTGCGGTGCGAGCTGGGCCGCGTCGACCAGGACCGGCACACCCCGCTCGTGGGCGGCGGCGATGATCCCGTCGAGGGGTGGCAGCCACCCGGACACGTTGGAGGCGCCGGTGACCGCCAGCAGCGCCGGTGGGCGCCCGCCGGCGTCGAGCGCGGCCACCACGTCGTCGACGGTGAAGGTACCGTCCGTCCCGCACTCGACGTAGCGGCGTTCCGACACCCGGCCCCAGGGCAGCAGGTTGGCGTGGTGCTCGACCACGGTGGTGACGACCACGTCGGTCGGGTCGAGCCGCATCCGGTAGGCGAGATGGTTGATGGCCTCGGTGGTGTTGCGGCACAGGATGGCGACGTCCGGCCCGTCCTCGTCCCTGCCGGCGAAGGCGAGGACGCCGCGCCGCGCCTCCTCGTAGGCGGCGGTCGCCCGCCGCGACCGGAAGCCCGCCCCCCGGTGCACGCTCGAGTACCAGGGAAGGAACTCGGAGACCCGCTCGGCGACCGCCGGGTGGGCCTGTGTCGAGGCAGCCTGATCCAGCTCGACGGCGGGCCGCTCGATGCCGCCGAGGCAGGGCACCAGCTGCCCGGAGCCCACCAGCCGGGCCAGCGCGGCGCCGGGGTCGTGTCGGGCGTGGTCCACCCGACCACCCTACGAGATGGCCCCCCGGGTGGGGGTACGCTCCCGGGCATGCAGACCGAGTGGTCCCCCGGGACCGACGACAGCGCAGGGACCCCGGTGCCGGCTCCGTGGTCGCCCGCGGCGCCGGGCCCGGTATCCGGCGGCGGCGCGGACGGCGACGACGTGGACCGGGGCGACGGCGGGTCCGCCACCGGTGGGGGCGACGGCGGGTCCGCCACTGACGGGGAGGTCGTCGCCGAGGACGAGCAGCACCGTGCTGCCGTCGACGCGGTCGACCGGCTCCTCGACGAGGTGGAACGGGCGCTCGCCCGACTCGACGACGGCACGTACGGACGGTGCGAGGCGTGCGGCGAGCCGATCGCCGACGACCGGTTGGCCGAGCACCCGATCGTGTCGACGTGTGCCCGCTGCCACGAGGTCGACGGCGGGGCGCCGGCAGCGGCCGCGGCCGAGCCGGCACCGTAGGGAACCAGGTCGGTCCGCACCGGCCGGCGGTCGGCGCCGGGCCGGGGACTCCGGCCGTATCGGCAGTCCGGGCCGGAACTTGAGCGATTTCTCCGGAATTTTCCGAATTCGCCCGTGAGCTGGGCTGATGCACTCGATCCGGACGCCGGTCCGGGAGAGCCGGGGCGCCTGGAGCGCGGTGCGGCGCGAGGTGTGGACGCGGCGAAGGCCACGCACGACGGTGCGTGGCCTTCGGACCGTGACTGCTCGGGCCGGGGTCCGCCCCGGACCCGGACCTACTTCTTCGACTCCCAGAACATGTCGGCGATCTCGGCGATCTCGGCCAGGAGGCGGTCGGCCACGGCCACGTCGTTCGACTTCTTGGCCTCACCGGCGGTCTTGGTCGCCTTCCAGAACTTGTCGTGCAGGTCCGGGAACCGCTCGAGGTGCTCGGGCTTGAAGTAGTCGGTCCACAGCACCCACAGGTGGTGCTTGACGAGCTCGCAGCGCTCCTCCTTGATGAGGATGGCGCGGATCTTGAAGGTCTCGTCGTCGGAGGCGTTGGCCTTCTCCATGGTGGTCTTGACCGACTCCGCCTCGATGCGTGCCTGTGCCGGGTCGTACACGCCGCAGGGAAGGTCGCAGTGGGCGTGGACGACGGCCGGGGGCGACACTCGGTCGGCGATGGCGAGCAGGTGGTCTGCGATGCGCATGGGTGCTCCTCTTTCCTGTGGTCGGTGTGCTGGGTGCTCGGGTGGCTCCCGGTGTGCGGGACCGCCCTCGGACGCCTGTCCCGGTCCCGGCCGACGCCGACCCGTCCGGTGCAGAGTCCCGTCTGGTACGCAGTGGGGCATGGGCCCCGACGCCGCCACCTTACCCAGTCCACGCCCGGGCACGCCCCGGCGCCCGCGTGGGTGGGCGGCGCGGTCGGTCGTGTGCCTCGCAGCGGCACTCGCCGGAGCGGTCGTCGTCGCCTCCCGGACGCTCCGCCGGGTCGAGGTGGCCGGCGGGTCCATGGCCCCCACCTTCCGGCCCGGGGACCGGCTGGTGGTGTGGTCCCGGCCGCTCGGTCCGCCGCCGTGGCCGGCGGTCGGCGACGTCGTGGCGGTGACCGACCCCCGGGTCCCCAACCGCACGCTGGTCAAGCGCGTGGCCGCGGTCGACCGTGCCACGGGCACGCTCGACGTGCGGGGCGACGACCCCGACGCCAGCACCGACAGCCGCGACTTCGGCCCCGTCCCGCTCGCCGCCGTCGTCGGCCGCGCCGTCTACCGGTACGGCCCGAACGGGCGAACCGGCCCTGGCCCCTGGCCCAAGGGGTACGATCGGGACTGATGCCGAGCACCCTGGACGACCTGAGCAGACTCCTCGCCCCGACCTACCTCGCGGAGGTCGACGCGCTCTCGCTCGACGACATCCGCCGGATGCGCACCGAGTGCCAGGAGGCGGAGGCCGCGCTCTCGTACCTGCGGCGGCTGATCCAGGGTCGCCTCGACATCGTCCACGCCTACCTCGAGCGACCGGCCGGTTCCGACGCCCCGGACCTGTCGAGCATCATCGACAACCTGGCCGGGATCCTGGCCGGCCCCGAGCGCCCGTCGGGCCCCGGGCGCAATCCCGTCCTCCACTCGCCGGACACCGACGACATGGCCGGGCTGACCACGGAACTCGACGCCATCCTCGGCGCCGACGAGATCGGCCATCTGGGCGACCTCACCGAGGACCGGCTGCGCGAGCTGGCCGACCGGCTCCGCGACCTCGAGCAGCGGGTCTCGGGTGAGCGTCGGGGCCTCCACGAACGGATCGATTCCCTCCAGGCCGAGCTGGTCGAGCGTCACAAGTCCGGACGCGCCTCGGTGGACGGCCTCCTGTCATGAAGGACCCGGTCGGCCACGACGGCGACCGGTTCGTCAAGGAACTGCCGGAGCGCTTCAACGAGCTCGGGTCGTTCATCCGCGAGCAGCGCAGCTCGGCCCGGCTGTCGCTCCGCCGCCTGTCCGAGCTCGCCGGGATCTCGAACCCGTACCTGAGCCAGATCGAGCGCGGCCTGCGCCGGCCGTCGGCCGAGATCCTCCAGCAGATCGCCAAGGCCCTGCGCATCTCCGCAGAGACCCTGTACGTCCAGGCCGGGATCCTGGAGCGCCCGACCGGCGATACCGACCTGTCGCGGCACATCTTCGCCGACCAGCACCTGACGGAGGAGCAGCGCCAGGCGCTCCTGCGGATCTACCTGTCGTTCCGTCACGAGAACGAGGACCTCGCCGGCCCGGGCGCGGACCTTCCCGGTCCGGGGGCGGTCGGCGCCGTGGACGGGGTCGCCGGGGCGTCCGACGTGCCCGGCCCCGCCGCCGCAGCGGGCTGACGCGCCCCTCCCGGTAGGATCCACGCGGCATGAGGCGACTCGCCGTCCTTTCCCTCCATACGTCCCCCCTGGCCCAACCCGGCACCGGGGACGGTGGCGGCATGAACGTCTACGTGCGCGAACTGTCGTCCGCCCTGGCCCGGGCCGGCGTCGCGTGCGACGTCTTCACCCGTGCCGCCTCCGACGATCTGCCGGCCGTCGTCGAGATCGAGCCCGGGTTCCGGCTACACCACATCGCCGCCGGGCCGCCCACCCCGCTCCCCAAGGAGGCGCTCATGGGGGTGGTCGACGAATTCGCCGACGGCGTGCTGAAGTCGATGTCCGTCGCCGGTGCCTGCGGGGGCGACGAGGACCTCCCCTTCGACGCTGTGCACGCCAACTACTGGCTGAGCGGGATCGCCGGCCACGCGATCAAGCACCAGCTCGACCTGCCGCTGGTCTCGACGTTCCACACCCTCGACCGGGTCAAGGCCGAGGCCAGCCCGGAGGAGGTCGAGGCCCACTCGCGCCACATCCGGGCCGAGGCCGAGGCGGCGATCATCCGCTGTTCGGACACGGTCCTGGCGTCGTGCTCGGTCGAGGCCGCCCAGATCTCCGAGCTCTACGGCGCCGATCCGACGCGCATCCGCATCGTCGCACCCGGCGTCGACCACGCTTTCTTCGGTCCCGGGGACCGTGCCCAGGCCCGACGGGCTCTCGGCCTCCCCGAGCGGGGCCCGCTCCTGCTCTTCGTGGGCCGCATCCAGCCGCTGAAGGGCGCGGCCGTGGCCGTGGCCGCCCTCGCGTCGGTGGTCCGGGACCAACCCGACGCCCACCTGGTCGTCGTCGGCGGGCCGAGCGGCCCCCGCGGCGACGAAGAGGTGGCCCGGATCGACGAACTGGTCGACGGCCTCGGGCTGCGGGACCGGGTGGTGTTCGTGCCGCCCCGCCCCCACGAGCTCCTCTCCACCTTCTACCGTGCGGCCGATGTCTGCCTGGTGCCGAGCCGATCCGAGTCGTTCGGTCTGGTCGCGCTCGAGGCGGCCGCGTGCGGCACGCCGGTGGTGGCCTCCGACGTCGGCGGGCTGCGCAGCCTGGTCGACCACGGTCGCACCGGGTACCTCGTCGAGGAGCCCGACCCCGAGGCCTACGCCGCCTGGGTCCGCCAGATCCTGGCCGAACCCCTGCTGGCCGAGCGGTTGAGCACCGGCTCGGTGCTCCGGGCCCGGCGGTACACGTGGGCCCGGGCCGCGCACCTGCTGGTCGACATCTACGCGGATCTCACGGCGGGCCGGCTGGTCGAGTGTCGGTGACCGACGAGTGGGCGGGCGTCCTCGAGCCCGCCGAGCGTGACGCCGTCTGCGCCCGCATCGACGACTGGGCGGCACGGGAGCTGGCATCGGGCGGCGCGCTGGTGGCGGTCGACCGCCAGATCGGGGGCGACCCGGTCACCGGAGCGCCGCGGTGGTACCTGCGTCTGCAGGGCGAGGAGAAGGAGTTCGTCACGGTGTGGCTCACGCTGCGCCAGCGCACGCTCCGCCACGAGGCACAGTTCATGCCGGCCCCCGAGACGAACGTCGAGGCGACGTGGGAGTACCTGCTGCGCCGCAACGCCGACCTCATCGGCCTGTCGTTCGCACTGGGGGCCGAGGACGCCGTGTACCTGGTGGGCCGGGTGCCCGTGTCGCGGGTGGACGACGCCGAGCTCGACCGCATCGTCGGCTCGTCGCTGGCCTACACCGACGAGTGCTTCCCGACGGCGATGTCGCTCGGCTACGAGGGGCGCTACCGCCGGCGCCCCCCGTCGGCCCGCTGAGTCCACCGGCCCCGGCCGCGCCCGGCCCCGGGGACCCGTTTCGGGGACCCGGGTCCGGATTGCCCGCTGGTAGCGTGCGCCCATGGCACCCAAGCTCCTCGTGGTCGGCGGCGGAAAGATGGGCTCGGCCCTGGTCACGGGGCTCCTGGCCGCCGGATGGGCGCAGATCGGCGACCTCGTCGTCAGCGAGACGGACGCCGGGCAGCGGGCCCACCTGGAGACGGCCCACCCGGGTCTGACCGTGGTTCCGGGGCCGGTCGAGGCCGCCGACGTGCTGCTTGCGGTCAAGCCCGACGTGGCCGAGCCGGTCCTGCTCACGGTGGCCGCCAACGGCGCCCGCCGGGTCCTGTCCATCGTGGCCGGGATCTCCTCCGCCCGACTCGAGGCCATGATGCCCGCGGGTTCGGTCGTGGTGCGGGCCATGCCCAACACCCCCGCACTGATCGGCGCGGGCGTGGCCGCGATGTCGGGCGGGACGGCGGCCACCTCCGCCGACCTCGACTGGGCCGGGGAGATCCTCGGGGCGGTGGGCGCCGTCGTCCGGGTGCCCGAGCGCCAGCTCGACGCGGTCACCGGCGTCTCCGGATCGGGCCCCGCCTACCTCTTCCTGGTGGCCGAAGCCATGATCGAGGCCGGGGTGACCGCGGGCCTTCCCCGTGACGTCAGCAAGGAGCTGGTCGTCGGCACCCTGCTCGGTTCGGCCCGCCTGCTCGACGAGACGGGCCAGGAGCCGGCCGAGCTCCGGGCCGCGGTGACCTCGCCGGGGGGGACGACCGCCGCCGCCGTGCGCACCCTCGAGTTCAAGGCGGTGCGCTCGGCATTCATCGAGGCGGTGGCGGCCGCCGTCGAGCGCTCGAGGCAGCTCGGGCGGTAGCCGACGGACGGTGCCGGAGGCGACACCGCCCGCCCCAGCGTCCTACGATCCGGCGGTGCCGAGCAATCCTCTGCCGCCCAGCAGCGAGTCCCGGCCGGCGGTGCACGGTGCCCCGGGCCGGAGGATCCCCGAGGCGACCGTGGCGCGGCTGCCCGTGTACCAGCGGATCCTGGAGGAGCTGCTCCGGTCGGGGACGTCCACCGTCTCCTCCGACCTGCTGGGCGCCGCCGCCCAGGTCAACGCGGCCAAGGTGCGCAAGGACCTGTCGCTGCTCGGCTCCTTCGGAACCCGTGGCGCCGGGTACGACGTCGCCTTCCTGGCGGGGCAGATCGACCGCCAGCTCGGGCTCGACCGGGAGTGGACCGTCGTCATCGCCGGCATCGGGAACCTGGGGCGCGCCCTGGCCCGGAGCCAGGGATTCGCGGCGCGGAACTTCACCGTGGCCGCACTCGTCGACACCGACCCGGCCATCATCGGCGAGCGCATCGACGACGTGGAGGTGCGCCACCCCGACGACCTCCCCGCCATCGTGGCCGAGGCGCCGCTGTCCATCGGCGTCATCACCACCCCGGCGCCGGTGGCCCAGCGGGTGGCCGACCTCCTGATCGACGCCGGCGTGCGGTCGCTGCTGAACTTCGCCCCCCGGGTGCTCGAGGTGCCGCCCGGCATCCTGCTGCGCTACGTGGACCTCAGCATGGAACTCCAGGTGATGAGCTTCTACCAGGCCCGCCAGCTCGACGACGAGGCCGATGCCCGGATGCCGGTCATCCGGTCGGTCGGCCGCACGCCGGCCGGTCCGTCGTGAACCCGGTACCCCGTCGACTGGCGGCGGCCCGCCGGTGCCGCGATGCTGGGGACCCGCCGTCGACCCTGGTGACCGGCGGGTTCCCGCGGCTCGGTAGGGTGGTCGGGAGGCGCGAGCCGTTCCACCGACCGAGTCGACCGACGCTGTGACCCCGAGGCTGTGACGAAGTGACCGATCCTGTGAGCCACGCACCAATCGAGGTGGACGCCCCGTGTCGGTGATCGTCGTCGGTCTCGAGCAGAAGCACGCCCCGCTCGAACTCCTCGACCGCGTGTCGGTCACCGAGTCGGAGACCGCCAAGGCCCTCGGACGCCTGCGCGACCAGCCCAACCTGTCCGAGGCCGTCCTGGTGTCGACCTGCCTGCGCACCGAGGTCTACGCCGTGGTCGAGCGGTTCCACGACGGGGTGGCCGAGATCCAGGAGTTCCTGGCCGACGTGAGCGGCAGCCCGGTCGACGCGCTCGGCGAGTACTGCACCATCCGGTTCGACGACGACGTCACCGAGCACCTGTTCGCGGTGGCGTCCGGGCTGGAGTCGGCCGTGCTCGGCGAGTCCGAGGTCCTGGGCCAGGTCCGCAGGGCGTGGGAGCGGGCCCAGGGCGAGCATGCCTCCGGCCCCGTCCTGGGGGCCCTGTTCCGCCACGCCGTGGAGACGGGCAAGCGGGTCCGCTCCGAGACGGCCATCGCACGAGGCATCACCTCGCTGTCGCACGCCGCGGTGGCGCTGGCCGCCGACCGTCGCCCGGGCGGGCTGGCCCGGGCCCGGGTCCTCGTCGTCGGGGCGGGGGAGATGGGCGAGGGCGTGGCCCAGGCCCTGGCCGGGCGCGGGGTGGACCACCTGGTGGTGGCCAACCGCACCGCCGAACGCGCCGAGGCCGTCGTGGCCGCGCTGGCGCCGGGCGTGGCCGGGTCCGTCGTCTCCGCCGACCTCGACGGACTGGAAGCCCTGCTCGGGGCGGCCGACGTCGTGATCACCACCGTGGGCACCTCGCACCCCCTGGTCGACCGCGCCATGCTCGGGTCGGCACTGGCGACGAGGGTCGGGAGGGACGACCTGGTGGTGGTCGACCTCGGGATGCCCCGCAACGTGCAGCCCGAGTCGTCGACGCTCGCCGGCCTCGTGCTCCTCGACATGGAGGACCTCCGCGCCGCCGTCGCCGAGGCCATCGGCGGCCGGCAGGACGAGGTGGCCGCGGCCACCGGCATCGTGTCCGACGAGGTCGAGCGCTACCGGGCCGCATCCCGGGCCCGCGACGCGGCGCCGGTCGTGTCGGCCTTGCGCTCGCGGGTCGAGGATGCCCGGCTGGCCGAGCTCGACCGGCTCCGTTCGAAGCGGTCCGACCTCGACGAGGCCCAGTGGGAGCAGGTGGACGCGGTGACCCGCTCGCTCATGGCCAAGCTGCTGCACCAGCCGACGGTCACGCTCAAGGAGGCCGCCGGCACCCCGCGGGGGGAGCGCCTCGTCGAGGCCCTGCGCGCCCTCTTCGACCTCTGACCCGTGTCCGGGCGGGCGGTATGAGATCGGCGTCGGACCCGCTCCGACTGGCGACCCGCGGGTCGCCCCTCGCCCTGTGGCAGGCCCGTCGCATCGTGTCGCTGCTGGCCGCCGTCGGCGTGGCGTCCGAGCCCGTCGTCGTCGACACCGAGGGCGACCGGCGCACCGACGTGCCGCTGGCGCACCTCGGCGGCCAGGGGGTCTTCGTCAAGGAGGTCCAGGCCGCCGTCGTCCGTGGCGACGCCGAGGCCGCCGTGCACTCGGCCAAGGACCTGCCCGCCGCGGATGCACTGGTCGTCCCCGGCCTGGTGCTGGCCGCGTTCCCGGAGCGGGGCGATCCCCGCGACGTGCTCGTCGGCGCCCGCCTCGACACGCTGCCCACCGGTGCCACCGTGGCCACCGGTTCGGCACGCCGGCGCGTCCAGTTGGCGAACCTCCGGCCCGACCTCACCTTCGCCGACCTGCGCGGCAACCTCGCCACCCGGCTGGCCCGGGTCGGGGAGGACGGGATCACCGCGGTGGTGGCCGCCCGTGCCGCGCTCGATCGCATGGACTGGCGACCGCCCGAGGGGGTCGAGGTCGAGACGCTCGAGCCGGGGATCCTGCTCCCCCAGGTGGCCCAAGGTGCCCTGGCCGTCGAGTGCCGCACCGACGACGCGGCCACCATCGCGTCGCTGGCCGCGATCGACGACGCCGGCGTGCGCGCCGTCGTCGAGGCCGAGCGCGCCTTCCTGGCCGAGCTGGGTGGCGGCTGCACGCTGCCCGTCGGCGCCCACGCGGTGGCCGAGCCCGCCTCGGAGGGACGCAGCGGCGCCGGGGGTCGTCTGCGGCTGACCGGGTTGCTCGCCGGGGCGGACGGCCACGTCGTGCTCCGGCACGAGTCCGTCGGCAGCGACGGCCCCGCACTCGGCCGCGCCGTCGCCCGCTACCTGCTGGACGACGCCGGGGGTGCCGACCTCGGGCCGTGGAGCCCGGTCCCGTGACCGTCGCCCTCGTCGGCGCCGGCCCCGGTGACCCGGGGCTGCTGACGCGCCGGGGCGCCGAGCTGCTCCGGGCGGCCGAGGTCGTCGTCTACGACCGCCTGATCGCCCGCGAGCTCCTGGACCTCGCCCCGGACGGCGCCGAGCTGGTCGACGTCGGCAAGGGCCCGGGCCAGTCCGACCGCCAGGCCGACATCAACCGACTGCTCGTCGGCCACGGCCGGTCGGGCCGGCGCGTGGTCCGCCTGAAGGGGGGCGACCCGTTCGTGTTCGGGCGCGGCGGCGAGGAGGCCGAGGCCCTGCGTCGCGCCGGGGTGACGGTCGAGATCGTCCCCGGGGTGAGCTCGGCGTTCGCCGCGCCCGCCGCCGCCGGCATCCCCGTCACCCACCGGACGGTGTCGACCTCGGTGACGGTGGTCACCGGGCACGCCGGCGACCCGTCCCTGCCGGGAGTGGACTGGGACACGCTGGGCCGGCTCGAGGGGACCGTGGTCGTGCTGATGGGCATGGCCGCCCGCGCCGCGATCTCCGAACGCCTGATCGCGGCCGGGCGCTCCCCCGACACCCCGGTGGCGGTGGTGCGCTGGGGGACCACCGACCGCCAGGAGGTGGCACGGACCACGCTCGACCGCCTGGCCGACGTGGACCTCGGCGCGCCGGCCGCCATCGTCGTCGGCGGCGTCGCCGGACTCGACGTGACGGCCGTCCCGGGTGCGGCGGGGGAGGGCTGAGCCGGTGCACGGCCCCGGCCGCGACCCGGACCCCGGCCCGGCGCCGCTCGGGTCCCGGCCGGCACCGGCGCCGGGCGCGCTCGCCGGGACCCGGATCGTCGTCACCCGGGCCCGGACCCAGGCCTCGGGGCTGGTGCGGCGCCTCTCCGACCTCGGGGCCGAGGTGGTCGAGCTCCCGGTGATCGCCATCGAGGAGCCGTCCGACGGGGGAGCGGCGACCGCCGCCGCCGCCGACCGTGTCATCTCCGGTGCGTACGAGTGGGTCGTCGTCACCTCGCCCAACGCCGTGTCCCGGTTCGTCGACGCGCTCGGGTCCCGGCCCGCACCGGCCGCGACCCGGTGGGCGGCCGTCGGGGCCTCCACCGCCCGGGCGCTCATGGAGCGGGGGATCGTGCCGGACCTGGTGCCGACCGCCGCCGTCTCGGACGCGCTGGTCGAGGCCTTCCCACCGGCCGCCCCGCCCGGCTCGGCGCCGGGGCGTGCGACGCGGGAGGGGACGGTGCTGTTCGTCCGGGCCGAACGCGTGCGCGACGTGGTGGCCCCGGGCCTCGCGGCCAAGGGATGGCGGGTCGACGAGGCCGTCGCGTACCGCACCGTGGCCGGGGACGTGGACCCGTCGGCCGTCGACGCCGCCCGGACCGCCGACGCCGTGGCCTTCACCTCGTCGTCGACCGTCGAGCGGACGGTCGACGTGCTGGGCGTGTCGGGGGTGCCGCACGTCGTCGCCTCGATCGGTCCGGTGACCAGCGCGACGGCGCGCGCCGCCGGTCTCGAGGTGACCGTCGAGGCCGGCGAGCACACCGTCGACGGACTGGTGGCCGCGCTCGTCGCCGCGCTCGCCGGGCACCGGTGACGCCGGCCCGGTGGGCGTAGGCTGGGGCACCGTGCCCAGCGCCCCGTCCGCCCCCGGCTTCCCCGCCCGCCGTCTCCGCCGCCTCCGCCGCACGCCCGCCCTGCGGCGTCTCGTGGCCGAGACCCGGCTCACCGTCGACGACCTCGTCGCCCCGCTCTTCGTGGCCGACGGCCTGGACGCCCCCCGTCCCATCGGCTCCTTGCCCGGCGTGTCCCAGCACACGGTCCCGTCGCTGGTGGACGAGGTGCGGCGCCTGGCCGGACTCGGCGTCCCCGGGGTCATCCTCTTCCCCCTGCCGCGGCCCGAGGACAAGGACGCCACCGGGTCGGCCGCCGTCGCCCCGGACGGGATCACCCGGCGCGCCCTCGAGGCGGTGCGCGACGCGGTGGGCGACGAGCTGGTGATCATGGCCGACTGCTGCCTCGACGAGTTCACCGACCACGGGCACTGCGGCGTGCTCGAGCCCGGGACCGGGGACGTGGACAACGACGCCACCATCGGGCGCTACGCCGACCTCGCCGTGGTGCAGGCGAGCGCCGGTGCCGACGTCATCGCGCCGAGCGGGATGATGGACGGCCAGGTGGCGGCCATCCGTTCCGCGCTCGACGGGGACGGGCACCCGAACACGGCCATCCTGGCCTACGCGGCAAAGTACGCGTCCGCGCTCTACGGTCCGTTCCGCGAGGCGGCCGACGTCACCATCGTCGGCGGCGGGGACCGCACGGGCTACCAGCAGGATCCCCGCAACGGACGCGAGGCCCTGGCCGAGGTGGCGCTGGACGTCGCCGAAGGAGCGGACATCGTCATGGTCAAGCCGGCCCTCACCTACCTCGACGTGGTCGGCCAGGTGCGCGCCGCCGTCGACGTGCCGGTGGCCGCCTACCACGTGAGCGGCGAGTACGCCATGGTCCAGGCGGCGGCCGAGCGGGGCTGGATCGACGGGCCCGCGGTGGCCCTCGAGCAGGTCACCGCGGTCAAGCGGGCCGGCGCCGACTTCGTCCTGACCTACTTCGCCGGCGAGTTGGCCGAGGCGCTGCATGGCTGACCCGCACGGGCGCGCCCGATCCGACGACCTGTTCGAGCGGGCCGTGCGGGTGATCCCCGGCGGCGTGAACTCACCGGTCCGGTCGTTCCGTTCGGTCGGCGGCCACCCGTATTTCGTGGCCCGAGGCGAGGGTGCCTACGTCTGGGACGCCGACGGCAACAAGCTGCTCGACTTCGTGCAGTCCTACGGGGCCTCGATCCTCGGGCACGCCGACCCCCAGGTGGTGGCGGCGGTGCGTTCGGCCGCCGACCGGGGCACGACCTTCGGCGCGCCGACCGAGGGCGAGGTGCTCCTGGCCGAGGCCATCGTCGAGCGGGTGCCGGGCTGCGAGCAGGTCCGCCTGGTGTCGTCGGGCACCGAGGCCACCATGAGCGCCATCCGCGTGGCCCGCGGCTTCACCGGACGGGACCGTGTGGTCAAGTTCGACGGGTGCTACCACGGCCACTCGGACGGCCTCCTGGCCGGAGGGGGGAGCGGGGTCGCCACGCTCGGGCTCCCGGACTCGGCCGGTGTGCCCGCGGCCGCGGTGGCCGACACCGTCGTCGTGCCGTACAACGTGGTGCCCGAGCTCGACGACCGGGTGGCCTGCGTGATCGTGGAGGCGGTGGCCGCCAACATGGGCCTCGTCCCGCCGGTGGACGGATTCCTCGAGGGCCTGCGGGCCGCGTGCGACGCGGCGGGCGCCCTGCTGATCTTCGACGAGGTGATCACCGGGTTCCGCCTCGGCGAGGGCGGCGCGGCCGCGTACACCGGCGTGCAGCCCGACCTCTGGTGCTTCGGCAAGGTGATCGGCGGCGGCCTGCCGGTCGGAGCATTCGGAGGGCGCGCCGACGTCCTGTCCGTCCTGGCGCCCCTCGGCCCGGTGTACCAGGCGGGAACCCTGTCGGGTAACCCGCTCGCCACGGCGGCCGGCCTGACCGTCCTGCGGATGTTGTCGCCGGACGCGTACGCGGGGCTGTCGGCGCGGGTGGCGTCGTTCGGCGACTCGCTCCAGCAGGTCCTGACCGACGCCCTGGCGACGGCCGGCGCCGGCGATGCCGACGGACGGGCCCTGACGGCGCGGGTCCCGGTGGTCGGCCCCCTCCTCGGTCTCTTCCTCGTGCCCGTGGACGGGCCCGACGTGCACGACTATGCAGGAGCCGCCGCCTCGGCCGCCACCGGTGTGTACGCACGGTTCTTCCGGGCGATGCTCGACCGTGGGGTCGCACTGGCTCCCGGACCGTACGAGGTCGCCTTTCCGTCGATGGCCCACGGCGACACCGAATTCGACCGGGCGCTGTCGTGTGCCGCCGAGGCGATCGTCGAGGCGATCGCCAACTGACGGCCTACGGTCCCGTGGTCAAGATGACGCCGGACCGTGCCGATACTCCCGTTGTGGTGCGTGGGTAACCCCGCTCCGGTCCGTCCATGGGGCAGAATGTGGACGGTGGGTGGCCTTGCGGGGCGCACACGCCGCAGGCGTCGGGATCAACCGGGTCGCGACGGTGCAGGCCAGGACCGGCGGGCGGACCCCGCCCGGTGGCGAACCACATCGGACCACGAAGGAGCGATGCATGACCGTCGGGATCACGGAGCTACCTCCTGAGGGCATGCAGCTGCCGGGCGTCGCCCTGGCCGGCGACGCGGACCGCGGGACCAAGACGACCGAGGGCATCAGCCTGCTGTTCACCGCGGCGGGGATCACCGTCCAGGGGCCCCAGCCCCAGATCGAACGGCTGCTCGTCTGGTCGGCACTCGATTCGGCCACGTGCCACGAGGAGATCCAGCTGCCCGACGGCCGAGCAGCCGCCATCCTGGAGCTTACCTCGGGTGGCCAGTCCATTCGGTTCCTGCTCCCTACCGACACGGTCTCGCCGGGCCAGGCCGCGTACCTGGACCAGGCCCTGCCGGCGTGGCTCGCCCGCTACCGGGGAGCGCCAGCGCCTGCCGCTCCGGCCCCGGCCGTCCCGGCCGCCCCGGCCGCCGCCGGTTCCGAGGTCGGCGTGTCGCTCCCGGCCTCCGGCTCCGCCGCACCGCCCGCGCCACCCACCCCGCCGGCGCCCTCGTACGCCACCGCCGGCATCGCCGCCGCCGGCGCCGCGGCGGCCGCTGCACCATCGGGCGGTGCCGTGCCGGCTCCCGGACCCGCGTTCGACCCGTCGATCGCGGCCAACGGGAACGGAAGTGGTCCCGCACCGGTCGATGGGACCGCACCGGGCCAGGAGCCGAGTGCACGGCTCGCACCGCCGCCCCCCGCCCCCGTGGTGTCGCCGCCCCCGGTGACGGCCTACCAGCCGGAGGCTGCCCCGCCTGTGGTGTCGCCTCCCCCGGCGCCCGCGTTCCAACCGCTCCCCGCTCCTCCCGAACCCGTGTTCCAGCCGGCGCCGGCCCCGCCGGCGCCCGCGTTCCCGTCGGGGCCGCCGACTGCGTCGCCGGGCCCGGCGATGCAGTCCCCTACCTACGGTGAGCCGGCGCCCGCACCCCCGCAGGCCCCGTCGCCGGCCAACGGGTGGGACGACCCGCCCCTCTCGGCGACCATCACCGCGCCTCCTGCTCCGGCCAAGACCCCGTGGTACAAGCTCGCCCCCCGCAAGCCGAAGGCCGCGGCCCCGGCCGCCGCCGCACCGGCCCTGGTCACCGCCGCCCCGGTCGCGCCCGCGTCGGCCACCCCGGTCGCGCCCGCGTCGGCCGCCCCGGCCGACGCCAAGACCCCGTGGTACAAGCTCGCCCCCCGCAAGCCGAAGGCCCCTGCCGCCCCCCCCGCCGCCGTCGCGGACCCGCTGCAGTACGCCCAGGCCCAGGCCCAGGCCCAGGCCCCGGCCCCGGCCCCGGCGTCGGCGTCGGTGGCGGCCCCGGTGGCCACTCCGGCCCCCGCCGCACCGGTCGACTTCGCCCCGGCCGCCCCGGCCGACGCCAAGACGCCGTGGTACAAGCTCGCCCCCCGCAAGCCGAAGACCGCGGCCACGGCCACGGCCACGGCCGGTACAGCGGTCGCCGCCGCCCCGGCCGCACCCGCCCCTGCCGCACCGAACCCGGCCGCACCCGCCCCTGCCGCACCGAACCCGGCCGCACCCGCACCGACCGACGCCAAGACGCCGTGGTACAAGCTCGCCCCCCGCAAGCCGAAGGCCGCGGCCACGGCCGGCGCGGCCGGCGCCGCCGCAGCGGCGGACGCCATGGCGGGCGGCTCTGTCCCGACCGCCGCCCCGGCCGCCCCCGCCGCGACTGCGCCGGCCAGTCCGCCCGCCCCGCCCGTCGATCCGGTTCCGCTGGCCGTGCAGCCGCCCCCGCCGGTGGCGGCGGGACCCGCCGCTCCGCCGGCCACCCCGGGCAGCTTCCCTCCGGCCGCCGGCGGCCCCGGCGCCGCCCCACTCGGCGGTGCGACCGGTGGCGACGGCGGTACCGCAGCCGTCCTGGCCGACACCCCGAAGCGCACCAACCGCGCCGTGGTGATCGCCCTCGTGGTGGCGCTCGTCCTCGTGCTGGGCGGCGGTGCCGCATACGTGATCTCCAAGCGGAACGCCTCGTCGACGCCCACGGTCACGGCCCCGCCGTCGCAGGGACCATCGCCCGCGGCCGACACCGCACTGGCCGGCACCATCAACGTGCGGCTGTCCGACCTTCCCGCCGGCTGGACCGAGGCACCGCCGGCCCAGGCCGTGGTGCGCCCGCCGGTGGCCCCGGCCGCAGCCCAGTCCGACGCCACCAACACCATGGCGTCGTGCCTGAACACCAGCTCTTCGGTCGTGGCCGGCCTGTTCGGATCCGGCTCGCTGCCGAACCAGACGAGCCTGGTGCAGTCGCCGACCTTCCAGAGCCCGGCGGGTGCCGCGATGGAGATGGGGTCGAAGACGATGACACTCGCCTCGCCCGGCCAGGTCCAGGCGCTCGACGCCATCTTCACCAACCCGAAGTTCGACCTCTGCTACCAGCAGTACGCGGGCTCCCTGGCGACCGGCGCCGTCCCCGGTGCCACGGTGCAGGTGCAGCCGGTCACGTTGACCGGCCCGGCCGGGGTGCAGACCTACGGCGTCATCACCACCTACGCGCTGCCGGGCACCGGAACCGAGGTGGTGGGCGACGCCTACCTGCTGGGCGGGCGCATCGTGACCGTGCTCCAGCCGTCGACCAATGGACCGGCGATCCCGGGTGAGGTGTTCACCCCGGCCTACGACGCCGTGGTCGCCCGGGTGGCGGCAGCGGCGACCAAGTAGCCCGGGACCGCCCCGACGGCGTGGCGTCCGACGCGGGCCGCCCGGTCGGGGTCAGACGCCTTCGGGTGCCAAGCGGGCGATGGTGGCGAGCGCCCGGTAGGCGGCCTCCGCCGGTCCGGTCTCGTCCGGGCGGACGAGGTTCGACATGATCCGCAGGATCCAGCTCATCAGCGTCTCGGAGCGCATCCCGGTCCCGACGCACAGCCGCATCAGCTCGGGATGGGCGATGACCCGGATGAAGGCACGGGCCACCCGGAAGTAGAGCCCGTAGGCCTCCTCGAGCCGGTCCTCGTAGCGCAGGAGTGCGGACACGCCGTCGCCCGAGAGCGCCTCGCCGAGCGAGGCCGCGGCCAGACGGCCCGTCTCGTAGCCGTAGGCGATGCCCTCGCCGTTGAACGGGTTGATCGTGCCCGCAGCGTCGCCGACGACGAGCGTGGTGGCACCGACCCTCGGGCCGACGGCCAGCCCCATGGGGAGCTTGCCGCCGGTGGCCGGACCCAGGGCGGTGGCCGCGGAGAGCTC
This sequence comes from Acidimicrobiales bacterium, assembly GCA_035534835.1. Taxonomy (GTDB): domain Bacteria; phylum Actinomycetota; class Acidimicrobiia; order Acidimicrobiales; family RAAP-2; genus Bog-756. The sequence goes on from DATLRE010000169.1 coordinate 17,310, forward strand.
CCACTCCTTCGGGGCCCAGGCGACGAAGTGCTCCATGAGGGTGCCGGTGTTCACGCCCTTCCACCGCCGGTCGGTCGAGAGCAGGCCGACGCCGACGTTCACCCGTCCGTCGCCGAGCGGGAAGATCCATCCGTAGCCCGGCACGACGTTGCCCTCGCCGTCGCGGATGTCGAGGTGCGACTCGATGAAGGGCTGGTCGTGCCCGGGCGAGGCGTAGTAGCCGCGCAGGGCCATGCCCATGGGCTGACTGCGGTCCCGGCTGGTCCCGAGTGCACGTCCGAAGCGCGAGTTCGCCCCGTCGGCCACGACCACGTAGCGGGCCCGGACCTCGCGGACCTGCCCGGCGGCCTTCTCCCGGACCACAGCGCCGACGCACGACGGCAGCCCGGCACCGCCCGGCACCACCACGGTGTCGTCCACGATCGGCTCCAGCGCCTCGGTCCCCTGCCATACCGTGGCCCCGGCCTTGGACGCCCGTTCGTTGACCAGGGCGTCGAGGTCGTGGCGGGTGATGACGTAGCCGTACGAGGGGAACGAGGGGTGCTCGGGCCAGGGCAGCTCGAGCACCCGGCCGAAGGCGTGGGCCCGCAGACCGCCGTAGCGGTGCGCACCTGCCAGCGAGCTCTCGACGCCCATGTCGGCGAGCTGGCGTACCGACCGGGGGGTCAGGCCGTCGCCGCACGTCTTGGCCCGGGGGAACACCTTCTTCTCCACCAGGGCGACGTCCCATCCGGCCTCGGCCAGCCAGTAGGCGCACGACGAGCCCGAGGGTCCGCCGCCCACCACCAGCACGTCGTGGACGTGCCCGGGCCCCGGGCCGACCGGGCCCCCGGCGGGGGCGCCGCTGTCTGCGGGCACGGGTGTGTCTGGGGCCGCTTCGTTCACACGCCAATGCTAGGGGCACGGGTCCGGGTCGGCACACCGGGACCACGTCGCCGGGGCGGGCGGCACCCGATCCGCGCCCCGTGGCCGGATGTGCTTTGTCGGAAGGGAGCGTGGTAAAAAACACGTGCTGTGGCCGACTACCTTCCGATCCTCATCCTGATCGTCCTGGGGTTCCTGTTCGCCTCCCTGTCGTTCGTCGCGTCGGCCCTGCTGGCGCCCAGGAAGCGCCCCACGGCGGCCAAGATCGCGCCCTACGAGTGCGGAATCGTCCCCGGCATCGACCCGCCGACCCGGTTCCCCGTCCGGTTCTACCTGGTGGCGATGATCTTCATCATCTTCGACATCGAGGTGGTCTTCCTCTACCCGTGGGCCGTGATCTTCCGGCAGCTGCGGTCGTTCGGACTCGTCGAGGTGGTCGTGTTCGCCGCCGTGGTCTTCGTCTCCTTCGTCTACCTGGTCGGCAACGGCGCCCTCAGCTGGGGCCCGTCGAAGCGCCTGGCCGGCGGCATGCCGTCGCGCACCTCGGACTCGACCATCGCCCGCATCGGCGCCCCCGACGACGGGGGTCCCGGTACGACGGCGCCCACCACCGCACCGGCCGGCCCCGGCCGCGCCGCCTGATCGGGGTCGGGCGGCGCGATGGGACTCGAGGACCTCCAGCACAACTTCCTGACCGGCCGGCTCGAGGACCTCGTCAAGTGGGCGCGGACCTATTCGATGTGGCCGGCCACGTTCGGCCTGGCCTGCTGCGCCATCGAGATGATGTCGGTCGGCGCCGCCGACTTCGACGTGGCCCGCTTCGGCATGGAGGTCTTCCGCGCCTCTCCGCGGCAGGCCGACCTCATGATCGTGGCCGGGCGGGTCTCCCAGAAGATGGCCCCGGTGCTGCGGCAGGTCTACGACCAGATGATGGAGCCCAAGTGGGTGCTGTCGATGGGCGTGTGCGCCAGTTCGGGCGGGATGTTCAACAACTACGCCATCGTCCAGGGCGTGGACCAGATCGTCCCGGTCGACGTCTACGCACCGGGCTGCCCCCCGACGCCCGAGACCCTGATGCACGCCATCCTCACCCTGCACGAGAAGGTGCGGACCGACGACATCACCCGCCGGCGCGGGCTCGACCTCGGCGACCGTCCCGACACCACCGGGCTCGCCTCCGACCAGGGGGGCGACACCGACGACGCCCGCGAACAGGACGTCGACCCCACGACGGGCTGGACCCCGGACCGGCCGGACGCCGTCCACCTGGGCACGCCCAAGCGCAACCCGATCATCGCCCGCAGCGTGGGTGAGCCCCTGTGACGACGGCCGCCGACGGGGACACCGCCTCCGACGCGCCCGCGCCCGCCCGGTCGGGTGGTTCGTCGGCCCGCCGCCGCCTGGGTACGGCGCCCGAGGTGCTGTTCCCGACCCGCGGACAGTACGTGGACGTGGTGTCCGCCCTGCGCGACGAGGGCTTCGAGACGTGCTCCGACCTGTGCGCCGTCGACTACCTCACCCACCCGGGCCGGACGCTGCCCGACGGGGTGGCGCCCGAGCGCTTCGAGGTCGTGGTCAACCTCCTGTCGCTGAGCCAGGTCCGCCGCGTCCGCGTACGGGTCCAGGTCCCGGCGGAGGACGCCGTGGTGGCGACGCTCTTCGACCTGTACCCGGGGACCGAGGCCATGGAGCGCGAGGCGTACGACCTGTTCGGCATCGTCTTCACCGGGCACCCGGACATGACCCGCATCCTCCTGCCCGAGGACTGGGAGGGCCACCCCCTGCGCAAGGACTACGGGGTGGGTCGGGTGCCGGTCCAGTTCAAGGGCGCCCCGGGGCCACGATGACCGACTCCGATCCGACCACCGGCGCCGGGCCGCACCCCGACGCCGACCTCCCGGACCCCGTGTCCGGCGAGCGCTACGACGACCCCTCGGCCGCGGGTACGGCCACCGGCCTCGTGGTCGAGACGTCCGAGGGTGCCCAGGAGCTGTTCCCCCGGACCCAGACGTCCCCGGACGAGCTCCGCCGCGAGGCCGGGGCCGTCCTGCGCCTGCCCGAGGGCGTGGTCGTCGACCCCAGCGACATCGACGTCGAGCAGACCGACGACGAGACGATGATCATCAACATGGGACCGCAGCACCCCTCCACCCACGGGGTGCTCCGGCTCATGATCGAACTCGACGGCGAGACGGTGCTGCGCACCAAGCCGGTCATCGGCTACCTCCACACCGGGATGGAGAAGACGGCGGAGGAGCTGACCTACGTCCAGGGGTCGACCAACGTCACCCGGATGGACTACCTGTCGCCGCTCCACAACGAGCTGGTCCTGTCGCTGGCCGTCGAGGCGCTCCTCGGCATCGAGATGCCGCCGCGCTCCGACTGGATCCGGATGCTGCTCGTCGAGCTCAACCGGGTGTCGTCCCACCTCATGTGGATGGCCACCAACGGCATGGACCACGCGTCCACGTCGATGATGATCTACGGCTTCCGCGAGCGGGAGATGGTCCTGGCCTTCTTCGAAAAGACGACCGGGCTGCGGATGAACCACAACTTCATCCGACCCGGCGGCACGGCGGCCGACCTGCCCGACGGGTGGGAGGACGACGTCACCGTCATCTGCGACACGATCCTGCCCCGCCTCGACGAGTACGACGAGCTGCTCACCGGTCAGCCGGTGTTCCGCCAGCGGTCCGAGGGCGTCGGCAACCTGTCGGCCGAGGAGGCCCTGGCGCTGTCGCTGACCGGGCCGCTGCTGCGGTCGACGGGTGTCCCGTGGGACCTGCGGCGGACCATGCCCTACCTCCGCTACGACGAGGTCGAGTTCGACGTCATCGTCGGGACGTTCGGCGACAACTTCGACCGCTACTCCATCCGGCTCAACGAGATCCGCGAGTCGATCCGCATCATCCGACAGATCGTCGAGAAGATGCCGGCGGGCGACTACCGGGTCCAGGACAAGAAGGTCACGCCGCCGCCCCGGGGGCGCATCGACGAGTCGATGGAGGCCCTCATCCACCACTTCAAGGTGTTCACCGAGGGGTTCCGCGTGCCCGAGGGCGAGGTCTACGTGGCGACGGAGTCCCCCCGGGGCGAGCTCGGCTGCTACCTGGTGTCGGACGGGTCGCCCAAGCCCTACCGGATGCACATCCGGGGGCCGAGCTTCGTCAACCTGCAGGCCCTGCCCCTCATGATGCGCGGCGGCCTGCTGGCCGACGCCGTCGTGGTGACGTCGTCCGTCGACCCGGTGATGGGGGAGGTGGACCGGTGACCGACCCGACCCCGGTCGCGCCGCCGCGGCGCGCCGCCGCGGCAGCTCCTGCGCCCACCCACCTGTCCGGCGACATCCTGGCCCGGGCCCGCCAGCTGATCGCGCTGTATCCCGAGCCGCGCTCCGCCCTCGTCCCGCTGTGCCACCTGGCCCAGGAGCAGGACGGCTGGCTGACGCCCGAGGCCATGGTCGACATCGCCGGCCTGGTCGGGGTCACGCCGACCGAGGTGCTCGGCACGGCGTCGTTCTACGACATGCTGCACACCGAGCCCGTGGGCACCTACGTGGTGGCGGTGTGCACCAACATCGCCTGCCTGCTGGGCGGCGCCGCCGAGCTGCTCGAGCACGCCGAGGCCTCGCTCGGCATCGGCAGCGGCGGCACCACCCCCGACGGGACGGTCACCCTCGAGGAGGCCGAGTGCCTGGCCGACTGCGACCGGCCGCCGTGCGTCCAGGTCAACCACCGCTACGTGGGCGCCCAGACCCCGGACTCGTTCGACCGGCTGATCGCCGAGCTGCGCTCGGGCGCCCGCAGTGCCGACATCCCGCCGCACGGGACGCTCGTCCGGGTCCGCCGGGCGAACGGGCTGTCCGTCGACCCCGACGAGGTGGCCCGGGAGCGGGCGGCCGAGGCCGAGGCCCGGGCCGCACGCGAGGCCGCCGCGCCGTCCGACGGGGGTGGCGCCTGATGGCGATCACCGAACCGCCGAAGATCGTCACCGCCCGGATCGGTCACGACGACTCGCACACGCTCGAGCGCTACCTGGCCACCGGCGGCTACGAGGGCCTGCGCAAGGCCCTGGCCATGACCCCCGAGGCCGTGGCCGCCGAGGTGGACGCGGCGAGCCTGCTCGGGCGGGGGGGCGCCGGGTTCCCCGCCGGGCGCAAGTGGTCGATGCTGCGCAAGGCGCCCGTGACCTACCTGGTGGTCAACGGCGACGAGTCGGAGCCGGCCACCTTCAAGGACCACATGCTCGTCGAGCGGGACCCGCACCAGCTGGTCGAGGGCGTGGTCATCGCCGCCTACGCCCTCCAGGTCTCCCGCGTCTTCATCTTCCTGCGCGGCGAGTTCGCCCTGGGCCTCGAGCGGGTGCAGGCGGCACTCAACGACGCCTATGCCCACGGCGCCCTGGGCCGGGACATCTTCGGCTCGGGGTTCTCGGTCGACGTCGTGCTCCATCCCGGGGCCGGCGCCTACATCTGCGGCGAGGAGACCGCCCTGCTCGAGTCGCTCGAGGGCAAGCGCGGCTTCCCGAGGATCAAGCCCCCGTACTTCCCGGCGGCCATCGGCCTCTACGGGGCCCCCACCGTGGTGAACAACGTCGAGACGATGTCCAACCTCCCGTGGATCCTCGTCCACGGCGGGGCCGCCTTTGCCGCGCTGGGCGGCGGCCGGTCGACGGGGACCCGGCTGTTCGCGCTGGCCGGGCACGTGAACAACCCCGGCGTCTACGAGCTGCAGATGGTCACGACCACCTTCGACGATCTCATCAACGCCCCCGTGCTGGGCGGGGGGATCCCCCACGGGCGCCAGCTCAAGGCGTTCATCCCCGGCGGGGTGTCGGCCCCCTGGTTCGGGCCCGACCAGATCGACCTGCCCCTCGGCCAGGACGAGGTGGCCGAGGCCGGCTCCATGCTCGGGTCCGGGTCGGTGGTCGTCATGGACGACCACACCTGTGCCGTACGGGCCGCGTGGCGCATCACCAAGTTCTTCAGCCGGGAGTCCTGCGGCGAGTGCACGCCCTGCCGCGAGGGCTCGGGTTGGCTGGAGCGGATCATGGAGCGGATCGAACGGGGCCAGGGCCGCGAGGAGGACCTCGACCTGCTGCTCGACGCCTGTGACAACATCGCACCGGGACTGACGTGGCCGCCGCAGCAGACCACCATCTGCGTGCTCGGACCGTCGATCCCGTCGTCGATCCACTCGGCCATCACCATGTTCCGCGACGAGTTCCTGGTCCACATCAAGGAGGGGGGCTGCCCCTATGACTGACCAGGCCGCCCCGTCGGACGAGTTCGAGCTCACCGTCGACGGGCGGACGGTCCGCGCCCGGCCGGGCGAGCTGCTGATCGCCGCCGCCGAGCGGGCCGGGACGTTCATCCCCCGGTTCTGCTACCACCCGCGCATGAAGCCGGTCGGCGTGTGCCGCATGTGCCTGGTCGAGGTGAGCGGTCCCCGCGGGGCCACGCTCATGCCCAGCTGCTTCCTCGAGGCGGCGCCGGGCATGGAGGTCACCACCGACTCCGACAAGGTGAAGAAGGCCCAGGACGGCGTCCTCGAATTCCTCCTCATCAACCATCCCCTCGACTGTCCGGTGTGCGACAAGGGCGGCGAGTGCCCGCTCCAGGACCAGACCCTCGCCTACGGGCCCGGGGAGACCCGCTTCGTCGAGGAGAAGCGCCACTTCGAGAAGCCGATCCCGATCTCGGAGCTGGTCCTGCTCGACCGCGAGCGGTGCATCCAGTGCAGCCGGTGCACCCGGTTCGCCGACGAGGTCGCCGGCGAGGCCCAGATCGACTTCATCGGCAGGGGCGAGCAGATCCAGATCGCCACCTTCCCCGAGCTGCCCTTCACCTCGTACTTCTCGGGCAACACCGTGCAGATCTGCCCGGTGGGCGCACTGACCGCCACCCCCTACCGGTTCGCCGCCCGCCCGTGGGACCTCGACCAGGTCGAGTCCACGTGCACGACCTGCGCCGTCGGGTGCCGGGTGGCCGTCCAGTCGTCGTCCGACCGCCTCACCCGCCTGCTGGGCATCGACATCGACCCGGTCAACCACGGCTGGCTGTGCGACAAGGGGCGGTTCGCGGCCGATGCCGTCAACCGCGAGGACCGCCTTGGTGAGCCGCTGGTCCGTAAGGGCGGCACGCTCGTCGGCGTGTCGTGGCACGAGGCGCTCGAGGCGGTGGCGACCGGTCTGCGCGCCGCGGTGGCCGACGGGCCCGACTCGCTCGGGGTCATCGGCGGCGCCCGGCTGAGCAACGAGGGCGCCTACGCCTGGGCCCGGCTGGCCAAGGGCGTGCTCGGAACCGACTCGGTCGACGCCCAACTCGGCGACGGCCTGCCCGCCGAACTGGTGCTCGGCCTGCCCCGCGCCACGATCGACCAGGCCGCGTCGGCGTCGACCGTGATCCTCCTGACCGGCGACGTCCGCGAGGAGCTCCCGATCCTCTTCCTCCGGCTGCGCGCCGCCGCCGTCGAGGGCGACCTCGCCCTGGTCGAGCTGTCGCCCCGGGCGACGTCCCTGACCGAGCACGCCGCGGTGTCGCTGCGCTACGGGCCGGGCGACGCCCGGGCCCTCGTCGACGCCCTGGTGGCCGGGGGAGCGCCCCCCGTCGCGGCCACCGACGCCGGCGCCCTGGACGAGGCGCGCCGGCTGGTGGCCACCGGCCCGGTCGTGGTCGTCGTGGGCCGTCCGTCGCTGGCGGAGGACGCCGAGTTGGTGGCCGACGCCGCCCGCGCCCTCTCGACCGCCCTGCCGGAGGCCCGGTTCCTGCCCGCCCTGCGCCGGGGGAACGTGCTCGGTGCCCTGGACATGGGCCTGGCGCCGGGTGTCCTGCCCGGCCGGGTCGGGCTCGAGGACGGACGGGCCTGGTTCGAGGCGGCATGGGGCAGTGTGCCCGAGGTGCGGGGCCGGGGCACCGCCGACATCCTGGCCGCGGCCGCCGGCGACCAGGCCGAGGGCGCGCCGGTGACGGCGCTCGTCCTGCTCGGG
>DATLRE010000170.1:0-6687 GCA_035534835.1 Acidimicrobiales bacterium
CGCAAACTGCAGCAGGTCGGCATCTCCGCTGACGTGCTGACCGCCACCGGGCTCGTCTCGGCGGCGGCAACCGCAGTGGCGGTCGCCACCGGGCACCTCCACCTCGCCCTGGTGCTCCTCATCCTGACCGGGATGCACGACCTCCTCGACGGTCCCGTGGCAAAGGCCTCGGGGACGTCTTCGGTGCGGGGTGCCTTCTTCGACTCGGTCACCGACCGCGTTGCGGACGCCCTGATCCTCGGCGGCATCGCGTGGTACCTCGTGTCCACCCACCCCGGACATCTGGTCCTCCTTCCGTTCGCCGTCCTGGCCGTCACATCGCTGGTCTCGTACCAGCGGGCCAAGGCCGAGTCGCTCGGGATCAGCGCCAAGGGGGGGCTCATGGAACGGGCCGAGCGCATGATCCTGCTGGGTGTCGGCTTCCTCACGGCTGCGTTCCTGGTCCCCGTGCTTTGGGTCATGTTCGCCCTGACCGCGGCCACCGCGGTCGGTCGGTTCGTGAAGGTGTGGCGCCTCGCCGAGGCGCCTGCATCGAGCACCGCCCGACGGGCGCGGCGTACCCGAGCGGGGACGCGGGCCTCGGGCCGCGGTGCGATCCGGTCGCCCGGCCGCACCGGGTCGACCTCGGCATCCCGTTGGCGGGCACGGCGGCAGGGTGAACTCTCGAGTCGGTCCGGCAGGACCTGGAGGGCCCGACAGGCCCGCACCGGCACCCGCCAGCGGACCGGCCGTCGCCATGGCTGAGCGACGCACCGACTTCGGCCGGGACTGACGCGCGGTGGACAAGGGGCAGGCCGTCTTCCGGACGTACACGACACTCGCGCGTTGCATCGCCGCGCTCCCCGAGCCCGTCGCCCTGGGCCTCGGGAACGTGGTCGGCGAGGTCCTCTTCCGTGTCCGCCACGAGCAACGTACACAGGTCGCGGCCAACCTCGCCCGGGTCCTGGGTGCCGGTGCCGACGATGCGGTCGTGCTCGACCTCTGGGCCCGCCGATCGTTCCGGGAGTACGCCCGCTACTGGGTCGAAGGGGCGAGGCTGCCCGACATCGATCCGGAGGAGGTCGCCCGGCACGTGGTGGTGGACGGCCTCCACCACCTCCACGACGGGGTGGCCACGGGCAAGGGCTGCATCCTGGCACTGCCCCACATCGGAAGCTGGGAGTACGGGGGCGCCTTCCTCGCCACCCAGGGGCTTCCCATGACCGCGGTGGCGGAGCGCATCGAACCACCCGAGCTCTTCGACTACTTCGTCGGCCAGCGGGCGGCGATGGGGCTCAACATCGTGCCGCTCGACAGGCACTCGGGCGGGACGCTGCTCGCGGCGCTGCGGGCCGGGAAGCTCGTCGGCCTGCTGTGCGACCGCGATATCGAGGGCACCGGCATCGAGGTGGAATTCTTCGGCGAGCGGACGACCATGCCGGCGGGCCCGGCCACCCTCGCCCTACGCACCGGTGCCACCTTGTGCACCGGTGCCGTCTACAGCGGACCGGGACGCGATCACCGGGCGCTGGTCGATCCGCCGCTCGACACCACCCGCACCGCGTCGCTGCGCGCCGACGTCGCCCGGGTGACGCAGGAGATCGCCACGCGCCTGGAGGTCCTGATCCGCCGGGCGCCCGAGCAGTGGCACGTCTTCCAGCCGTTGTGGCTCTCCGATCGTCCCGAGCAGGAGGACGCCCGGGAGGTGCGACGGGATCCGGCGCCGGCCACAGGAGCCGTGGCATGAGCTGGGTCCCGCGCTCCCGGCGTACCCGGCGCACCCGTCGCCCGGGTGACGCCGACGTCCCCCCGGCCGCGGCGGCCCCACCACGTTCGCTGCCGGTGCCCGAGCTGGACCTCGGATCCAACGGGACCGCGGCCGACGGCGAACGGCGCGGCGGGACCGAGGCCAACGTCATCGCCGACCTCATGGGCGGTCGCAACGGCACCACCAACGGCAATGGGACCGCCAACGACAACCGCACCGCCAACGGCAACGGTGTCGGGCCATCGGGCCACGGACGCCCCGACGGCACCGACCACGGCACCGACCACGGCTCGACGCTGCCCTTCGCCGGCGGACCGCTACTGCGGACCACGGCGCTGCACGAGGCGGACGTGGTCGCCATCGTCTCGGCCGAGGGCAGGTTCGTGTTCGTCAGTGCCTCCGCCGAGCGGCTCTTCGGTCGGGACGTGCGCGATCTCGTCGGGCGTGACGCTTTCGGGGTCCTCGTTCCCGAGAACGCGCCCGAGGCCCGGGTCCTGTTCGACGACCTGGTCGCAGGCCGCCGGCTGTCGGTGGCGCTCGAATTGCGCACTGCTCGGGCCGACGGACGACGCCTCGACCTCGAGCTGACGGCTGCGAACCATCTGGACGGGCCGATCAGCGGCGTGGTGGTCACGTTGCGCGACATCACCGCCCGCAAGGCGCTCGAGCAGCGGGCGGCCGAGGTGGACCGCCGCCAGCTCGCCCTGATCGAGTCCCTGGCCGACGGGATCCTGATGGTGGACGCCGCAGGCACGATCGTGCGGGTCAACGAGGCGTTCGAGGTGATGTTCCGGTCGCCGCGGGTGCGGGTGCTCGGGCGGGAGTACGCCGAGCTCCTGAGCGAAGTGCGTGGGCAGGGTGTCGAGGTGTTCGACGAGACCGGCGAGGTCCTCGGCATCGACGACGACCCGGTGCTCGTCGCACTGCGGCGGGGACGTCGGGTTGTCGGCGCCGTGATCGGTCGCCGGCGGGGAGACGCCGCCGCCGAATGGGTGCGGGTGAACGCCCAGCCGATCCTCGGCACAGACGGCTCGGTCGTGGGGGCGGTGGGCTCGTTCAGCGATGTCACCGAATTCCGGCGTGCGGCCTATGCACTCCGTCAGGAGGAGGAGTTCCTGCGCGTCCTCCTCGACACGCTCGACGAGGGGATCGTGGCCTGTGATGCGAAGGGTCGGTTGACCATCTTCAACCCGGCAGCCCGACGCCTGCACGGCCTCGACCCGTCCGTCGAACCCATCGGACGGGTGCCGTCAACCCGGATGCTCCGCCATCTGGACGGCACGCCGATCGAGCCGGAGGAGAACCCGCTCCTCCTCGCCATGGGGGGCGAGCGGCTCGACAACGTCGAGATCATCCTGGCCCCGAACGACGGCGAGCCGCGCAAGGTACGCATCAACGGGCAGGCACTGGTCGACGAGGACGGGTGGAGGCTCGGAGCGGTCGTGGCCATGCACGACGTGACCGAGCAGAAGCGCAACGAGGAGCGGCTGGCCGACCTGGCCCACCACGACCCACTCACCGGCCTGGCCAACCGCACACTCCTGGCCGCCCGCATGGCCGAGGCGGTCGAAGGGCTCGCGGACCTTCCTGGTTCCGGGGGCGAACGTGGCGTCGTCGCCCCCGACGGATCGCGCGGCCAACCCGACCATCCGGGCATCGCGGTGTACCTGCTCGACCTCGACGATTTCAAGACCATCAACGACGAATTCGGCCACGACGTGGGCGACGACCTGCTGGTGGCGGTGGCCCGACGACTGTCCGCCATCGTGCGTCCGACCGACACCGTGGCCCGGCTGGGCGGCGACGAATTCGTCGTCGTGTGCGAGATCGAGAGCGGCGAGGAGGAGATGCTCCGAATCTCCGGTCGGATCTCGGCGGCGCTCGCCCGTCCGTACCGCATAGACAGCCGGACCCTCGTGGCCGAAGCCTCGGTCGGGGGCGTGTTCGTCGACGATCCCGACACCGATCCGTCGAAGTTGCTGAGCCTGGCCGACGACGCCATGTACGGCGTCAAGTGGAGCCGGCGTCGCCAGCGTCGCTCCCTGATGGACTGACCCCGGCGTGGCAGGAGGTACCCGGGGGACGGGCGGGCTGCGCGTGGCACTCGTGTGCCCCTACAGCCTGTCCCGACCGGGCGGCGTCCAGGGACAGGTCCTCGGCCTCGCCCGCGGCCTGGCCGACCGAGGCCACGCCGTGACCGTCTTCGCCCCGGTCGACGGCGACGTCGCCCCGCCGGACGGCGTGGAACTCGTGGTGACGGGCCACTCGACGGCACTGCCGGCCAACGGGTCCGTGGCACCGGTGTCGGTGTCGCCGAGGGCGGCCCGGCGGGCGCTCGGGGAACTACGGACACGCACCCCCGACGTCGTCCACGTCCACGAGCCGTTCGCCCCGGGCATGACCTACGCCCTTCTGGCGGCCCGGGGAGTGCCTCCGATCGTGGCCACCTTCCACCGCAGCGGGGGGAGCGCGCTCTACACGCTGCTCCGACCGCTCGCCCGTCGCATGGCGGGTCACCTGGCGGTCCGCACAGCCGTCTCCGAGGCCGCCGCCGCCACGGCGCACCACGCGCTCGGGGGGCAGTACGACGTCCTGTTCAACGGCGTCGAGGTCGACCGGTTCGTCGGGGTGGCTCCGTGGCCGACGTCAGGGCCGACCGTGCTGTTCCTCGGCCGTCACGAGGAGCGAAAGGGGCTGGGGGTGCTGCTCGACGCCTGGCGCCTCCTTGCCGATGCCGGCGACACCGGCAGCGACACCGGCAGCGACACCGGAGTCGCCGACGGAGCCACCGACGGTGACGTGGACCCCGCGGGTGCTCGGTCCGTGCGGCCACCCGTGCTCTGGCTGGCGGGCGACGGTCCCGAGACGGCGGCCCTTCGACGTCGCTCTCCCGATTCGGAGACGGTGCGGTGGCTGGGGGTCGTGGACGAGGAGGAGAAGATCCGGCGCCTGGTCGGAGCCGATGTGGTTGCCGCCCCGGCGCTCGGTGGCGAGTCCTTCGGCCTCGTGCTCCTCGAAGGGATGGCTGCACGGGCTGTCGTAGTGGCGAGCGACATCGACGGCTACCGCGATGCGGCGGGCGGCCGGGCGGTCCTCGTCCCACCCGGGGATGCTCCGGCCCTGGCCACAGCGCTCCGGGGCGTACTGGACGGGCGCCTGGCCCGAGGCGCCGACGGCGTCCATGGCGCCGGTGGCAGGGGTGGAGACGAGGACGAGGGCGGTGAGGGGTCGAGCCGGGCGGCATGGTTGGACGCCGGGGCCGAACGTGCCGGCCAATGGTCGATGGCGACCCTGGCGGAGCGGTACGAGGACCTCTACCGGGGCGTCGTGGTCGGGCGACTCCCATGAGCGGCCGTACACTGCTCGGACGATGACTGACGCCTCCGACCGCCCCGCTCCGTCCGGACCGACCGGGAGCCCTTCCGCCGGCGCGCGTTCGGGCGGGTCGCGCAACCGTCGTCGCCGTGGTGGTGGCGGCGGCGCAGGTCGGGGTGCCAGCGGCAGTGCCAGCGGCGGGGGCGGCGGATCGTCCTCGGCATCCTCCGGGCACGGCCGCAGCGGGGGCTCCGGTTCCGGGGGTTCGGGCGGAAGCCGGTCCGGTCAGTCGCGCAGCGGCGGAGGTGGCAATCGTAACGGCGGCGGCAACCGCAGTGGCGACGGGAACCGCGGCGGCGACGGGAGTCGAGACGGCCAGAACCGCCCGACCTCGGGCGGGCGGCGTCCGTCCGGCCAGGGCGGCAACCGCCAGGGTCCGGCAGGTAGACACCGGAGTGGGGGATCCTCGGGGAACGGGTCCGAACGCACCGCCGTCCCGGCACCGATCGCACGGGTCGACCGCGGCGTCGAACTTGCCGAGGAGGCGGCGGCCGCGGCCAATCGACGGCGGGCGCTTCTTCTGTCTCTGCTGCCTTCCGCCGTGCTCGGTGTGGTCGCCGCCGCCGTCCTGGTCGTCGTCGGCCAGGTGCTTGTCGCACTCGCCGCGCTGGTCTTCGTCACCGCGGCCGGTGCCGCGTGGTTGTGGCGCACGGCGCCGGGCACCGTGCTCGATGCGCTCGGCGCCGTACCCAGCCGGGAGTCCGACCGTCCGCGCCTGCACAACCTGGTCGACGGCCTGTGCGCCACCATGGGCCTCGAGCGCCTATCGATCGCCGTCGTGGATAGCGACGTTCCGAACGCCATGGCCGTCGGACGCGACCCGAAGTCCGCTACCCTCGTGGTGACCTCGGGTCTCGACCGAGCGCTGACACTCGTGGAGCTGGAGGGCGTGCTGGCCCACGAGCTCGTCCACATCAAGCGGAACGACACCGTTCTGTCAGCTGTTGCCGTCCTCGTCGCCGTGCCATGGGCCGTCGTGCGGGGCACCCCGGCTGGCGTCGACGCCGTCCACGGTCTCGTCGGACGCGGTCGCGAGTTCTCGGCCGACCAACGGGCTGCACTCGTTGTCCGCTATCCGCCCGGCATCGGATCCGCGCTCGGGACGATGGTGGGGGGACCGACGGCCACCACGGTGTGGCCTCCGCCGGCGGGGCGGGTCGCCGCCCTCACCCGGTGGCTGTGGGTCGACCCGATGGCCGGTGCCACCGACGCGGAGTCCGTGGTCGGGAACCTCGACGACACCCGTGTCCGGGCCGCCGCCCTGGACCTCGACTGAATCCCGACGACGGCACCCGGCCGCTGCGGGTCAGTCCTCGGTGCAGGGCTGCAGTGCGTCGTCTGCGCCTGCACACCCGGCAGCCGCATTCTGCTCCTGTGCGTAGTCGCGCAGCCGACGTAGCATCGCCGAGAACTCGGCCTCCTCGGCAGGGGTGAAGACCTCGTCGAGGACCCGCTCGATCTGGGCGACATGGACGGGGATGGCGTCGGCCATGAGCCGGCGGCCCTCGGGCGTGAGTTGGGCGAAGGAGCCCCGCCGGTCCTCGGGGCACGTGCGCCGGACGACC
>DATLRE010000171.1:0-5315 GCA_035534835.1 Acidimicrobiales bacterium
CTCGCCGTCAGCGCGCCGATGCTCTTCGGGGCACGCGCACTGCAGGGCGCGTTCGGCGCCCTCCTGGCACCTGCGGCGCTCTCCCTGATCACCGTGACCTTCACCGAGGTGCGGGAGCGGTCGACGGCCTTCGGTGTGTACGGCGCCATCGCCGGCGGAGGGGCGGCCATCGGACTGATCCTGGGCGGCGTACTCACCGAGTACGCGTCGTGGCGCTGGTGCCTCTTCGTCAACGTCCCGATCGCGATCGTCACCGCGCTGGCCGCACTGCCCCTCGTCCGGGAGAGCCGGGCGCACGGCAACACCAGCTACGACATCCCCGGGACCGCCACGGTGACCGGCGGACTGGTCTCCCTCGTCTACGGCTTCACCCTCGCCGCCCAGGACGGATGGACCTCGTCCAACACGCTCGTGTTCCTGGGCATCGCCGCGGTGCTGCTCGCAGCCTTCGTCGTCGTCGAACTCACGTCGTCCAACCCGCTGCTGCCCATGCGCATCCTGCTCGACCGCAACCGTGGCGGTTCGTACCTGTCGGCCCTCATGGTCGGTTCGGGCCTGCTCGGGATGTTCCTCTTCCTGACCTACTACTTCCAGTCCGTCCTCGGGTACTCGGCCCTGAAGGCCGGCTTCGCCTTCCTCCCCTTCTCGATGGGCATCATCGTGGCCGCCGGGCTGGCGTCGAAACTCCTCCCCCGGTTCGGACCGCGCTTCATGATGGTCGGTGGCTTCGGCGCCGCCGCGCTCGGGCTCCTCTGGCTGAGCCGGATCACCCCGTCGACCAGCTATGTCGCACACGTCCTGCCGGCCGAGCTCCTGATCAGCCTCGGCATGGGCACCGCCTTCGTCCCCATGAGCAGCACGGCGCTCTTCCGGGTCAGTCCGCACGACGCCGGCGTGGCGAGTGCCACACTCAACACGTCCCAGCAGATCGGCGGCTCGCTCGGGACGGCGCTGCTCAACACCCTGGCGGCTTCGGCCACCGTGACCTATCTCGCCACCCGGGCACACACCCCGTCGAACGTGGTCGCGGCCCAGGTCCACGGGTACTCGGTCGGGTTCCTGGTGGGCGCCGGCTTCCTGGTGATCGGCGCCCTGTCCGCACTGTTCCTGGTGAATGCCACCAAGGAGGACCTGGCCGATGTCGACGGCGTCTCCGGCGAGGTCGTGCTCGTGTGAACCGACGCCCGGTCAGAACCCCGAGTAGTGGTCGGGCACACGCCCCAGCTTCCCGGCCTGGAAGTCCTCGAACGCCTGGGCCACTTCGTCCCTCGTGTTCATGACGAACGGTCCGTAGGCGAACACGGGCTCGCCGATCGGGCGGCCGCCGAGGAGGAGCACGTCGAATTCGGGAGTCCGCTCGGACGGTGCGCCGGAGGCGCCGAAGGTGACGGACCCGCCCGGTCCGAACACGGCGAGTCGGCCGGCGGTCACCGGGCGACGGTCCTCACCGACGGAACCCTCGCCGGACAGGACGTAGACGAGCGCGTTGAACGTCGGGTCCCACGGCAGCGTGACCGAGGCCCCGGCGGCCACCGTCGCATGCACCATGGCCATGGGGGAGTGGGTGGAACCCGGTGCGGCGTGACCCTCGAGGTCGCCGGCGATGAGACGGAGCAGCGCTCCGCCGTCCGGCGTGGTGAGCAGGGCCACCTCGCCGGACCGCAGGTCCTGGTAGGCCGGCGCGATCATCTTGTCGGCCCGGGGGAGGTTCACCCAGAGCTGGATCCCGTGGAACAGGCCACCGGTCGCCACGAGCTCCGAGGGGGGTGCCTCGATGTGGAGGATTCCAGCACCGGCGGTCATCCACTGGGTGTCCCCGTTGGTGATCAGCCCGCCTCCTCCGATCGAGTCCATGTGCCGGAACGTCCCGTCGATCATGTAGGTCACCGTCTCGAACCCGCGATGGGGGTGCCACGGCGTCCCCTTGGCCTCCCCCGGTGCGTACTCGACCTCGCCCATCTGGTCCATGTGCACGAACGGGTCCAGCAAGGCATGGTCCACCCCGGCGAAGGCGCGGCGCACGGGGAACCCTTCCCCCTCGAGTCCGCCCGGGGCGGTCGTCACCCCGAGCACGGGGCGCCCGGCGGTGGCCCCCGGGTCGGGTCGGGTCACCCTCGGAAGGGTCAGCACGTCGTCCACGGTCACTGCCGGCATCGGCTCACTCCTGTCGTTGCTCCCCGGACGGTCCCTGAACTCCGTTCGGCCCGTCCCTCGGCTCCTCCAACACTAGTTGCGTACGCAACATTCCGGTCGGGCGACCCCGGACCGGTCGCCGGGACCGGCGACGGTCCTGTCGGCCGTTGTGTGCATCGTGACAGGTACGCTGGGACAAGACACATGTCAGGAGACACCACGTGATCCGGCCGCGAGGCGGAATGACCCGCCGCGGCGGCGGCGGTCAAGACGGCGACCTGGCTCCCGAGCCCGCGACCGTCGGGACCCAGCTCCGACAGGAGCGGGAGGAGCGCGGCCTCGACCTGCTGGCCGTCCACGACCGCCTGGAGCGACCGATCACCCAGCTCGAGGCCCTGGAGTCGGACGACATGGCCGCGCTCCCCGACGAAGCACTCGCCATCTCCACGCTCCGTCGCTATGCGATCTTCCTCGGGCTCGACGAGGACGCCCTGACCGACCAGTTCCGGATCGAGCGGGACGGCGACGACGACAGCTACGGATCCGGCGACCCGGATCCGGGGGGCCGGGTCACGGCGGCGGTCACCAGCGTGGTCGCCGCCGTCACCACGGGGCCCGACCACCTGCGGGCGTTCACCGAGACCGGCGAGGTCCCCCAGGTCGGCGGGCGGGTGACGTCGGCGGCCGGCACGTCGGGCAACTACGACTACGCGGTGTCGTCGGGGCCACCCACCGGGACGTTCCCCGTCGTCCCCCGGGCCGATCTCCGCAAGGGTCGCCGCCAGGTGGCCCGGGCCCGACGCCGCATGCACGCGCCGACGTCACTCAGGGTCGTGACCTGGGTCAGCGCCGTCCTTGTGCTGGCCGTCGCCACCGGGCTCGTGCTGGACGCGACCCGGCCGAAGGTGCTGGCCGACGCCCACATCCTCCGGGTCGCGCCGGCCGGCTCGTCCGCCACCGGCGCGTCGGGCGGTCCGTCGGCGGGCGCGGTGACCCCGGTGCGCCACCAGACCTTCCCCGTCCAGCCCAACGGATCGACGCCGTCGAGTGCGGACTTCACGGTGGCCACCGCGAAATTCACGGTGGTCGTGGCCACGTCGGGCCCGTGCTGGGTCCAGGTGACGAGTTCGTCGTCCCCCGTGCCACTGCTCAGCGGCGTGCAGCCCGGGGCCAAGGTGCTGTCCTATCCGGCCGTGGGGACGATGACCGTGGAGGTCGGTTCCTCGGCCGTGCTCGTCGGCGTCACCATCAAGGGGAAGAGCGCGTTCACCGACGCGCCGAAAGCGGCCCCCTTCACCTATACGTTCGCGCCGGCCGGCTGAGCGCCGAGGCCCGGGACACCCGGGCTCAGCCCCGGGTGTCCGCCACCCTGCCGTCCGGTCCGACCGGCGTGAGGTCCGAGCCGGCGGCGGCGTAGGCGGCATCCAGTTCCGCGTCGATCCGGGCCGTGCGTCGGCCCTCCACCCGCAGCCACTGGACGAACACCGGGATGAGCGCGAGGAAGGTGAAGACTTCCGCCCCGACCCACAGGATGGCGGCTCCCGCGTGTGTCGAGGACACCGTGTACATGGAGGCGGCCGGGTGGGTGGAGCTCAACAGGGCGAGGGCGAGGAACGACTCGATGGGCACGCCGATCAGGAGGGCCACCATCTTGGCGCCGTGGCCCATGGGCCAGTGGGGGATGTGGTCGACGCCCACGATGGGCCACCAGAAGTGCATCGACGCCAAGAGGAAGGCGATGTTGACGACGTCCATCAGCCACATGTGGTTCATGGCCACGTCGACGGCGGAGGTGAGGAAGAAGGCGAACATGGACAAGTAGTAGGCGGCCGCTGTCGGGACCGGATGGCTCCACCACCGGAAGGCGCGCGAATTGAGGACGCGCAGCAAGCCCACTTTGGTCCGGCGTCCCGACGTCTGGAGCACCAGGGTCATCGGCGCGCCCAGCGCCAGGAGCGGGGGGGCGGTGACCATCAGCAGCAGGTGCTGGATCATGTGGGCCTGGAAATAGCCCATGGTGAACGTGGCGATCGGGGACTGGAGCGCCAGGTCGACGAGGACCAGACCGGTCAGGAAGGACGTCGTCCGGAGTCCGCTCCAGGAGCGGCCCCGGGCCGACAGCGCCCAGGCGGACTGGACGTACCAGACGGCGACCACCAGTACCAGGGCCAGGGTGACGAGCGCGAACGGGCTGGTGTCCCACCGGGTGAGGATGTTGTGCAGGTTCAGCCCGAGGTGGTGTGCGCCGGGCATCCCGTTCATCGTGGGCACCCGTCCAGCCTACCGACTGCGCCCGTCGGCTCCCATTCGGGTGATGGACCGAGGTCCCGGTCGGGACCGGAGGCCACCGCCGGCGGGTCCGGATCCCGGGGAGGGGCCGTCTGCGGCGCGCCCGCTCCGGGGGTGCGCCCACGGCACCGGAGTAGCGTGGCCGCGGGCGTCGAGGGAGGTTGTCGTATGGATGCAGCGGGCCGCGCGGTGGCGATCGGGGACCGGTTGGCAGCCGCCGTCGGGGCCGCCCACGTCGACCTGGGAGACGCCGTCGGCGACGACCTGTGCCATGACGAGGCCCTGGGGGTAGCGCCCGTCCGCCCGACTGCGGTTGTTCGACCGGGGTCGACCGCCGACGTGGCCGCCGTCGTCCGGGCCGCCGGCGAACTCGGGGTGCCGGTCACGGCGCGCGGCTCGGGTACCGGACTCTCGGGAGCCGCGGTCCCGGTCCCGGGCGGGATCGTCGTCTCGTTCGAGCGGATGGACTCGATCCTCGAGATCGACGTGGCCAACCAGGTGGCCGTCGTCGAGCCCGGGGTGACCCTGGCCGAGCTCGATGCCGCGCTCGCCCCGTTGGGGCTGGTGTACCCGGTGTTCCCCGGCGAGCAGTCGGCCAGCCTCGGCGGCAACGTGTCCACCAACGCCGGCGGCATGCGGGCCGTGAAGTACGGGGTCACCCGCCACCACGTCCTCGGGCTCGAGGCGGTCCTCGGCACCGGTGAGGTGATCGCCACCGGTGGACGGTTCGTGAAGTCCACCAGCGGCTACGACCTGACCCAGCTCATCGTCGGTTCCGAGGGAACGCTGGCCCTGGTGACCCGCGCCGTCCTCCGGCTCCACCCCCGGCCCGTCCACCAGGCCACCCTGCTGGCCCCCTTCTCCACCGTCGAACAGGTGGCCGAGGCCGTCCC
>DATLRE010000172.1:0-1370 GCA_035534835.1 Acidimicrobiales bacterium
CTGGATCACCCTGGACGACCAGGTGGCGGCGATCCTGCACTGCCTCGGGGACGACTCGCTGTCGGGCCCGGTCAACGCCACCGGGCCGAATCCGGCCACCGATGCCGCCCTGGCCGGGGCACTGGGCGCCGCCCTCCACCGCCCGTCGTTCCTGGCCGTGCCGGCACCGGCGCTGAAGCTCGTCCTCGGTGCCGAAATGGCGTCCGAGATGGTGCTGTCCAGCCAACGGGTGCTGCCGACCAAGCTCACGGCTGCGGGTTTCATGTTCGCCCACACCGAACTCGACGAGGCCGTCCGCTCGGTGCTCGCCACGCGGTAGTCCCGCCGGTCGGGGCACGCACCGGGGCGGGCGTGCGCCGCGGCGCACGGGGGCGCACGGCGGCGCACCAGGCCCCCCGGTCACCGGATCAGGCCGGGCCGAGCTCGTCCTCGTCCAGCAGGGAGACGACAGCGCACCCGAGAGCATCGAGTTCGGGACGGACACCGCGGCTCCGATCGACGATGCACAGGACGGTCCCGACGACGGCGCCCGCCGCCCGGAGGGCGACCGTCGACACCGCCACCTGGCCGCCGGTGGTGATCACGTCCTCGACGACCACGACGCGGCGGCCGTCGATCGGGAGGCCCTCGACCAGCTTCGCCGTCCCGTACGCCTTCGCCTCCTTGCGGACGAACGCCACCGGGATCCCCGTCGCCAGCGAGATGGCGGTGGCCACCGGGACACCCCCGAGCTCCAGCCCGGCGAGGACGTCGGTCCCTTCGGGGACCAACCGGGCCATGTGGGTGGCCACATCGGCCAGCAGTGCGGGATCGGACTCGAACAGGTACTTGTCGAAGTACGTCGACGACACCTGGCCGGACCGGAGCGTGAACCGCCCGGTCCGGCGGCAACGGTCACCGAGCCGACGTGCCAGTGCCCGGCGCTCCGGGTCGACCGGGACGTCCGTCGGCTCCATGGCGCCACTATGGCACCGGACCGGGCCCGTCGCCCCAGTCGCTCACGCGGGCCCGTCGCCCCTGCCGGTCACGCCTCCCACGTGATTGAGGGGAGGTAAACCCGACCCCGGCCCACGCCCATAGCCGGCGTTCGGTGACAGGTCTCCCAGATCGAAGGTCGATCGTCAGTTCTCGCCTCCATGGCTCCGGGGGATCCCACGCAACACCTTCCTTGTCGTGTCCCGGCACGAGGTGAAGTGTGAGATTGGTCGCCCTTCGAGAGATCGTTCCGCCAAGCTCCCGGACGGCGTGCGTGGCTACTCCACCGGACTGCCAGTCGCAGGCTCCTGCGTCCACTCCCGAGTAATGAGTTCCCACATCGTCGGAGACGGTGAATGACCAGCCGGAAACGACGCTCTCCCGAGTGAGACCCG
>DATLRE010000173.1:0-5064 GCA_035534835.1 Acidimicrobiales bacterium
CGCTCCGGGCGAGCTGGCGGGTGCCGACGTGGGCGCGGGGGAGGGGAGCGCACTCGAACTCCGGACCGTGCAGCCCGAGGGCAAGCGACCCATGGAGGCGTCCTCGTGGCTCCACGGCGTGCGCCCGGGACCCGGGGACCGACTCGGCGCCTGAGCCGTGGCGGGCGGCGCCGGGGCGCCGGTCCCCGCGACCGGCACGGGCCTGCCCGCTGCACACCCGGCTCCTCGGGGACACTACGTACCTCGCGGGCATCGGACCAGGGCCATTAGGCTCTGTGGCGATGGTCGCTTCCCCACACCAGGTCGCCTCCCGGCGCCGGACGGCGCTCGGGCTGCGGGTGGCCCCCTCGATCCTGTCGGCGGACTTCGGCAACCTGGCCGATGCGGTCGCCCGGGTGACCCCCGGGACCGACTGGCTCCACGTCGACGTCATGGACGGCCACTTCGTGCCCAACCTCACCATCGGTCCGCCGGTGGTCGCGTCCCTGCGGGCCCACAGCGACCTGTTCTTCGACACCCACCTCATGATCACCGACCCCGCCCGCTACCTCGAGGCGTTCCGGGACGCCGGAGCCGACGGGTGCACGGTGCACGTCGAGGTGGGGGAGACCGCCGCCCTCGTCGCCCAGATGCGCGACCTCGGCCTGCGGGTGGGCCTGGCTGCCAACCCCGACACGCCCTTCGAGGCGCTCGAGCCCTATCTCGACCAGGTGGACCTGGTCCTGTGCATGACGGTGTTCCCCGGGTTCGGCGGGCAGTCGTTCCTCGCCGACGTCCTGCCCAAGATCGCCCGGGTCCGTGCGGCGGTCGACGCCGCCGGACTGGCCGTCGACGTCGAGGTGGACGGCGGGATCGACGAGCGCACGGTGGTGGACGTCGCCCGGGCCGGTGCCAACGTCTTCGTGGCCGGGTCCGCCGTGTTCAACCGGGACGACCCGCTGGCCGCCGTCGAGGGGATCCTGGCGGCGGCGGAGGGCGTCCGGGCCGGAGCGCCGTCCTGACCACGCCGGCAGCTCCGCCGGCCGACGACCCCGACACCGCCTGGATGCTGCGGGCGGTCGAGGCGGCCGAACGGGTCCGCGGTCGTACCTCGCCGAACCCGTGGGTCGGCGCCGTCCTGGTGCCGCCTCCCGCGGCCGGCCTCCCGTCCGGCTGGACCACCGGTGCGACCGCCCCGCCCGGCGGCCCGCACGCCGAGGTGGCCGCACTCGACGCCGCCGGCGAGCGGGCCCGCGGCGGCACCCTCTACGTGACGCTCGAGCCGTGCTCGCACCAGGGCCGGACCCCGCCCTGCGTCGACGCCATCCGGGCGGCGGGGGTGCGTCGGGTGGTGGTGGGAATGACCGATCCGGACCCGCAGGTGGACGGCCGGGGGATCGCCGCGTTGCGGGCGGCCGGCGTCGAGGTCGAGGTGGGCGCGGCCGCGGACGCGGTGGCCGAGCAGCTGGCGCCCTACGCCACCCACCGGCGCACGGGACGCCCGTGGGTCGTGCTCAAGCTGGCGGCCACCCTCGACGGGCGGATCGCCGCGCCCGACGGCTCGAGCCGGTGGATCACGGGGGACGAGGCCCGACTCGACGCGCACCGGCTCCGGGCCGTCTCCGACGCGGTGATCGTGGGCGCCGGCACCGTGCGGGCGGACGACCCGGCGCTCACCGTCCGACTGCCCGAGGGCGACCCCTGCTTCCGGGGGCCCGACGAGCAACCCGCCCGGGTGGTGCTGGGCACGGTACCCGACGGGGCGGCCGTGCTGCCGGCCGTCGAGCTGTCGGGCCCCCTCGAGGGGGTGCTCGACGACCTCGGCGCCCGGGGTCTGGTGCAGGTACTGGTGGAGGGTGGCAGCAGGGTGGCCCACGACTTCCACGCCGGCGGCCTGGTGGACCGCTACGTGCTGTACCTCGCGCCGGCGCTCTTCGGGGGCGACGACGCCCGTCCCCTGTTCGCCGGACCGGGGGCCGCCACCATCGACGACCTGTGGCGGGGGGAGGTGCGCTCGGTGACTAGCCTGGGAGGCGACGTGCGGGTGGACCTGGCTCCGTCCGGGACGGGCTGACGCCCGGGAGGGAGCGCGCCGCAGGACCCGGCCGCTCACCGGCCGCAGCACCACGGACGCAGCACAGGACCGGCCACGGTGCCGGAGCGTCAAGAACGACGCAGGACCGGACGACACAGGAAGTACCGGGCGGCACCGACCGGACCGGATGACACGAGGGAGACCCAGGGCGATGCCCTTCTCAGCAGTCGAGGACGCGATCGAAGCAGTCGGACGGGGCGAGATCGTCGTCGTCGTGGACGACGAGGACCGCGAGAACGAGGGAGACCTCATCATGGCCGCCGACGCGGTCACGCCGGAGAAGATCGCCTTCTTCCTCGCCCACACCTCGGGCCTGATCTGCGTACCGCTCACCCCGGAACGGGTGGAGCAGCTCGACCTCCCGCTCATGGTCACGGCCAACACCGAGGTGCAGCGCACGGCGTTCACGGTGAGCGTGGACGTCCGCCACGGGACCTCGACCGGAATCTCCGCCGCCGACCGGTCGGCCACCATCCAGGCCCTCGTGGACCCCCACACCCGGCCGACCGACCTCAACCGGCCCGGCCACATCTTCCCCCTGCGCTACCGACCGGGCGGGGTGCTGAAGCGGGCCGGCCACACCGAGGCCGCCGTCGACCTGGCCCGGGCCGCGGGCCGTTCCCCGGCGGGCGTGCTGTGCGAGGTCGTGAGCGAGGACAAGGCCACCATGGCCCGGCTCCCCGAACTCGAGGCCTTCGCCAAGAGGCACGGACTCCACCTCATCTCCATCGCCGACCTCATCCGGTACCGGCGGCACAAGGACAAGCTGGTGCGGCGCATCGCCGATGCGCGCATCCCGACCGACTACGGCGAGTTCACCGTCTACGCCTACGAGTCGGTCCTCGACGGCGAACACCACGTCGCCCTGGTCAAGGGCGACATCCGGGGCCAGGAGAACACCCTGGTGCGCGTGCACAGCGAGTGCCTGACCGGCGACGTGTTCGGCTCGCTGCGGTGCGACTGCGGCCCGCAGCTGCACGGGGCGATGGCGGCCATCAACGAGAACGGCAGCGGGGTGCTCGTCTACCTGCGCGGCCACGAGGGCCGGGGCATCGGTCTCGCCCACAAGCTCCGCGCCTACAACCTCCAGGAGGAGGGCTTCGACACCGTCGACGCCAACCTGGAGCTGGGACTGCCGGCCGACTCCCGCGAGTACGGCATCGGCGCCCAGATCCTCGTCGACCTCGGCGTCACCACCATGCGCCTGATGACCAACAACCCGACCAAGTACGGCGGGCTCGAGGGCTTCGGGCTCGACATCGTGGAACGGGTCAACATCCAGCCGGTCCCCACGCCGGAGAACATCGAGTACCTCCGCACCAAACGCGAGCGGATGGGCCACCTGCTCGAGGGGCTCGATGACGTCCTCTGACCGGACCGCGCTCCCGGCGGACGCCAAGACCCGTGCCGCGGCGCGGGCGGGCTCGTGCCTCGATCCGGCCGAGCTGGCCCCCGGGACGGCTGTTCGGGCCCGGGTGGGCTTCGTGTGCGCCGAGTTCAACGGCGGGATCACGGACCGCATGCTGTCGGCCGCCCTCGACGAGCTGGAACGACAGGGGTGCGACCTCGACGCCACCGTCGTGGCCTGGGTCCCGGGGGCGTTCGAACTGCCGCTGGTGGCACGGGGCATGGCCACCACCGGCCGGGTGGACGCCGTGGTCGCCCTGGGGGCGGTCATCCGGGGCGACACCGGCCACTACGACTTCGTGGCCGGTGAGTGCGCGTCCGGGCTCCAGCGGGTCCAGCTCGACACCGGACTGCCCGTCGTCTTCGGCGTGCTGACCACTGACACCGTGGACCAGGCGCTGGTCCGGTCGCTGCCGGACGACACCAACAAGGGTGCCGAAGCGGCCCGCACCGCCCTCGAGACCGTGTCGGTGCTGCGCGGACTCGAGGACCTGCCGAGCGGCAGCCGGGTCGGATTCACCTCGGGGGGGCGCTGACCGTGCTGCGCCTGGTACTGCCGAAGGGCTCCCTCGAGAAGGCCACCCTCGACCTGTTCGCCGACGCCGACCTCACGGTCAGCCGCTCCTCCAGTGTCGACTACCGGGCCTCCATCGACGACCCGCGGATCGACGACGTGCGGATCCTGCGCCCCCAGGAGATCCCGCTGTACGTGGCCGACGGACTGTTCGACATCGGGATCACCGGGCGCGACTGGATCGAGGAGCGGGGGAGCGAGGTCACCTCGCTCGGCACCCTGCAGTACTCCAAGGCCACGGCCAACCCGATCCGGGTGGTGCTGGCCGTGCCCGCCGACTCGCCGGTGTCGTCCGTGGCCGACCTGCCCGCCTCCGCCACCGGTCCGGGCGGCGCCCTGCGGGTCTCCACCGAGTACCCCGAGCTCACACGCCGCTACCTCGAGACCCACGGGGTGACCGCCGAGGTGAGCCTCTCCTACGGGGCGACCGAGGCCAAGGTTCCCGACATCGCCGACTGCGTGGTCGAGATCACCGAGACCGGGCGGGCGCTGCGGGCCGCCGGACTGAAGATCGTGGAGACGCTGCTCGTGTCCCACACCGAACTCATCGCCAACCCGGCCGCCGCCGCCGACTCGGGCAAGCGCCACGCCATGCAGCAGCTCCTCACCCTCCTGCAGGGATCGCTCGAGGCACGGGGCAAGGTCCTGGTGAAGCTGAACGTGGCCGCAGACGAGCTGGACGGTGTCATCGAGGTGCTGCCCTCCCTGCGGTCGCCGACCGTGTCGGAGCTCTTCGGCGGGGGAGGCTTCGCCGTCGAGACCGTGGTCCCGAAGTCGGAGATCAACGTCCTGATCCCCGCACTGCGCGATCGTGGGGCGACGGACATCATCGAACTGGCGCTCTCCAAGATCGTCCACTGAGGCATCGACCATGACGACTCCGGCCGGACCCGAACTCGTGCCCGTGGGGGACACCACCCTGATCGGCACCGTCGTGGAGTTCGACGACGCGCGGGGTGTCGGAACCGTCGGATGCGGGGACCGCTCGGTGCCCTTCCACTGCACGGCC
>DATLRE010000174.1:0-4381 GCA_035534835.1 Acidimicrobiales bacterium
GCCACGTCGATGACCTGGTCGCGGCGGAAGTCGCGGATGACGTCCTTCAGGTCGTCGGAGGACCTGCGCCCGGTCATCTAGCCAGCGCTGACGCGCGGCCCGGCCGGGAACGAGATCGGGATGTGCTTGACCCCGCTGATGAACGCCGACTGCAGACGCTCGACCGGTCCGGCCAGCTCCAGGTCGGGCATGCGGTCGAGCAGGTGCTCGAACATGACCCGGATCTCCATCCGGGCCAGGTTGGCCCCCAGGCAGAAGTGGGGCCCGCCCGCTCCGAACGCCATGTGCGGGTTCGGGTTCCGCGTGATGTCGAACGTCTGCGGGTCGGCGAAGACCCGCTCGTCGCGGTTGGCCGAGATGTGGAAGAACACCACCTTGGAATCGGCCTCGATCGTCTGACCGCCCAGTTCGAAGGCGGACGTCGTCTGGCGGCGGAAGTTCATGACGGGCGTCACGTAGCGGAGCATCTCCTCCACGGCGTCGGGTAGCAGCGACCGGTCGTTGCGGAGGAGCTCCCACTGGTCCGGGTGGTCGAAGAACGTGGCCATGGCACCCGAGATGAGGTTGCGGGTCGTCTCGTTGCCGGCCACGGTGAGGAGGAGGAAGAAGAGCTCGAGTTCGAACGAGGACAGCTGCTCCCCGTCGATGTCGACCTGGGTGAGCACGCTCATCAGGTCGTCGTGCGGGTCGACGCGCTTGGTGGCAAAGAGTTCCGATGCGTAGGCGTAGAGCTCCATGGACGCCATCTGTGCCGCCTCGCCCGCCGACTGGTACTCGGGGTCCTCGCTGCCGATCATCCGGTTCGACCAGTCGAACATCCGGTGCCGGTCCTCGTTCGGCACCCCGAGCAGCTCGGCGATCACCACGAGGGGGAGCTCGGCGGCGATGTCGGTCACGAAGTCGGCGCTGCCCCGCTCGATGACCTCGTCGATGATCGCATCGGTGGCGGCGTGGATCCGCTCGTGGAGCTGGTTGACCATGCGCGGGGTGAAGCCCTTGTTGACGAGCCGGCGGTAGCGGGTGTGCAGCGGCGGATCCATGTTCAGCATGATCAGCTGCTGCTGGGCGAGGTCGTCCTCGGCGAGGTCCCAGAGGTAGGTGGCCTTCCGGGCCGACGAGAAGTGCTCGTAGTCCCGGTTGACCTGGGTGGCCTCGGCCAACGTGGTGACCGCCCAGAACCCGGGTCCGCCCTCCTCCTCCTGCCACCACACCGGGGCGTTCTTCCGGAGGAAGGCGAACCACTCGTGGGGCACCCGCTCGGCGAACACCGTCGAGTCGAGGAGGTTGATGTCGCTGAAGTCGACACCGCTGATGTCCAGATCCGTCCCGATCGCGTCGCTCATCCCGGACGCCCCCTCCCGTGGATCGGACACTGTGTCCGAATGCGTGGATCGTACGTCCGGGACCCCTGGGTGTCAATGCCTCCCGAACCGGGACGCAGCCCCGCCGCGGCGGCCCGGAGCCGCTCCGGTCAGCGGGACCAGTCGATCGCTCCGTCGATGATGATCCGGGGCTCCTCGGTGAGCACGACCTCGAGGTGATCCGTGTCGAGGAACTCGGCGATGTCCGCCATCATCGCCGGGAAGTCGTCCTCGCCCATGTGGGCGTAGTACGCGTCCATCGACTCGAACCACTGGACGGTGACCCCGTCGTAGCCGGAACGGTCGTCGTCGTCGCGGTAGTCGTCGAGCGATCGGGGGTTCTGCTCGTAGCGGATGACGTACTTGGCGGCGCTGGAGTTGGCGATGAGTGGGCCGTGGCGGTCCCGCCAGTAGGCATGGAACTCGGCGGGCGTCATCCCCTCCTTGCGCTTGAGCAGACAGGTGAGCTTGATCATGTTCGGTGCCTTCCCCCGGTGCCGGGTCCGCGGTCCCACCGGTGCGTGGTGGGGCCGACCCTCGGGGGAGAGGCTGCACCGCCGGAGCCGTCGGTGGCAAGCCGGTCCGCCGGGGGGCGAGGGCGGGACCGCCGGTCCGCGGTCCGCGGTCAGCGGGTCCGGGCCCAGAAGAGTTCGACCAGGTACGGGAGCCCGATCGGCTCCCCGAGCGTCGCCGCCAGCCCGGCCACGTCGTCGAGGACGGCACGACGGCGGTCCTCGGGCAGCACCACGATGTAGCTGCGCGAGGCCACCTGTTCGACGAAGGCCGTCCGGTCGAGCAGCTGGGTGAAGCGGAACCGGGCCCGGGTGACGGCACCGAACCGACCCGCTTCGTCGACCACGGCCCCGAAGTCCCGGCCCACCGGGTAGGGCTGGTGGACGTCCCACTTGCTGATGCGGGTGAGCTCGGCGACCAGGGGATCGGACTCGTCGCGCTCGTTCCAGATCAGCGCCAGGCCGCCGCCGGGCCGCAGGACCCGGGCGAACTCGGCCAGCGCGTCGGTGGTGGCGAACCAGTGGAACGCCTGGGCCACGGTGACGGCGTCGAACGAACGGTCGGCGAAGGGCAGCCGCAGGGCGTCGGCACCCACCTGGGCCACGTCCGGCACCACCCGGGCGAACGACGCGCGCATCGACGTCGACGGCTCGGCCGCCACACAGGTCGCCCCGGTGGCGGCCAGCGAGCGGGTGAGCTTGCCGGTCCCCGACGCCACGTCGAGGACGCGGCTGCCCGGGCCGATGCCGAGCGCGTCCACCAGGTACGCCACCGACTCGGTGGAATAGTCGGGGCGCGCCCGTTCGTAGACGTCGGCGCCCGACGCGAACCCCGATCGCCCGAGCAGCGACTTGTCGGCCAGCACGCGGTCCACGTCGACGCCCCCGTCCGTATCCCCGCCCACGTCCGGCGTCCCCTCGGGCATGGGCCCATCGTAGGAAAAGGGCGGCGGGTGCGGCGGGTGCGGCCCGGTGCACGAGGGACGGCGGCGCCGGGCGCCCCGGGATCGCCCGGTCGTGGGACGTCGGTTACCGTCACGGGGTGAGCACAGCCGGCCCCGACCCCGATGGTGGGGCAGAACCCGTCCGGGCGTCCGCCGCCGGATCCGGACCGGTGCCCGCGGGTGCCCGGGCCCACCGGAGCGTGCCCTCCTCGCGTGCCCTACCCCGGCTGCGCCACCGGATGCTCCACGCGGCGGTCCACGGCGTGTGGGGCTGGATGCAGCGCCACGGGGCCACGGGCCCCGGTGACCGGTTGGCCGACCGCTTCGGGGGCTTCGGCCGCGGCAGCTGCCTGGCCTTCCCCACGGGGGCCATCTTCGGCGAACGATGGATCCACATCGGCGACGACACCCTGATCGGCCCGTACGTGAGCCTGTCGGCCGGCATGGTCCCCGGCCAGGCGATGGTCACCGATCCGGTGGTGCGGATCGGCGACCGCAGCATGATCGGGCGGGGGAGCCACATCGTGGGCCACTTCTCCATCGACGTCGGCAGCGACGTCCAGACCGGACCGTACGTCTACATCACCGACCAGAACCACGGCTACGAAAACCCGGACGAGGTCGTCCACGTCCAGTGGCCGCACGACGTCCCCGTGGTCATCGGCGACGGCAGCTGGCTGGGCACGGGCGTCGTGATCCTGCCGGGCACCGAGCTGGGGAAGAACGTGGTGGTGGCGGCCGGGGCGGTCGTGCGGGGCGTGTTCCCCGACCGCTGCGTGATCGCCGGGGTGCCGGCCAGGATCGTCCGACGCTACGTGCCCGGGTCGGGCTGGGTCACCGGCCCGGCGGCGGCCGCTGCGCCCGGCGAACCCGGACCCGGGGGCGACGGACCGTCGACCTGAGGCGCAGGACCCGCGGCCGGCCCGCCGGCGGTCCAGCCGTCCGACCGGCGGTCCCCGACCCGCCGCTCGACGGTGTACCGGTGGTCGTCGGAGCGGATGGCCGGCACGGGAAGGGGCGGGGCGGGGTAGGCGGCGGTCCCGAGGCCGTAGCGCCGGACCACCTCGGAAGCCTCGGCCCGGCCCAGGGCGATGAGGTGCTCGGTGGTCGAGAAGTCGTCGAAGTCGCGCGTGGTCCCCTCGGGTCCCATGCACAGGATCACCTCGACGTCCTCGGGCAGGCGCGCCATGTCGCGGACGAACCGTGCATGGATGGCGATGAACAGCGCGTTGACCATGCCCTCGACCGGTCGCCTCGACATCGGCGGCTCGAAGACGGGGGGTGAGCACAGCAGCACCACGATGCGGGTCGCCCCGGCGTCGATGGCCCGCTGGATGGGCACGTTGTCGACCACGCCGCCGTCGATGTACCGTTCGCCCCCGATCTCGACGGCCGGGAAGATGGCCGGCATGGCCGACGAGGCCAGCACGGTATCGACCGCCGGACCGTACGTGAACCACCGCTCGCCGCCGTCGGTGAGCGACGTGGCCACGACCTCGACCGGGACCACGGCGTCCTCGAGGCGCTCGTGGGCGAATCCCTCCTCGACGATGGCCCGCAGGCC
>DATLRE010000175.1:0-9961 GCA_035534835.1 Acidimicrobiales bacterium
GTGGCCATCATCAGCCCGTACGCCGAGTCACGCGAGTTCGCCCGCCGGATCCACGCCGAGGCGGGCCTGCCCTTCGTCGAGGTCTTCATGGCCACCCCGGCCGCCGAGTGCGCCGTGCGGGACCCGAAGGGCCTGTACGCCAGGGCGTCGGCCGGTTCACTCGGGTCGTTCACCGGGGTCGACGATCCCTACGAGGTCCCCGAGCACCCGGACCTCGCCATCGAGCCGACCACGTCGGTGGAGGACGCCGTCGACCTCGTGTTGGCGGCACTCGGGCGCGCCACCGCCTGACCCCGCCGACGGCCCGGGCACGGGCGTCCCGCCCCGGCCGGGTCCCGCGCTCGACTCAGGCGACCCCGGCCCACAGCGCGGCCGGGCGCACGCCGAAGGCCACCTGTCGGGCCAGCTCGGTGCTCACGACGGGCAGGTCGGCGGCGTGGGTCACCCCGATCATCACCCCGTCGGTCGGGAGCACGCGGACCGGTGGGCCGATCCGTCCGGCCACCATGGTCGAGATGACGTCGGGCAGGAGGACCTCGGCCTTCGGGACCTCGCCGCCGGCCTCCACCTGGGCCACCAGCGCATCCTCGTCGATCCCCGATGCGTCCATGGCGGCGTGGAGCACGTCCCAGATGCCGGACCGGAACCCCCACAGGTTGACCGAGGTGGGCAGGTCGCCGTCGAGCTCCTTCGGTTCGCGCCCGTCGTCGGACACGAACCGTCCGCCTTGGCCCGAGCGGTGCACCTGACGGCGCTCGTCGAGCGAGATCAGCAGCCCGTCGGCCCCCACGGTGCAGACACCCCGGGTCACCGGGTCGTCGGTGGCCACGGTCGACCGCAGGGCGAAGCCCACCAGCGCGTGCTCGGCGGCGCCGGCCCGGAGGTGGTCGGCGAGCAGGCCCATCGGCGCCTGGCCGTACACGTCGTCGGAATTGGACACCCCGAACGCGGCGCCCGGATCGAGCGCCGGCTCGGCGGCCAGCACGGCGTGGACCGTCCCGAGCGGCAGCCGCTGCTCGACGAAGGCCACGTCGACCGCGGCCGGCCAGGACTGCTCGACGTGGTACCGGACGGACGGGCCGGATTCGGGGTGGAGGACCAGCACCACCCGACCGAAGCCGGCCCGGACGGCGTCGGCCACCAGGAGGTCGAGCACCGGCTCGCCGTGCGGGCCGATGGGGGCGAGGGGCTTGCAGCCGCCGTAGCGCCGGGCCATCCCGGCGGCC
The DNA here is from genome assembly GCA_035534835.1 of Acidimicrobiales bacterium. Taxonomy (GTDB): domain Bacteria; phylum Actinomycetota; class Acidimicrobiia; order Acidimicrobiales; family RAAP-2; genus Bog-756. The sequence goes on from DATLRE010000175.1 coordinate 1,227, forward strand.
AGCACGACGAGGGCGGGGGCGTCAGACATCTCGGGCATACCGGGCCACCGGGGCGTTCAGCCGCCCCACTTGAGCACGGCGCTGGCCCAGGTCATGCCACCGCCGAAGCCGGTCAGCAGGACGTGGTGCCCGGCTTCGAGCCGACCGGCGTCGAGGGCGTCGGCCAGCGCCAGGGGGATCGAGGCCGAGGAGGTGTTGCCGTAGCGGTCGATCACGATGACGGCCTTCTCCTCGGGGATCCCGAGACGCTGGCAGGCGGCGCTGATGATCCGGAGGTTGGCCTGGTGGGGGACGACCAGGTCGATCTGGTCCGGGGTGAGGCCGGCCTCGGCGATGGCGGCCTGGGAGGACTCGACCACGACCGCGACCGCCTTGCGGAAGATCTCCTTGCCGTTCATGTAGAGGTAGCCGCCGTGGTCGCACTTCAACAGGTGCCGGAGCGATCCGTCCGCGCCCAGCTTGTAGCTGAGCAGCTGGCCCGGCCCGTCGACCGCCTCGAGCACCACGGCGCCGGCGCCGTCGCCCACCAGGATCGAGACCGAGCGGTCGTCCCAGTCCGTGATCTTCGACAGGGTCTCGGACCCGATGACGAGCAGCCGCTCGGACCCGATGGCCAGCATCCCGTGCGCCACGGTGAGGGCGTAGACGAAGCCGGAGCAGGCCGCGTTCACGTCGAAGGCCCCGCCGACGATCCCGATCCCGTCCTGCACCGTGGCCGATGTGCCCGGCACGATCTGGTCCGGCGTCGTCGTGGCCAGGATCACGGCGTCGATCTCGTCGGGCCGCCGGCCGGCGTTCTCCAGGGCGGCGAGCCCGGCCTCGATGGCGAGCCCCGAGGTGGTGCCGCCGATCCGGCGCTCGCGGATGCCGGTGCGCTCACGGATCCAGGCGTCGCTGGTGTCGAGGGTCAGGGAGAGGTCGTCGTTGGTGACGACCTTGTCCGGCACCGCGATGCCGTACCCGGTGACGATGCCGCCGCGGCCGATCACCGCTCAGCCCGCCTCGAGGACGTGGATGCCGATGAACGCTGCGTCGGTGGTGCCTGCATGGGACCCGATCATGCCACCCGTGTTGGCCGCCACCGCCAACCGGGCCCCCGGGACCTGTCGCGGGCCGGCCTCGTCGCGCAGCTGGGCGACCAATTCGACCACCTGGGCGATGCCCGTGGCGCCGAGGGGGTGGCCCCGGCTGACCAGTCCGCCGCTGGTGTTGACGGTCACCCCCGCGCCGCCGAGTGCGGTGTCGCCGGCCGCAGTGGCCGCACCGGCGTCCCCCGGCTTGTAGAACCCGAGCGACTCGAGGGCGCAGATCTCCTCGGCGCTGGTGGCATCGTGGAGCTCGACGACGTCCACGTCGGACGGGTCGACGCCCGAGGCGTCCCACGCCGCCGACGCCGTGTCGGCCAGGCGCTCGTGGTAGTCGATGTCCCCGTTGCCCGACCGGACCGTGCTGGACAGGATCCGGGGCGCACCGCGGCGGGCCTCGAGGCTGAGCACGGCGGCGGCCGCGCCGTCGGTGAACGACGAGCACATCAGCCGGGTGAGCGGGGCGACGATGGTGGGGGAGGACAGCACCTCCTCCAGGGACACCTCGCTCTGGAACTGGGCATGGGGGTTCATCGCACCGTGCCTGCGGGCCTTGACGGCCGCCGCCCCGATCTGCTCGAGGGTCGTCCCCCACCGCTCCATGTGCTCCACGGTCCACTTGGCGTTGAGGGCCATCAGCACCGAGCCCGACGGGTTCTCCCAGTTCGCGTGCATGAAGGCCCGGTCGTCGCCGGGCACGCCGTCCTCGATGCCGGCGAGGGTCTCCCTGCGGTCGCCGGTCCACATCTTCTCGACCCCGACGGCCAGGACCGTGCCGGCACCCCCCAGCGTCGACAGGGTGGCGAGGTGCAGTGCCGAGGCCCCTCCGGCGCACGAGTTGTCCACGTTGACGATCCCGGCGTTGCGCAGCCCGGCATCGAGCAGGAAGCTCTGGCCCCGGATGCAGGCCTGGTCGAGGAGACGGCCGGCGGTGGCGTTGCCGAAGATGACCAGGTCGACCTCGTCGGGGGTCCTGCCGGCGTCGGCCAGGGCATGGTCGACGACCTGGTGGGCCATGGCCTCGATCGTCAGATCGCGCCGTTGCATGGGGGTGGTGGCGGTGCCCACGATGTGTGCGGTGCGGTCCATGGGTCCTCGGTTCTGCTCAGGCTCGGGCTGCGGCGGGTGCGGTCCGGGTCGGGACGCCGGCGGCGGGCAGCGCCGCCACGAGGCGCTCGAACTGGTCGATCGGCCGGTCGTCGGTGACGTAGACGGCCAGGTGCTCGGCTCCCGCCGACCGGTACTCGGCCAGCCGGGCCGCCACCTCGTCGGGCCCGCCGGCCACCAGGTGGCGCTCGAACGCCTTGGGGGGCAGGCCGTAGAGCGAGCCCATCCAGGCGGTGCCCTTGGCCGTGCCCCGGTCCCGGTCGTCGTCGACCGAGACGAAGAGCACCATGGCCGGCGTGACGGCGCCGGCCGGGCGGCCGGCGGCGTCGGCCTCCTTGCGCAGCCGCTCCACGGCGTCGCCGTACTGGTCGACCGACAGGAACAGCGGCATCCAGCCGTCGGCCAGGTGCGCGGCCCGCCGCAGGGCCGCCTCCGAGGAGCCCCCGACCCAGACGGGCACCGGGGACGGGGCCGGCAGCTGGCGGTAGCGCTCGGTGGCGTCGGTCGACGAGGTGTCGCCCCGGTCGACCCCCGCCCCCGAGCCCCAGGCCCGGTGGAGCTCGCCGATACCGGTGTCGAGGTCGTGGCCGCGGCGGTGGTAGGCGGCGCCGACCTGCTCGTACTCGCCCGGATGGCTGCCGACGCCGACCCCCAGGATCATGCGGCCCCGGCTGAGCACCTGCAGGGTGGCGGCCTGCTTGGCCACGCCCACGGCCCGGCGCAGCGGCAGCTGGACGACGCAGGAGCCGAGGGCGGCACGCTCGGTCGCCGTGGCCGCCACGGTCAGGACCACCAGGCACTCGAGGCAGGGGCCGTGCCAGAAGAGGTGGTCGCAGGCCCACAGCGCGTCGGCCCCGGCCGCTTCGGCCCGGCGGCACAGCTCGGCCAGCTCGGCCAGGGGATCGGCCCCACCGTGGTCGCCGGTGTGGGCTCCCGCCCACGTCGGGACGGTGTCCTGGACGAAGGTGGGCAGGATCAGTCCGACGGCCCCCAGGGGCTCGGATGGTCGTACCGGGGCCACAACGCATGGTACCCCCGCGCCCTCGCCGGCATGTTCACCGACGGAGGCCCCCGTCCCGGCGCGGGGCGCTCGCCGGGACCCGACGGTGCCGGGTGCACGGACACGGCCGCCGGCACGGCAGACTGGAGGGGAGCGGAGCCGACGGCCCGCTCGTGCCGGTCGAGTGAACCGGCGGGAGGACGGACCACGTGGACCCCGACAGCACCGAACCCGAGACGGACGACGGAACCGCCGCCGACGCGCCCGTCGGGCTGACCGACGAGGAGCGCGGGGCGCGGCTCGCCGCCCTGGGTTCGATCATCGAGCTCATGCGCCCGGCGGTCCAGGCCGACGGTGGCGACCTGGCCCTGATCGCGGCGGACGTCGAGACCGGGGTCGTCGAGGTGCAGCTGCAGGGGGCGTGCAGCTCGTGCGCCGTGAGCTCCTCGACCCTGCAGGGCGGCGTGGAGCGCATCCTGCGCGACCGGCTCGACTGGGTCACCGAGGTGGTCGGTGGTGTCGACGAGTCGGTCGACCCGTTCCTCAGCGAGTCCCTGGGCCGCGGCGGGTACGTCCCGAGCTTCTAGGCGGCGTCCCGGCCCCGCCGGGCCACCCGACCGGGGACCGTGCCGTACGATCCACGCATCGTGGGTCCCGACACCGACCAGGCTGCGCCCGACCGCGGGATCGACCCCGGCCCCCTGGCGCCCGCCCGTCGTCCCGTGCCGTCGGGTCGGTGGCTGACCGGACTGGCCTTCGCCGTCGTCGGGGTCCCGTTCGCCTTCGCTGCCGTCCGCCTGGCGACCGCCCCGACGGCCCACCTGGCCCTGCCCGACGACCTGGCCCTGATCGACCTGCACGTGCGGCGGGCCCTGGCGTGGAAGCAGCAGCTCGGGGTGTTCGACCATAACAACTGGAACCACCCGGGCCCCGCCTTCTTCTACCTGCAGTCCCTGGTCTACCGGGTGCTGGGCTCGAGCGGGCGCTCCCTCTTCGTGGGGGCTGCCGTGTGGAACGGGCTGGCCGCGCTGGCCTGCGTCGCCGTGGTGCGGCGACGGACCACGCCCGCACGGGCCCTGTGGGCGGCCCTGTGGGTGACGGTGCTCGTCGCCGCGCTGGCCGCGTCCGGCCCCTCGGCCACGACGTACTCGGAGAGCGTGCTCGGTGCCCTCGTGAGCCCCTGGAACCCGATGGTCGTCCTCCTTCCGCTCCTGCTGCTCGTCCTCCTGTGCGCCGGGGCCGTGGACCGTTCGGCGCCGTCCCTGGTCGGGGCCCTGGTGGTGGGCTCGTACGTCGTCCAGACCGACATCGCCACCGGGCCGCTGGTCGTGGCACTCGTGGGCCTGTCCGGGGCCGTCTGGGTGGTCACCGCCGTACGCGACCGCCGCGCGCTGGCCGCGGCGGCACCGACGGGGCCCCGGGGTGACGAGCGGTCGGCCACCGGCCCGGAGGTCGCCGTCGGGGCGTCGGGACCGGACCGGTGGCGCACGGTGCTGGTGGTGGCCGGCCTGGCCGCCGTCGTCGTGATGTGGATCCCCCCGTTCGTCCAGCAGGTGACCAACCACCCGGGCAACGTCACCCTCATCGCCCGGTTCTTCGGTGCCGCCCAACCGGGCCAGCCGCTGTCCGGCTCGTTGTGGGCGGTGGCGGCCGCCATGGCGGTGCTGGTCGTCGGCCCGTCCGAGGTCATGACCTCGATACTCGGCGGCACGCCCGCACATGCCGGCCTGGCGGTAGCGGTGTCGCTGATGACCGTCGGGCTGGCCGCGGTCACGGCCGTCGCCGGGGTGCGCCAGCGGGCCCGGTTCACCGCCGGCCTCGGCGCGCTCACCCTGGTCGGGTACGTGGCCGCCGTGGTGGCCGTCACCCACGTGGTCGGGTTCGTCTTCGGCTACCTGGCGGTCTGGGCCGTGGTGCTGCCCGTCGCCGCCCTCGTCGGGATCGGCACGGTGCGGTGGACGCCGCCGGCCCGGGTCGCGGTCGGTCTGCGGGTGGCCCTGTGCGCCGCCGCCGTGGTGGCCGCCGCCGTGGCGTGCGCACGGGTGGCCGACATCCCCCCGTTGGCCCGGGCCGGCGACCCGGACGTGGCCCGGCTGGCCGCACTGGTGGCCCCACGGATCCCGCCCGGCGGCCGGGTGGCGGTCGGCGATGCGGGTGCGGGCACGGCCGACACCCGGCTGCTCGACACCGAGGAGTTCATCGGCCTGGTGAACGCCCTCGACCGCGCCGGGTTCCACCCGACCGTCAACCCCTTCTGGAAGGCCCAATTCGGTCCCGGCTACCTGTCCGACGGGACCGAGCCCCGCCGGGTCTCCCTCACCACCTGGACGGCCGACTCGGAGTCGGTGCCCGGCTACGTGGGCCGCGTGGGCGACATGGCCGTCCTCGTGACCGACCGGGACGGCGCTCCCGCGTGATCGAGGGGAGGTAGACCCGACCCCGGCCCACGCCCACAGCCGTCTGGGGCACCCGGCGCTTGTTGCTCCGTTGGCGTTGGATCAGTGGAAGTCCATGCGATGCACTTCGCCGATCGGAGAATCCCCCCGAGCATTGCGCTCACCGCAGCAAGACCGACAAGGCGCATGACTACGGTGTCGAGATCATCGATGGTGACCGGTTTGCTCGCCTGATCACCGAAGTTGGTGGTCTCCGACCGAGCCTCCGGTGGGCCCGGAAGGCGATGCCGCAGTCAGTCCATCGCCTTGGGCCATGGGAGTCGTTCCGGCCTCCTGGGGCTACGCCTTGAGCAGCTTGCGCCGGTAGTCGAGCCGCTTCGTCCACGTCGAAAGCGTCTGCTGGCTGAAGGGGACCGCCCCGTCTCGGAGATCGCTCGGAACATGGGCAGTTGCATCGAGCATGTCGTCCAGGGTGGAGGTCGCGGCTTTCGGGGTCATCCCGATCGTCCCAGCGAAGTCGAGCATCAATCGGCGGCTCAGTCCGTCACTCCGGCCCTGGACCGGCAACGCCAGCGTAAGGTCGTTGTACGGAAGGGTGGAGGGCAGGTCGTACGCCGGTGCCACCCGCCATTCTCCCTCGGGCGTAGCAAGCACGGAGATGTTCTTGGCATGGACGTCACCGTTTCCGGTGAGCCACGCGAAGCAGAGCTGTCGATAGACGTCGCGCACGGCGACAGGTCCAGCAGCGCAGACCCTTCCGACGGCAGCGGCCAGCTCCTCTGAGCTCACGTTGTACTTGTCCGCCGGCCACAGGTTCAGCAGCTGACAAGCGTCCTCGCAGGCACGCGAGTGGACGGTTCCGGCGTGGTCGACCACCCGATCGAAGCGGCGGACGAGGAGTCCCTTCCTGCCGTCCGCGTCCGTGACCAGGTCTGCCTGCGTGGTAGGGATTCCGGCGGATCGAGCGGTGTCGAGGAAGTAGTGCTCGTTCTCGACGACATGCTGGAACTCAGGGGGGTCAACCTTCAGGATGTAGCGCCCAGCTGCCTGGGCGACGGGTACGGAGATCATGCGGGCCGACGCCTTGTCCTGCACTCCTGGGATCCCAGATCGATCAACGACGTCTGCGCCGCCGAGGATCTCCGAGAACCGGACCTCGCTGAACGAGGACTGGACGGTGATGAGCGCCTCGGCTTCGGTGGGCATCTCCCCCTCGGGCACCAGCTGGACGTCCCCGATGACATCACGTCCAACAGCAAGGAGCAGCGACAGCTCGTCGTCGGCCGACGTCTTCACGAGGCGTCGAAGTGCGGTGAGGCGCCTTCCTTCCGGGAGCATTCCCGCGAAGAACGCAGGCACCGCTCCCGGCGGGTACCTGAGGGGGTCGGTCGAGATCGGAAGGGTTGTCGCGATGGCAACTCCGTCTGAGGCGAACTCCGGCAGGTAGGCGAACTCGGTCCCGCTGCCGGTTCTGCGTAACTGCGCCGCTCGACGCCCGGCCTTGAAGACGTCAGCGACCTGAACCGACCGCGTGTCCTGGGCAACCGAGGCAGCAGTCACGTGGACCTGATCTTGACGGTCATCTCGAGGCCCAGGACTTCGAGAACACCGGCAACCTTGTCCAGACGAAGGGTCGGCTTGTCATGCTCGATGAATCGAACGAAGCTCGGCGAGACGCCGGCCAGGTCGGCGACCTCCTTCTGGTTGAGGTGGAGCTCGCGCCGGCGGCCTCTAACCTGTTCTCCCAGGGTGCTCATGTGATCGCCTCCTCGAGGACGGTGTGGGGAGCCTGCGCCGTCGCCGCAGTCGCGTTCTTGAAAGCACTACGATCGTAGTGCTTTGTTCACATAGTGTCAGGTCCTGGTGTCTGTGCACTCGATTTCACTACGATCGTAGTGAAATCAAGTGCACGAGAGTGAGCATAGCCTCACGAAGCCCCGAAACACTACGATCGTAGTGGTTCGGCAAGCGATCTCGCTTCCCTATGAGCTGATGTGCAGAGCCGCAGACGCCTCCGCCAGCCATCGATGGCCGTCCCGCACGTCCTGGGGGCGATCATCAGCCAGTGCAGCGACGGACCACAGCCCGGAGACCACTTCGTGCAGCCACAGGGGCCGGCCGACTCCGGGTAGGGGACGCCGGCGGTCCGTGCCATGGCCACAAACCGCAGGGCTACTGCACTCGGCCGGATACCCCTCTTGGGCAGTGCGGGGCCGGGCAACTGGGCAGTGGAACAGAACGACCACCTCGCAAGCGTACGGCTGGCAGTCGGAACGATGAGGGTTGCCCCACTCGTGTTGGTAGGGGCACTCGGATGAGTGAAACCGTCACCGGTCTACCTCCCCTCGATCACGTGGGAGGGCCGGCGCACCGGCGCCCCCGGTGGGCTGACCCGTGGGGACCGGCTCAGCCCGTCCCCGGCGGTCGGGTGGCCGCCGCCGCCCGATCGGCCGTGCCGAGCCGGACCGACAGGTCCAGCAACCACGGCGCCACCAGTGCCGCACCGGCCGGGGTGACGTGGATGCCGTCGGCGAACCGGACCACCACCCCGTCGATCGTCCGGGTGTAGCGGCCGTGGGGGTCGAGCCGGGCGCCGAGGTCGGCGACGACCACCCGCCCGTGGGAGGCGGCGGCCGTCTGGCGGAGGAGCGCGTTGTACCGGTCGACCCGGGCCGGATCGTCCTCGGGCCACGGCTGCCCGTCGGCCTGCTCGGGCTGCTGGTAGTAGGGAGCGGTCAACAGGACGACGGTGGCGCCGGTGGAGCCGAGCACGCCGGTCGCCGCGGTGATGGCCCGGCGCTCCCGGGTGTCGACCGCCGGGGTGCCGATGTGGTGCCAGGTGGAGCCGATGCGCTGGTCCCGCACCTCGTACTCGCCGTCGGCCAGCAGGACCACGTCGGGGTGGAACGCCTCCACGTCGGCCTTCCACCGGACCAGTTGGGTGTCGCACGGCACCAGGGTGTGGCCGCCCCGCTGGCCCACGTTGCCGTCCACCAGGGTCCCGTGGAACGAGGTCGTGTAGGTGAGGAGGCCGCAACCGAACACGCCGTCGCCCTGGTAGTCGACGCCGTGGCCGGCAGCGGCGGGCCCGAGGCCGAACCCGAGGAAGCTCGCCTCGGAGTCGCCCACCAGCAGGACCCGGACCGG
>DATLRE010000176.1:0-2197 GCA_035534835.1 Acidimicrobiales bacterium
CAGCACGGTATCGACCGCCGGACCGTACGTGAACCACCGCTCGCCGCCGTCGGTGAGCGACGTGGCCACGACCTCGACCGGGACCACGGCGTCCTCGAGGCGCTCGTGGGCGAATCCCTCCTCGACGATGGCCCGCAGGCCTGAATTCGAGTAGACGGCATCGCGTTGTTGGAGGTAGAGCCACGGTCCGTGGAGCCGTCCCTGCGGGTAGACGTCCTCGCGGCGGATGCGCAGCCACACCTGGGTCATCCGTTCGACGCCGTCGAGGGTCGGGTCCGTGGCGAATCCCACGCCGTTGATGGCGCCCACCGACGACCCGTAGACGCGGTCCGGAACGAATCCGTGCTCGGCGAGGACCTGGAGCATCCCGATCTGGATCGCACCCCGCGTGCTGCCGCCCCCGAGCACCAGGGCCGTCATCGGGGTGCGCTCCTCGTCGGACGCCTCGTCGTCCTCGTCCTCCTCGACGGACGCCGCGGGTCCCTGCCTGGACCGCCCACCGTCGTCCTGCTCGGCCAGCCACCGGGCCCTGGACGCCGACGCCTGCCGAACGAGGAACCGGAGCGTGAGTGCGACCAGCACCAGTGCGGCGACGACGAACAGGGTGAACACGACGGCGAAGGTGGTCGAGGCCGCAAGGGTCATCAGCGCAGAGGCTACCGGGCACCCTCGCGGCGGCCGGGTCGTGTGACACCCCGCGGTCACACTGTCGCCATGATGACGACCGAGCAGCCCCGGGGGGAGCGACCGACGGAGGACCGGGGGGAGAGGAGGCCCGGGGCACCCGGTGGGGGGCCGGTGGTCCGCGGTGTCCGGTCGGCCGGAGGGACGTCCCCGACCGCGATGTCCGGGTGGCAGCCGCTCTCCGGCGCCGCCCTGCTGGACCGCCTCCGGGTGACGGGCCGCCCCCGACCGGTGGCCGACCCGGGGCTGGCCGGCGACCTCCGTGCGCATCTCGAACACGGCATCGACGGTCCCGCCGGGTCGGTTCCGAGTCACGGTCCGGTCGACGACGCGGGTCTCCGGTGTGGACCGGGCGCACCGCTCGTCGTCACCGCGCGTCGCCTGACCCGTGCACTGGCGTGTCCGGTGCATGCCACCGGTGACCCCCTCGACGAGCGCGGGTTCTCGCTCCCCCTCGCCTGCGGCGCCCTCGTCGACGTCCTGTTCCGTCAGCTGGTGGCCACCGGTGCCATCGGTGACGCCGTCACCGACGGCATGGCCGGTCTCGGTGTCGACGACCACCGGGCTCCGCTGGTCGCATGGATCGGACAGCTGGCCCCGACCGAGCTGTCCGAGCTCCGGTCGGAGGTGGAACGACAGGCCGACGGTCTCCGTCGCCGGTGGCCCGCCCTCGACCCGGCGTGGCTCCCGCGCACCCACGAGCGCATCCGGGTGCCGCTCGCCGGCGGTGCCGTCGAGCTGGTGGCCCACGTCGACCTGGCCCTCGGACGTCCGGGCGGCGACGAGGCCTCGGTGGCGCTCGTCGACGTGACCTCCGGGTCGCGCCGGCCGGCACATCGCGACGACCGCCACCTCCACGCCCTGATCGAGACCTTGCGCAGCACGACCCCGCCGTTCGCCGTGGCGACCTACTACACCCGCACCGGCGAGCTCGACGTGGACCCGGTGACCCCCGAACTGCTGGTCGATGCCGCCCGGCGCTGCCGGGCCGGGGTCCGGGCTCTGACCGGTCCGGTCGCCGGCACGGTGCCGGTGGTGGACCACCGACCGTGGTGCGCGGGCTGTGCCGAGGCACTGCTCCCGGTGGTCGGGTCCCCCATGGCGACCGGCCGGGTCCCGGCTCCCGCGCCCGTCCCCCCACCCGTCGCGGTGGCCGCGCTGGTCGCCGCCGAGGAGCAGCGTGGTGCCGCCGACGGGCCGCCGGACACCTCCGACGAGGTCGTCTCCTTCCCCGAGGACCGTGCGGCATGAGCATCCGTACCGCCGGTGGTGCCGGCACCCCGCCGTTGGATGACGCCGCCAGGTCGCGTGTCCGCGCCGCGCTGGTCGACGGGGCGGCGGCGGCCGTCACCGGGATGCCGACCGGGGTCCCCGTCGAGGTGACCCTGCCGGTCCTCCGCCGGGCCCGCTCCCGCCCCGGGACGCTCGGACTGCCGGAGCCGGCATTCGCCTGGAAGCCGGTCTTCGCCCGGCGGTCCCTCGGGCTCGCCGCCGTGCGGGCCTGCGCCGGAGG
>DATLRE010000177.1:0-4647 GCA_035534835.1 Acidimicrobiales bacterium
CGCGCAGCCGGGTGCGGGCCGTGTCGCCGCGGCACCGGTCCGACGGTACGGAACCGCCGGTCGGAAGGGCGGGTCGCCGTCGACACCCGATTGTCATATCCCGGGGAGACGGCGGTGACCTACGGCCCTATTCGCCCCTCCGCCCCGTTCGTACTGTGGACAGTGGCATCTGTGAAGCGCAAGGAATGACGTAACCGCCCGACTCCGGTCGACAGCGTTCTTGCGAACGGAAAGCGGAGCCCGAAAGGAATACGGTCATGCGAAGGGACATTCGGAAGAAGACAGTGTCTGGCCTCACGCTCATGGGGGCACTCGTGGGGGCGCTGGTTCTCACGGTGTCGGCCCTGGCGTCACCCGCCGGCGCCGTAGGAGGTCCGGGCGGCGGCGGAGGGGGCGGAGGTGGCGGAGAGACGACGCTCGGGAACAACCTCTCCGTTCCTGCCGTCTTCGTCCCCGATACGAGCTCCGCGGGAGCGCCCGTGCTCCGGGTGCCGTGCACCTCGGCATCGCAGAGCCCCCAGGGACCGCGGGCGAGTGGCTACTGGCTCGCCGGATCCGACGGCGGCGTCTTCACGTACGGGAGTGCGACGTTCCAGGGAGCTCAGACAGGAACCTTGAACGCACCGGTTGCCGGCATGGCCCCGACGAAGAGCGCGAACGGCTACTGGCTGGTCGCCTCGGACGGCGGGATCTTCGCCTTCGGCGATGCGGGGTTCTACGGATCGATGGGCGGCAAGCCGCTCAACGCCCCGATCGTGGGGATGGCCGCTGATCCGGCCGGGGGCGGCTACTGGCTCGTCGCCGCCGACGGCGGGGTCTTCGCCTTCGGCAGCTCCGCCTTCTACGGATCGATGGGCGGGACGCACCTCAACGCACCGATCGTGGGGATGGCCGCTGATCCGGCCACGGGCGGCTACTGGCTCGTCGCCGCCGACGGCGGTGTCTTCGCCTTCGGGAGCGCCGGGTTCCACGGATCGATGGGCGGGACACACCTCAATTCACCGGCCGTGGGAATCGCCTCCACGCCGAGCGGACTGGGGTACTCGCTGGTCGCATCCGACGGGGGCCTCTTCGCCTTCGGCGACGCGGGGTTCTACGGATCGATGGGCGGGACGACCCTCAACGCACGGGTGGTCGGCATCGCCTCGTCGCCGAGCGGTCTCGGCTACCTGATGGTCGCCGCCGACGGCGGGATCTTCGCTTTCGGTGACGCGCCGTTCTACGGATCGGCGGGCGGAACGTCCCTCGATGCGCCCATGGTCGGGATCGCCTTCTACCCGGGCTACTGGCTGCAGCAGACCGCCGCGACGTGGAGCTCCTACTGCACGACGGCGACCGCGGCGACGGTCACCGCCCAGTGGGGGTCCAATCTCACGGATTCCCCCCAGCTCCATGCCGACAAGCCCATCCGCGTCGAGGTCGGCCTGCTCGACATGGCCGCCACCGGTGATCCCTATCTGGGCTATGCCATCACGAACCTGACACCGACCCTCCCGGACCAGAGCGCCACCTACGGCACCGATGGGACGACCTTCCTGAGCGGGGTGAACGGGGGAGCGCAGACCCGGGTGTGGGGTCCCGGCGCCACCCTCAACATCCGGGACACCGGCACCGACTCGGTGATCTACAACGGTCCGATCTCCGCGGAGATCAACTCGACGGGAGCGGTCGTCTTCGGCTTCAACTGGGGCGGTAGCAGCTCGAGCACGACGGATCCTGCAGGAACCTACGAGCTGACCTTCACCATCCCTTCGCCGATCACGATCGATGCCGTCGCCGCCGGTACGACCAACCAACCGACGTTCACGTCCGACAGCACCACGCTGACGGTCACCGTGTCCTGACCGTTGCGACGGGCCCCGGGTCCGTCGGTGGCACAGGGTCGACTCGGTCGGCACCGGAGAAAGGGAGGCTCGGCGATATGCCGAGCCTCCCGGCCGTCCGCCCACCGCTCGGCCGTCCGCCCACCGCCCGATCGTCCCTGCGGCCGCCCCGTCCGACCGGGACCGGGGGTGCACGGGACCTTCCGGACGCCGTCCGACATGATCCGGACGGTGTCCGGGTAAGTTCTACCCGTGGCTCCGCACCGGTCCGCCGGTGCCGGGCCGGACGATCCCCAGGCGAACCGGAAGGAGCGGGGATGGCCGACCTCCTCACGACGCTGGACGACCGGACGCTGGTCGAGCGGTTCGCCGTGACCCGACGGCTGACCGAGGAGCTCGCCGCACCGCTGTCGGCCGAGGACCAGACGGTGCAGTCGATGCCCGACGTGAGCCCCACGAAATGGCACCGGGCCCACAAGTCGTGGTTCTTCGAGACCTTCCTGCTCCAGCCGTCGCTGCCCGGCTACGAGATCTTCCACCCGGGCTACGCCTTCCTCTTCAACTCGTACTACGAGGGTGCCGGCCCCCGCTACCCGCGGCCCGACCGGGGCCTGGTGACCCGGCCCGGGATCGTCGAGATCGCCGACTACCGGCGTCACGTGGACACCGCCATGGCCGACCTGTTCGACCGGGGCCCGGACCGGGATGCCGCAGCCCTCGTCGAACTCGGCGTGCAGCACGAGCAGCAGCACCAGGAGCTCCTGCTCATGGACATCAAGCACGTGCTGTCCCGGAACCCCGCGCTTCCGGCCTACGCACCCCGGGCGCCCCGGGCGCCGGGTCGGTCCGAGCCGGCCACGTGGACCCGACATCCCGGCGGCACCGTACCCGTCGGTCATGCCGGGCGCGGGTTCGGCTTCGACAACGAATTCCCCCGGCACCTCGTCCATCTGGAGCCGTTCGCCCTGGCCGACCGGACCGTGACGTGCGGCGACTGGCTCGGGTTCATGGAGGACGGCGGCTACCGGCGGCCCGAACTGTGGCTGGCCGACGGCTGGGCGACGGCGACGGCCGGTGGATGGGAGGCGCCGCTCTACTGGTCGACCGGTGACGTGGGATGGCGCGAGTTCACCCTGGCCGGCGACGGGCCCGTCGACCCGCACTGCCCGGTGAGCCACGTCAGCTACTACGAGGCCGACGCGTACGCCCGGTGGGCCGGGGCGCGCCTCCCCACGGAGTCGGAGTGGGAGGTGGCCGTCGAGCGCACGGTCGCCGCGGGTGGAGGTCCGGGAAACCTGCTCGACACGTCCGCCCTCCACCCCCGACCCGTCACCGGGGCCGCGTCGGCACCCGTCGGCGACGTCTGGCAGTGGACGTCCTCGGCCTACAGTCCCTATCCGGGATTCCATCCGGCGGCCGGTACCGTCGGCGAGTACAACGGCAAGTTCATGGTCAACCAGTACGTGCTGCGGGGTGGCTCGTGCCTGACCCCGCCGGACCACGCCCGGACCACCTACCGGAACTTCTTCCCCCCGTCGGCCCGCTGGGCCGTGACGGGGCTACGTCTGGCCCGCAACGTCTGACTCCCGTCCGGGTTCCGAACCCATGACCGTCCCGACCGAACGACCCCCCTCGACCTGACCACACGGAGCCCATGGACAACGTCATCCCACCGACCATCGACGTCTACCTCGCACCGGGCGACCTGCGGGCGGCCATGGAGGCGGACGTGCGCGCCGGGCTCACCGCCACCCCCAAGCAGCTCCCGCCCGTCTACTTCTACGACGACCGGGGCAGTCGCCTGTTCGACGAGATCACCCGGCTGCCCGAGTACTACCCCACCCGGGCCGAGCGGGCGATCCTCGAGGCCCACGCGAAGGACATGGTGGAGTCGGCCGGGGCCGATGTGCTGGTCGAGCTGGGTGCCGGGACCTGCGACAAGTCGCGCGTCCTGCTGGACGCCATGCAGTCCTGCGGCCGACTCGGCACCTACCAGCCGCTGGACGTGAGCGACACCACCCTGTGGGATGCCGCCACCGCGCTCTCCGAGGAGTACCCCGGGCTGGCCGTGCGGGCCGTGGTGGGCGACTTCCACCTCCACATGGACGAGCTCACCGCCGAGGGACGCCGGCTCATCGCCTTCCTCGGCGGGACCATCGGGAACCTCGACCCCGCCCAGCGGTCCCGGTTCCTCGACGGGCTCGTCGGGGCCATGCGGCCGGGCGACCGGTTCCTGCTCGGCACCGACCTGGTCAAGGACGGTGCGCGGCTCGTCGCCGCCTACGACGACTCGGCCGGCATCACCGCCGAGTTCAACCGGAACGTGCTGCACGTCCTGAACCGGGACCTCGGCGCAGACTTCGCCGCCGATCGGTTCACCCACGTGGCTCGGTGGAACGAGGCGGAACACCGGATCGAGATGTGGCTCCGCTCGGACGACGCCTGCACCGTCCGGGTGGCCGATCTCGACCTCGAGGTCGGCTTCGCCGCGGGCGAGGAGCTGCTGACCGAGATCAGCACCAAGTTCTCTCCCGACGCGTTGCGCGCCGAACTCGAGTCGAGCGGGCTCGAGGTGGAGGCCACCTGGGCCTCGCCGGGCGACGAGTTCCTGATGACCATGGCCGTGCGCCCCTGAGGCCCCCGGGGCCCGAGCACCATCCCGGGACTTCGGTTCCGGTCCGGACGGGAACAGCACGTCACCCACCGGGGTTGGACCGTGCATGAGCATGCGAGCGACATGGAACGGGGCCGTACTGGCCGAGAGCGACGCAACCGTGGTGGTGGAGGGCAACCACTACTTTCCGGCGGAGGATGTGCACGGCGA
>DATLRE010000178.1:0-19842 GCA_035534835.1 Acidimicrobiales bacterium
GACACGAAAGAGGCCAGGGAGTCGGCCAGCGAGGACAGCCGGACCGTCCGGCCGGGCTCCCCACCACCGGGCACCGGGGTGGGAGCAGAACCGGCAGAACCGGCGCCACGCTGAGTCGTACGCCCGGTCGAACCGGCGGACCGCTGAGCGGCACGTCCGGCCGAACCGGCGGCACGCTGAGCGGCACGTCCGGCCGAACCTGCGGACCGCTGAGTGGCACGCCCGGTCGAACCTGCGGACGGCAGCGCGTCGGGCAGCGCATCGGGCAGTGCGTCGAAGAGTGCTTCGGAACGGGTGGCGAGCGCCATGGGACGAGACTTCCACGGGGGTGTGACAGCGTGACGACGGGCGCAGGGGAGGTCCCGGGTGAGAGTTGCGTGTGCGCCGGTGCGCCGACGGAGGGCCAGGTCACAGCCACGGATAGACTGGGCCGATGACCGACGCCACCCACACCGACCGTCCGACCGGCACCTTCACCGTCAAGCGGGGACTCGCCGAGATGCTCCGCGGTGGCGTCATCATGGACGTGGTGGACGCCGAGCAGGCCAAGGTCGCCGAGGATGCCGGCGCGGTGGCCGTCATGGCGCTGGAGCGGGTGCCGGCCGACATCCGGCGCGACGGCGGGGTGGCCCGCATGAGCGACCCCGCACTGATCGAGGGGATCCAGTCCGCCGTCACCATCCCCGTGATGGCCAAGGCCCGCATCGGACACTTCGCGGAGGCCCAGGTACTGGCGGCACTGGGCGTGGACTTCATCGACGAGAGCGAGGTCCTCACGCCGGCCGACGAGGCCCACCACATCGACAAGTGGGCCTACGAGGTCCCCTTCGTGTGTGGCGCGACCAATCTGGGCGAGGCGCTCCGTCGGATCTCCGAGGGGGCGGCCATGATCCGCTCGAAGGGTGAAGCCGGTACCGGCAACATCGTCGAGGCCGTGCGCCACCTCCGCTCGATCCTGGGCGACATCCGCAGGGTCACCGAGGCCGACTCGGCAGAGCTGTATGGGTGGGCGAAGGAGCTGGCCGCCCCCATCGGGCTCGTCCAGGAGATCGCCACGACCGGCCGCCTGCCCGTCCCGCTGTTCTGTGCCGGTGGCATCGCCACGCCCGCCGACGCCTCGCTCGTGATGCAGCTCGGGGCCGAGGCCGTGTTCGTGGGATCGGGCATCTTCAAGAGCTCGAACCCGTCGGCCATGGCCCGCGCCGTGGTCGAGGCGACCGCCCACTATGCCGACGCCGGGCTGGTGGCCAAGGTCTCCACCGGTCTGGGCGGCGCCATGGCGGGCCAGGAGATCGGCACGCTCGGCGTGCACCTGGCCGATCGTGGCTGGTAGCCGCACGCCCGCCGGCCTCGACCGGCCCCCGGTCCGTTGACCATCGGGGTCCTCGCCCTCCAGGGCGACGTGCGCGAGCACGCCGCTGCCTTCGCCGACCTCGGTGAACCCGTCCGCGAGGTCCGGCGTCCGGACGACCTCGACGGCCTCGCCGGCCTGGTGGTCCCCGGTGGCGAGTCGACCACGTTGTCGCTGCTGCTCCGGTCCTCCGGGCTCGCAGATCCGCTGGCCCGAGCCCTCGGTGGGGGGCTGGCGGTGTTCGGCACCTGCGCCGGGATGATCCTCCTGTCCACCGCGGTGCTCGACGGGCGGGACGACCAGCTCAATTTCGGGGTGATCGACCTCACCATCCGGCGCAATGGCTACGGGCGCCAGGTCGCCTCGTTCGAGGGGACGGTCGACGTTCCGACGCTGGGCGGCCCCCCGTTGCCCGCCGTGTTCATCCGGGCCCCGGTCGTCGAGGAGTGCGGATCCGGAGTGGAGGTCCTGGCTACGCTGCCGGGCGAAGAAGGCGCGCCCGACCAGCCGGTCGTGTGCCGTCAGGGTTCGGTCCTCGTCGCGTCCTTCCATCCGGAGCTGACCGCGGACCGTAGGCTGCAACGGCTGTTCGTGGAGATGACGAAGGAAGAAAGGCGTTAGGCGATGTCGGGACACTCGAAGTGGGCGACCACCAAGCACCAGAAGGGCGCCAAGGACGCGGCGCGGGCCAAGGTGTTCGCCAAGCTCATCCGCCAGATCGAGGTGGCGGCCCGCGAGGGCGGAAGTGACATGACCGCCAACGCCAGCCTGCGCACGATGTACACGAAGGCACGGGACTCCTCGGTCCCCATCGACACCATCGAGCGGGCCATCAAGCGCGGCTCTGGCGAGCTCGAGGGCGTCCGGTACGAGTCGATCTCCTACGAGGGGTATGCCCCCGACGGTGTGGCCGTCATCGTCGAGTGCCTGTCGGACAACCGGAACCGCACCGGCGCGGAAATCCGCAACCTGTTCGCCAAGAACGGCGGGGCCATGGCCGAGCCCGGTTCGGTCAGCTGGCAGTTCGAGCGCAAGGGCGTCATCGCCGTACCCCGGGCCCACGACGAGGAGCAGATCCTCGAGGTGGCGATGGAGGCGGGCGGCGAGGACCTGGCCGACGAGGGCGAGCGGTGGCTGGTCAGCAGTGACCCGTCCGACCTGATGGCCGTGCGCTCCGCCCTGGAGGAGGCCGGGCTCGAACCCGGCGCGCCCGAGCTGTCGATGGTCCCGACCACGACCGTCGAGGTGGCCTCGGAGTCGGAGGCCAAACGCGTGCTGCGCTTGATCGAGGCGCTCGACGACCACGACGACGTGCAGAACGTCTACGCCAACTTCGACATCCCCGACGAGGTCATGGCCGCCTACGAGGGCTGAGCGGCCGGCCGGTCCCCGGCCACCCGGTACCCGTGACTCGGAGACCGGCCAGGGTCGCACCGGGATCACCCCGCGGCGGTGTCGCCCCGGCTACCATCGAACGCATGTTCGTCCTCGGAATCGATCCCGGCCTGTCGCGCTGCGGCTACGGCGTGGTGACCCGTGACGGGGGATCACTGGTCGCCGTGGCCGGGGGCGTGATCTCGTCGGCACCCACGATGCCCCTGCCCGACCGGCTGCGCACCCTGTCCGACGAACTCCGTGCTCTGGTGGCCGAGTTCCGTCCCGATGCCGTGGTCGTCGAGCGCGTCTTCTTCCAGGTCAACGCCCGCACCGCCATGGCCACGGGCCAGGCCGCCGGAGTGGCGCTGGTGGCGGCGGCCGAGGCCGGCTGCGAGGTGGCCCAGTACACCTCGAACGAGGTGAAGCAGGCGCTCGTCGGATACGGCGGCGCCACCAAGGACCAGGTGCAGCGCATGGTCGCGTCCCTGCTGGGTCTGTCCGAGTCACCCCGTCCGGCCGACGTGGCCGATGCCCTCGCCCTGGCCGCCTGCCACCTCACCGCGCAGGGGCTACGACGGGCCGTCGACGCGGCGCGGGCGGGTGCCGCCGCAGTTCCCGACCCGGCCGGTGAGGCGGTGGCCCGGTGATCGGCTCGCTGCGCGGCACGCTCCTCGACCGCCCGTCGCCTGGCGAGGTCGTCGTCGAGGTCCAGGGCGTGGGGTACCGGGCGTCGGTCCCCACCAACGTGCTGGCCGGGCTGGGAGCGCCCGGCTCCGCGGTCTTCCTCCACGTGCACACCCACGTGCGCGAGGACGCCATCGTGCTGTACGGCTTCGCCCACGCCGACGAGCGCCGCTGCTTCGAGGCGCTTCTCGGGGCCCACGGGGTGGGACCGTCCCTCGCCCTCGCCATCCTGTCGGCGCTGTCGCCCGCCGCGCTGTCGACCGCAGTCCTCGAGGACGACGTGGACACCCTCTGCCTGGTGCCGGGTGTCGGCAAGAAGACCGCGGCCCGCCTGCTGCTCGAACTCAAGGCCAGGCTCGACCTCCCGAGCCTCGATGGCGGAGCGTCCCCTCCGGTCGCCGGCGGCTCGGCGCGGGGAGAGGCCCGCGCCGCGCTGTCCGAACTCGGCTACGGACCCGACGAGATCTCGGGGGCCCTGGACGGGCTCGACGCCGGGGCCTCGGTCGAGGAGCAGGTCCGGGCCGCCCTGCGCGAACTGGTGCGGAACCGGTGACTCCCGACGCCCGGAAGGAGGTGCTCGCACCCCACGGGGTCGACGCCGGGGTGGAACGTGACCCGCTGCGACCGGTCGACCCGGTGGCCGCGCCGGCCGAGGAGGCGGACGAGGCAGGGCTCCGTCCACGGGCTCTGGCAGAGTTCGTGGGCCAGGGGCAGCTGACCGAGCACCTCCGCATCGTGATCGAGGCCGCCCTCAAGCGGGACCAGCCGGCCGACCACCTGTTGTTCGCCGGCCCGCCCGGGCTCGGCAAGACGTCGTTGGCCGGCATCGTGGCGTCGGAACTGGGCGTCGGCCTCCGCATCACCTCCGGCCCGGTGCTGGTCCGTTCGGGCGACCTCGCCGCGCTCCTCACCGATCTGCAGGAGGGAGACGTCCTGTTCATCGACGAGATCCACCGGATGCACCGCTCGGTCGAGGAGATCCTCTATCCGGCCATGGAGGACTTCAAACTCGACATCCTCATCGGCAAGGGTCCGACGGCCCGCAGCATCCGGCTCGACCTGCCCCGGTTCACCCTGGTCGGGGCCACCACCCGGACAGGGCTCGTGGCGGGGCCGCTGCGCGACCGCTTCGGGTTCGTCGGCCGTCTCGACCTCTACGACGCGACCGAGCTCGAGGCGATCGTCCTGCGTTCGGCCGGGATCCTCGGCGTCCCCGTCGACCCCGACGGGGCCCGCAGGATCGCCGAGCGGTCGCGGGGCACACCCCGGATCGCCAACCGCCTCCTGCGGCGCGTGCGCGATTACGTCGAAGTGCGGGCCGACGGGGCCATCACCTCGGAGGCGGCCCGCGCCGGGCTCGACGTGTTCGGGGTCGACGAGCTCGGCCTCGACAAGGTCGACCGGGCCATCCTGGACGTGCTGTGCCGTCGGTTCGCGGGCCGGCCGGTGGGCCTCACGACCCTGGCCCAGTGCATCGGCGAGGAGCCCGACACCATCGAGGACGCCTACGAGCCGTACCTGCTGCAGCAGGGCCTGATCCAGCGCACCACCCGGGGTCGGATGGCCGGTCCGCGGGCGTGGGCCCACCTCGGGTTGACCCCCGTGGACGCCACGCTCCTCTGACCCCCGTCGACGCCACGCTCCTCCGGCCGCCGTCCGACCCCCGTCCGACCGCGCCCCGGCCGCCGTCCGTCCGCCGTGACGTCGCCTCCGGGCGGACACGCGAGATGGGGCCCGGACGGCGTCTGGCACCATGGTGCGGTGCCCGCCGCCTCCGAACCCACGGTGCACGACGCGCCCGCCCGTTCGTGCACGCCGATGTCCGCCTACGACTACGGACTGCCCGAGTCGGCCATCGCCCAGGAGCCGATCGAGCCCCGGAGTGCGGCGCGGCTGCTGATCGGACCGGGCCTGACCGACGCCGTCGATCCGACGCGCGGACAGCAGCGGGTCCCCGCGGTCGGCCATGCGACCGTGGACGACCTGCCCGGCCTGCTCCGTCCCGGCGATGTCGTGGTGGTGAACGACACCCGGGTGCTCACGGCACGGCTGGACCTGGCCAAGGTGAGCGGAGGACGGGCCGAGGTGCTCCTGCTCGAACCGCTCGGGCCACCCGACACCGACGGGACGTCCGAGTGGGCGGCCCTGGTGCGGCCGGGCCGGCGGCTGGCGCCCGGGACCCTGTTGGTCGAGGGCGGCACGGGCGCCTCCGGCCCGGCGGGCGGCCCCGTGGTCGAGGTGGGGGAGCCACTCGACCGCGACACGGACGGCCCCGGCACCCGGCGGATCCGCCTGCTCGACCCGACGGTGGTGACCCGGGTCGGATCCATGCCCCTGCCTCCCTACATCCGTCGGGCGCTCGGCGACCCGGACCGCTACCAGACCGTCTACTCCGCCGACTCGGAACTGACGGACCGCTCGGCCGCCGCCCCGACCGCCGGTCTCCACTTCACCGCCGACCTCCTGGCCGCCTGCGAGGCGGCCGGGGCGCGGCTCGCCCGCGTCGACCTCATCATCGGGCTCGATACGTTCCGCCCCGTCACCGCCGCCACCGCCGAGGAGCACACCATCCATACCGAGCGTTACACGGTGCCGGCCTCGACGGTCGCGGCGTGCGCCGGGGCCCGCCGGGTGATCGCGGTCGGGACGACCGCCGTGCGGGCGCTGGAGTCGGCCGCAGCCACCGGCGTCCTGTCCGGGCGCACCGACCTCTACAT
Organism: Acidimicrobiales bacterium; assembly: GCA_035534835.1. Classification (GTDB taxonomy): domain Bacteria; phylum Actinomycetota; class Acidimicrobiia; order Acidimicrobiales; family RAAP-2; genus Bog-756. The sequence goes on from DATLRE010000178.1 coordinate 6,130, forward strand.
CCACGGCGACTTCGCGTTCCGGGTGGTCGACGTGCTGGTCACCAACTTCCACCTGCCGCGCTCCAGTCTCCTGCTGCTGGTCGAGGCGTTCTGCGGGCCGCAGTGGCGCGACCTGTACGCGACGGCGCTGGCCGAGGGGTACCGGTTCCTCTCGTTCGGCGATGCCATGGTCGTCGCCCGGGCAGGGGTGAAGGCGGCGCCCGTGTGGCGCGTCCCGGCGGGGTCCGGCTGGTGAACCCCCTCGTCGTCGATGTGTCCGCCACCGACGGGGCCGCCCGCACCGGACGGGTGGTCACGCCCCGGGGGTCCTACCGGGTGCCGGCGTTCATGCCGGTGGGCACGCGTGGTGCGGTGAAGGCGCTCGACAGCGCGGATCTCGGTGACCTGGGAGCCGAAGTGGTGCTGGCCAACACCTACCACCTGATGCTGCGGCCGGGTGCCGACGTCGTCGCCGACCTGGGCGGACTGCACCGGTTCACCGGGTGGTCGGGTCACATGCTGACCGACTCGGGTGGGTTCCAGGTCCACTCCCTGCGGCCGAAGGTCGACGACGACGGGGTCACGTTCGCATCGGTGTACGACGGGGCGTCGACGCGCCTCACGCCGGAGTCCGCCGTCGAGGTCCAGGGGCTGCTGGGCGCCGACATCCAGATGGTGCTGGACGTGTGTGCGTCGCTGCCGGCCGGGCCCGACGTGCTCCGCCTGGCCGTCGACCGGACCTCGGCGTGGGCGGCGCGGGCCCGGGCCCACTTCGACCGTGTCGAGCGGCGCCCGGAGGGGCAGTCCCTGTTCGGCATCGTCCAGGGTGGCACCGACGCCGGCCTCCGCACCGAGAGCGCCACCCGCACGGTGGCGCTCGACTTCGACGGGTACGGCATCGGCGGACTGTCCGTGGGCGAGTCGCGCGCCGAGATGCTCGACGTGCTGGCGACCACCGTCCCGCTGCTGCCGTCGGACCGGCCCCGGTACCTGATGGGGGTGGGAGACCCGGTGGGCCTGTTGGAGGCGGTGGCGCTCGGCGTCGACCAATTCGACTGCGTGGCTCCCACCCGGGCCGCCCGCCACGGTTCCCTGTGGACCTCGACCGGACCGCTCCACCTGCGCAACGCCCTGCACGCCCGCGACGACGGGCCGATCGACGCCGCCTGTCCCTGCACGACGTGCGCACGCTGGTCGCGCGGCTACCTGCGTCACCTGCTGGCGGTGGGGGAGCCGACGGCGTGGCGCCTGCTGAGCATCCACAACCTCACCTTCGTGTTCGGCCTGATGGACGAGGCCCGGGCCGCCGTCGCCGCCGGCGACCTGGCCACGCTCCGGGCCCGCACGGCGACCGTGTGGGGCTCGTGAACGCACGACGTCGAACCGGGGATCTCACTGGCTCCGCCCCCGAGGCGGCCTGGGCTACAGTCGAAGGGCTGTGACGAACCCCGCCCCCGTTTCCGACGCTCGATGACGCACGCCCTCGGGGCGGTCACCCCGCTCCTGTTCGCCGCGACCAAGAGTTCGAACCCCTCGTCGACCCTGCTCATCTTCGTGGTGATCGGCGCCGCGTTCTACTTCCTCATCTACCGGCCCCAGCAGAGGAAGCAGAAGGCGGCACGGGCCCAGGCGTCGGCGTACGAGGTCGGCGACGAGGTCGTGACGGCGGGCGGGATCGTCGGCCGTGTGCTCGACATCACCGACGACCGGGTCACCCTCGAGACGAGCGTCGGTGCATCGTTCACCGTGCTTCGGCCCTACGTGCTGCGCAAGCTCGAGCCGGCCGAACCACCCCAGGACGTGGTGGGTGAGCCGGACGGGCACGAACCCGAACCGCCGCCGGAACCGGGGCCGCCGGCCCGTGCGGACACGTCTCCGGACGTCACGCCCGACAACAGCACCTCCGACGACAGCACGTCGGCCGACGGCACGACCGGCGGACCGACGCCGCCCGCCCGCCCGGCCAGGGATGCCGGCGACGGAACGGACGCGAGCGGGGCTGACGGCCCCCCGATCATCTGAGCACGATGAAGGACAAGCGCTCCCTCTGGGTCAGTCTGCTGACGGTCGTCATCGTGACGGCGATCATGCTGGGCGCCACGCTGGCCGCCGGCTGGGCGCCCAAGCTCGGCCTCGACCTCGCCGGCGGCCTGTCCGTGGTCTACGAGACGCACACTCCGGTGACCCAGGCGGAGGTCGACACCATCACCACCATCCTGAACGAGCGGGTCGGCGGGTCCAGCGGTGCGACGGTCTCGAGCCAGGGCACCGCCACCTGCCCCGACAAGGTCCACAAGTGCGCGCTGATCGGCGCCTCGGTGCCCGGCCAGAAGAACACCCAGCAGACCCTCGACCGACTCGGCAAGACGGCCCAGCTCTTCTTCCGACCGGCCCTGTGCTACGCGCCGGCGTTCGCCGTGGCCAAGGGGCAGACGGCCTCGACCGGCGCCCTGCCGGCCTGCTCCACGACCTCGCAACTCTCCGCGACCAACCTCGCCGTCAACACCAGCTCGGGCCAGGCCACGGGGAACCCGCCGCCCGATACGGCGTTCGCCACCTACCCGTCGACGTCGCCGCTCAACGACGCCAAGTCGGCCACGGTGCTGCTGCCGGGGCTGCCGGGCCAGGGGACCCAGCGCTACGTCCTCGGCCCGGCCCAGGTGACCGGCTCCCAGATCAAGTCGGCGAACGCCTCGCTGAACCAGGGCGGCCAGTGGACGGTCAACATCACCTTCAGTCCGTCCGGGGCCTCCGCCTGGGACGCCCTCGCCCAGCAGCAATTCCACGCCATCATCGGCATCGACCTGGACGGCCAGGTGATCTCGGCCCCGATCACCCAGCCCAGCCAGCAGTCCTTCACCTCGTTCGCCGGTCAGGTGCAGATCTCCGGCACCTTTACCCAGAGCCAGGCCCAGACGCTGGCCACCGAGCTCAACTACGGCGCCCTGCCCGTCAAGCTCGACCAGCAGACGATCCAGACCGTGTCGCCGTCGCTCGGTAAGTCGTCGCTGCAGGCCGGGCTCATCTCGGGCCTCATCGGGCTCATCCTCGTGATGATCTACACGATCATGTACTACCGGCTGCTCGGGCTGGTGGTCGTGTCCGGGCTCGCCCTCACCGGTGCCCTGCTGTGGTCCATCATCGCCATCATGGGTCAGACCCAGAACACCACCATCGACCTCGCGGGCGTGATCGGCATCATCGTGTCCATCGGCATCACGGTCGACTCGTACATCGTCTACTTCGAACGATTGAAAGACGAGGCCCGGTCGGGCCGCACGGTCCGTACCAGCGTCGACCGCGGCTTCAAGAGCGCGTTCCGCACGGTCCTGGCCGCCGACTTCGTGTCACTTCTCGGCGCCGTCGTCCTCTACTTCTTCTCGATCGGACCGGTACGGGGCTTCGCACTGTTCCTCGGACTCTCGACCGTGCTCGACGTGATCGTGACCTACTTCTTCACCCGGCCGTTCGTGATCCTGCTCGGCCGTAGCCGGGGTGCCACGGAGGCCAAGACGATGGGCGTGGCCAGCGGCCTCGGCATCCACGCGGGGGCGGACCGGTGAGCCCGGACCGACCGGAGGACGACATGGACGGCAGGGACGAGGAGGATCTGGAGAACGTGGACGCCTCGGATCCCGAGGCGTTCCAGGCTGCCCTCGGCGAAGAGCTGGAAGAGGAGTTCGAGGAGGAACTGGAGTTCGCCGCCGAGCTCGACCAGGCCGAGGAGACCGGGGCCAAGCGCCCGAACGTGTTCCTGCGCCTCTACCGGGGCGAGACGTCGTTCGACTTCATCGGCAACCGCAAGTGGTGGATCGGCATCTCCGCCCTCGTGATCGTGATCGGCATCGTCTCCCTGTCGGCCCGGGGGCTCAACGAGGGGATCGACTTCCGGGGTGGCCAGTCGTGGTTGGTGTCGTCCCAGACGCTCACCGTGTCGGAGGCGACCACGGTGGCCAAGGCGGCCGGGGTGCCGTCCCCGACGGTGGTGCAGCTCACCAACCAGCTGAACGGCCAGAAGCAGATCGAGGTGACGGCCGACCTGGTGTCCGGGACGGCGGCGGAGCAGCAGGCGACGCTGTTGAAGGTCCAGAAGGCCCTGGCCGACGCCGCCCATCGGCCCCTGAGCACGGTGAGCGTCAATCAGGTGGGCGCCACGTGGGGCTCCAACGTGACCAACAAGGCCATCCAGGCCCTGATCATCTTCTTCGTCGTCGTCGCCGCGTACATCTCGCTGCGGTTCGAGTTCAAGATGGCCGTCGCCGCCATCGTGGCCGTCTTCCACGACATCCTGGTCGTGGTGGGGATCTACTCGATCTTCCAGTTCCTGGTGACCCCGGACACGGTGGTGGCCGTGTTGACCGTGCTCGGCTACTCGTTGTACGACACCGTCGTCGTGTTCGACCGAATCCGCGACAACTCCCAGGGGCTGGGTGCGTCCGGGCGGCTGACCTACTCCGACATGGTCAACCTGTCGATGAACCAGACGTTGGCCCGATCGATCAACACCTCGATGGTGGCGATCATCCCGGTGCTCTCGGTGCTGGTGATCGGGTCGCTGTTCCTGGGCGCCACCACCCTGCAGAGCTTCGGCCTCGCCCTGGTGATCGGGCTGACCAGCGGCGCCTACTCGTCGATCTTCATCGCGTCGCCGCTCCTGGCCTGGATGAAGGAACGCGAGCCCCGCTACGTCACCATCCGACAGCGCCTCGAGGCCCGTGGCGAACGCAGCGTGGCCCTCACCCCGGCCATGGCGGCGGCGATGGCCGGCGCCGCCGGCGGACCGGGCCGTGGCTCGTCGAAGGCCCGTTCCGCCGGCGGAGTCATCCGGCCCGGCGCGTCCAAGGGGAAGGGCGGACGGCCCGACGGCACGTCCGCACCGACCGGCACCGGCGCGGGTGGCGGCACCGGGTCGGGTTCGTCGGGCAGCCGGACGTCGCCGGGCTCGACCCGACCCGCCGGCAACCGCCCCCCTCCGCGGCCACGCAAGGGCAAGGGCAAGGGCAAGCGGCGCTGAGACCTGAGGCGCGGTCCGGTCGTACCGGTCCTGCGGCCCGTCCAGGTACCGTGTAGGGATGGCCCTGGCCACACCAGCCCCCGCGGACGGGGCGACGCACGACGCCGGGGACAGCCTGGCCAACACCTCGCTGCCCGCCGCCGAGGCGGAGCTCCTCGTACCGGTGCTCGAGGCCTTCCTGCGCCGCCATCCGGGCGACGACACCGCCCTCATCGTGCACGCCGCGGAGCTGGCCACGGTGGCCCACGCCGGGCAGTTGCGACGGTCGGGCGAGCCCTACGTCACCCACCCGATCGCCGTGGCCGGCATCGTCGCCGACCTGGGCCTCGACGCCCAGACGGTGGCCGCCGCCCTGCTGCACGACGCGGTGGAGGACACCGGGGTCACCACCGAGGTCATCGAGCGGGACTTCGGGCCCGCGGTGGCCCTCATCGTCGAGGGGGTCACCAAGCTCGACCGCCTCCAGTTCGACTCCAAGGAGGCCCAGCAGGCCGCCACCGTGCGCAAGATGCTCGTGGCCATGGCCAACGACTGGCGGGTCCTCATCATCAAGCTGGCCGACCGGCTCCACAACATGCGGACCCTGTCGGTCATGCCGGAGTGGAAGCAGCGCCGGACGGCGCAGGAGACCCTCGACATCTACGCTCCGCTGGCCCATCGCCTCGGCATCCAAGGGGTGAAGTGGCAGCTCGAGGACCTCTCCTTCGCCACCCTGCACCCCAAGCGCTACGCGGAGATCGAGCAGATGGTGGCCAGCCGGGCTCCGCTGCGCGACGAGTTCCTGGCACGGGTGCTCGTCGCCGTGCGCGAACGCCTCGAGGGGTCGGGCATCAACGCCGAGGTGACCGGCCGCCCGAAGCACCTGTGGAGCATCTACGAGAAGATGGTCGTCCGGGGCAAGGAGTTCGACGAGCTCTACGATCTCGTCGGCATCCGGGTGATCGTCGAGTCCGAGAAGGACTGCTGGGGCGCGCTCGGGTCGATCCACGCCATCTGGCCGCCGGTGCAGGGCCGGTTCAAGGACTACATCAACTCCCCGAAGTTCAACCTCTACCAGTCGCTCCACACCACGGTGATCGGACTGGACGGCAAGCCGATCGAGGTCCAGGTCCGCACCCACGAGATGCACCGGCGGGCCGAGTACGGGATCGCCGCCCACTGGGGCTACAAGGACGGCAGCCAGCGCGACGGGTCCGGGGGTGCCCGGACGGTCGACGCGGCGCCCGGTGGCGCCCCGGGCCGGTCGCGGCGGGCCAGGGCCAAGGCCAAGGCCGAGCGGAAGGGGCCCCAGGTCTCGCCGGCGCAGCGGGCCGAACTGGTCGAACGGGACCGGCGCGCCGAGCGTCTCGCCCTGGCCAAGGAGACGTCGTCGACCACCGCCGAGGTCGAGTGGATGCAGCGGATCGTCGACTTCCAGAACGAGACCACCGACCCCATCGAGTTCCTCGAGGCCCTGAAGCTCGACCTCGAGGAGGACGAGGTCTACGTCTTCACGCCGAAGGGGAAGGTCCTCGCCCTGGCCGCCAATTCCACGCCGGTCGACTTCGCCTACAGCATCCACACCGAGGTCGGCCACAAGTGCATCGGGGCGAAGGTCAACGGCCGGCTCGTCCCGCTCGACACCCGACTCAACTCGGCGGACACCGTGGAGATCTTCACCTCCAAGTCCGAGACCGCCGGGCCGTCGCGGGACTGGCTGCACATGGTGGCCTCGTCCCGGGCCCGGTCCAAGATCCGGCAGTGGTTCTCGCGCGAGCGCCGCGAGGACGCCATCGAGCTGGGCCACGACGAGCTCATCAAGGAACTCCGACGGGAGGGGCTGCCGGTCCAGAAGCTGGCCTCGGAGCACACACTGTCCGACCTGGCGACGGCCATGGGCTATGCGGACGTGGACTCGTTGCACGCGGCGATCGGGGAGAACCGGATTTCGGCGCGGGCCGTCACCCAGCGGATCCTGCGCGAACTGCGGGGCGGGATCATCGAGGAGCAGCTCCCCGTCACCGCCCGGCAGCAGCACCTGACCTCACGCCCGGGCCGGGCCGCCTCCGTGGGGGTCTACGTCGAGGGCCTCGACGACATGATGGTCCGCCTCTCCCGGTGCTGCACGCCGGTGCCGGGCGACGAGATCATCGGCTTCGTGACCCGTGGCCGTGGGGTCTCGGTGCACCGGGCCGACTGCGCCAACGCCGCGTCGCTGGCCAGCAAGTCCCGCGAGCGGTTGATCGAGGTCGAGTGGGACCACCGTTCGTCGGGCGTGTTCGTGGCCACCATCGAGGTGGTGGCCATCGACCGGTCCCGCCTGCTGGCCGACGTGACCAAGGTGGTGTCCGAGCACCACCTCAACATCGTCAGCGCCAACACCCAGACCGACGCCGACCGGATCAGCCGGATGCGGTTCGACGTCGAGCTCGCCGATCCGGCCCACCTCGAGTCGGTCCTCAACCTGATCCGCCACCTCGACGCCGTGTACGACGTCTATCGGATCCTCCCCGGCAAGAAGGACTGAACGGTCGTGTCCGACAAGAGCCTGGGGTCGCGCGCCCCGACCGGCACCCATGACGTCCTGTGGCCGGAGTCCACCCGGTGGGAGGCGCTGGTGACCCGTTTCGCCGACCGCGTCGAGCGGGCCGGTTACGGGCTGGCCCACACCCCGATCTTCGAGGACGTGCGAGTCTTCCGCCGGGGGATCGGCGAGGGGAGCGATGTCGTCGGCAAGGAGATGTACGAATTCGAGGACCGGGGCGGCCGCACCCTGGCCCTCCGCCCCGAGGGCACGGCCCCGATGGTGCGGGCCTGGGTGCAGCACCGGCCGCCGCTGCCGTGGAAGGCCTGGTACGCGACGCCGGCGTTCCGCTACGAGCGACCCCAGGCCGGCCGGTACCGCCAGCACCACCAGCTGGGTGTGGAGGCACTCGGGCCGTCCGACCCCGATCTCGACGTCGAGGTGGTCGAACTGGCCGACGGCTTCTTCCGGAGCCTCGGGTTGTCCGAATTCGCGCTCCGGGTCAACTCCATGGGAGACGACACGTGTCGGCCCGGCTACCTGAACCTGCTCACCGGGTACCTGGCCGAGCGCCGGGAACAGCTGTGCGACGAGCACCGGGACCGCCTCGAGTCGAACCCGCTGCGGGCGCTCGACTGCAAGCGCCCGGCCTGCCGGGCCGCGACCGACGGCGCCCCCGGATTCGCCGACCACCTGTGCGATCCGTGCGCCGCCCACTTCGCGCGGGTCCGCGACGGACTCGACGCCCGGGGGATCCCCTACGTGCTCGACCACCGGCTGGTGCGGGGCTTCGACTACTACACGCGCACCACGTTCGAGTTCGCCTCCGGGGCCCTCGAGTCGGCCCAGAACGGGATCGGCGGGGGCGGGCGCTACGACGGCCTGGTCGAGATGCTCGGTGGACCGCCCACCCCGGGGATCGGCTTCGGCGTGGGCATCGAGCGGATCCTGCTGGCCTGCGACGCCGAGGGCGTCTTCGCCACCAGGCCGCCACCGCTCGACGCCTTCGTGGTGGACACCGCAGGCGGCACGCACGCCCGCGACCTGACCGCCGAGCTACGGGACGCCGGACTGTCGGCGGACCGGGCCTACGACGGCCGGTCGATGAAGGCCCAGTTCAAGGCGGCCGACCGGTCGGGCGCCTCGTGGGTCGTCATCGTGGGTCCGGACGAGGCGGCCTCGGGTACGGTGTCACTCCGACCCCTGCGTGGCCGCGGGGACCAGCGCACCGTCCCGGTGGGCGAGGTGGTGGCCGCCGTCCGGTCCGCGACCCGGGAGTCGTCCCCGGACCCGGGGGATTCCACACCGGCCCCGTGACCGGGGCGCACGACCACCGGCCCCGTGACCGGGGCGCACGAAAGGACCAGCAGTGACCGACCCGACCGAGCCCACCCCGTCCAGCGGGGCCACGTCGATGCGGACTCGGCTGTGCGGGACGCTGCGGGCGGCCGACGAGGGTGCCCGGGTGACCGTGTGCGGCTGGGTGGCGAAGCGGCGGGAGCACGGTGAGCACCTGGCCTTCCTCGACCTGCGGGACCACACGGGCATCGTCCAGTGCGTGGTCCCCGGCACCGTCGACGTGCGGTCGGAGTACGTGATCGCCGTCGAGGGCGAGGTACGGCGGCGTCCGGCCGGTACCGGCAACCCGGACCTGCCCACCGGCGAGGTCGAGCTGGCCGACTGCACCGTGACCCTCCTGAACGCGGCCGAGCCGCCGCCGTTCGCCGTCGACGACCGGGTCGAGGTGGACGAGGTGATCCGCCTGCGCCACCGGTTCGTGGACCTCCGGCGGCCGAAGATGCAGGCCAACCTGCGCCTGCGGGCCCGGGTGACCTCGGCCCTGCGCTCCGCCATGGACCGCCAGGGTTTCGTCGAGGTCGAGACTCCGCTGCTGTGGGCGCCCACACCCGAGGGCGCCCGGGAGTTCACCGTCCCGAGCCGGCTCCACCACGGCTCGTGCTACGTGCTCCCCCAGAGCCCGCAGCTGGCCAAGCAGCTCCTCATGGTGGCGGGGGTCGACCGCTACTTCCAGGTCGCCCGGTGCCTGCGCGACGAGGACCTCCGGGCCGACCGGCAGTTCGAGTTCTCGCAGCTCGACATCGAGGCGTCGTTCGTGAACCAGGAGGACATCCTCGGGTTCGTGTCCGAGGCGGTGCTGGACGCGGCCGAAGCCGCCACCGGTACGCGCCCGGGCGAGGTGCCCGTCATGACGTGGGCCGATGCCATGGACCGCTACGGCACCGACAAGCCCGATCTCCGCTTCGGCATGGAACTCGTCGACCTGACCGAGGTGTTCGCCACGACCGGCTTCCGGGCGTTCACCACCACGTGCGTGAAGGCCGTGGTGCTGTCCGGGGGGGCGACCCTCACCCGGTCCCGCCTCGACGCCCTGACCGACCGGGCCAAGGCCCTGGGCGCCAAGGGACTCGCCTGGTTCCGGGTCACCGGGAGTGAGGACGGCGGCACCGACGTCGACTCCCCGGTGGCCAAGTTCCTCTCCGACGAGGAGCGGTCCGGCCTGGTGGGGAGGACCGGCGCGTCCGCTGGCGACCTCGTGCTGGTGGTGGCCGACGAGTACCGGCTGACCTGCACGGTGCTCGGCGCACTGCGCCTCGAACTCGGCGGACGCCCCGTCTCGGAGGGGCCCTACGAGTACCTGTGGGTCGTCGACTTCCCCCTCTTCGACGGCGTCGACGATGCCGGCAACCCGATCGCCGCCCACCACCCGTTCACCATGCCCCATCCCGACGACCTCGACCGGTTGGAGTCGGACCCCGCCTCCGTGCGCTCCCAGGCCTACGACCTGGTCCTCAACGGCTGGGAGCTGGGCTCGGGGAGCGTCCGCGTGCACCGGGCCGACATCCAGAGCCGGATCTTCTCGGTGCTCGGGATCAGCGAGGAGGAGGCGGCGTCACGCTTCGGATTCCTGCTCGGTGCCTTCCGGTTCGGAGCGCCTCCCCATGCCGGGTTCGCCGTGGGCCTCGACCGCCTGGTGGCCATCTTCGCCGGCGAGGACAACATCCGCGAGGTGATCGCCTTCCCCAAGACCCAGTCGGGCTGGGACCCCATGACCGACGCCCCGAAGCCGGTGGACCCGGGCGCACTGCGCGACCTCGGGCTCCAGCCCATCCCGAAGCCGGACTGAGCGACCGGTGGCCAGCGAGGACCTCTTCTCCGGCGCCGCCGCCGAGCGCGTCGCCCAGCGGGCGCCGTTGGCGGCGCGCCTGCGGCCGCACACGCTCGACGACATCATCGGCCAGCGCCACCTGGTCGGTCCCGGGGCGCCCCTGCGGGCGCTGATCGAGGCCGACCGGTTGACCTCGGCCATCCTGTGGGGGCCGCCCGGCACCGGCAAGACGACACTGGCTACGGTGGTGGCGACGGCCACCTCGAAGCACTTCGTGCCCCTGTCGGCGGTGACCGCCGGGGTGAAGGACGTGCGTGAGGTGGTCGAGGGAGCGCGGCGCCTGCTCGGGGAGCAGGGACGGGGCACCATCCTCTTCCTGGACGAGGTCCACCGGTTCAACCGGTCCCAGCAGGACGCGCTCCTGCCCTCGGTGGAGGAGGGACTGCTCGTGCTGATCGGGGCGACGACCGAGAATCCGTTCTTCGAGGTCAACGCACCGCTGCTGTCGCGCTCCACCCTGTGGCGGCTGGAACCGCTCACCGACGACGACCTCGCCGCCGTGGTCGCCCGGGGCCTGGCCGCCGAGGGGGCGTCGGCCGAGCCCGCCGCGGTCGCCGCGCTGGTCGGCCTGGCCGACGGCGACGCCCGCGCCGTGCTCACCACGCTCGAGGTGGCGCTGGCACTGGCCGGCACCCGACCGGTGGCGCTCGAGGACGTCGAGCGCGCCCGGCACACCCGCCTGCAGCACTACGGCGAGGACGACCACTACGACCAGGTCAGCGCCTTCATCAAGTCGATCCGGGGCTCGGACCCCGACGCCGGGCTCTACTGGCTGGCCCGGATGCTGGAGTCGGGGGAGGACGCCCGGTTCATCGCCCGCCGCCTGGTCATCCTGGCCAGTGAGGACATCGGCGAGGCGGATCCCCTGGCACTGGTGGTGGCCGACGCCGCCGCCCGGGCGGTGGAGTTCGTCGGCCTTCCTGAAGCCCAGCTCAACCTGGCCCAGGCCGTGGTCCATCTGGCCTGCGCCCCGAAGTCGAACCGGGTGACCGTGGCCCTCGGACGGGCGCAGCGGGACGTGCGGGAGTGGCCGCGGGGTGAGGTCCCCACCCACCTTCGCGACGCCCACTACCGGAGCGCGGCCGCCATCGGCCACGGGGAGGGGTACGTCTATCCCCATGATGAGCCCGGAGCCTGGACCCCGCAGCGGTACCTCCCCGACGAGCTGGGCGACGCCCGCTACTACGAGCCGAGCGACCGGGGCCACGAGGCGGTAGTCGCCGACCGGCTCCGGGGCTGGCGGGAAGGGGGCCCCGGCTCGAGTCCGGACGATCCTGACGACCGCGGCTCGGGTGGGGGGTCCGCCGAACCGGATCCCGCCGACGAATCCCCGGACCGGAAATAGGCCAGACTGCACCCATGAGACGGGGGCGGATCCGAAGGTGGGCGCCGCTGGGCGTGGTCTCGGTGGCGGTCGTTGCCGTCCTGGCGACGTCCCAGCCGGCCGGGTCGGCATCCCTGTCGGGGACCGGGGACAAGGTGGCAGCCGCGGTGGTCCGGTTGGCCGGGTCGGCGCCTCTGCTGCCCTCCGGCTCCAAGGTGATCGGGTCGACCGATCCGAACGCCCCGGTGTCGGTGGACGTCTCGCTCAAGCCACGGGACCAGGCGGCGTTGGACTCCTTCATCACCGACATCTCGACGCCCGGCTCGCCCGACTTCCGGCACTACCTGGGCGCCGGTCAGTTCGGGCCCACCTTCGGACCGACAGCCTCCACCGTGGCCGCGGTGCGGGCCTGGCTCTCCTCCACCGGCCTTCAGGTCGGGGCCACCGACCCCGGCGGTCTGCTGATCCCGGTATCGGGGACGGCCAGCCAGGTGGAGCAGGCGTTCGGTACCTCGCTGATCGCCACCCGCCTCCCGTCGGGCCGGGTGGCCCGGAACAACACCGCCCTTCCGGTGGTTCCCGCCGCCCTGGCCGGCGCCCTCCAGGGAGTGATCGGGCTCAGCACGGTGGTCCAGCCCCATGCCCAGATCAAAACCACCGCCACCACCGCCCCTCCTTCGACCGGCGGCGGGTCGAACCCACCGGCGGCACCCAAGGCCAGCCGCGGCGTGACCGCCCACTCGGCGCCGTCCGCCTGCCCGGCGGCGAGCGCGCTGCACCCGTCGGGGTACACCGCCGACCAGCTGGCCAATGCCTACGGGTTTTCCACCCTGTACGGCCAGGGTCGCACCGGAGCGGGCTTGAGGGTCGGCATCTACGAGCTCGAGCCGTACACCCCGAGTGACATCGCCACCTACCAAAACTGCTTCGGCACCAGCGTCAGTGTCCAGAACATCAACGTCGACGGGGGTGCCACCGGCCCCCAGGGTGGGGAGGCGGCGCTGGACATCGAGGAAATGGCGAGCTTGGCGCCGGGTGCCTCGATCCAGGTGTATTCCGGCCGCCAGGTGGGCAACGGCCCCATCGACATCTATGCCCGAATGGTGGGCGACGACTCCACTCAGGTCATCAGCACCAGTTGGGGCATCTGCGAGCCGCAGATGGATCCGACCATGCGGGCCACCGAATCCTCGCTGTTCGCCCAGGCCGCGGCCCAGGGCCAGACCATCGTGGCCGCCTCCGGGGACGCCGGGTCTGAGGACTGCTACAACCCGTCGGTCGTCGTCGGCAACGACACCTCGCTGCAGGTGGATGATCCGGCCGACCAGCCCTACGTGACCGGGGCGGGCGGCACCTCGATCGTGTCGGCGAGCCCGCCGCCGACCGAGACGGTGTGGAACTCCGGGCCGGGCACCGGCGCCGGTGGCGGAGGCGTCTCGTCGGTGTTCGGCCAGCCGTCGTGGCAGTCCGGGTCCGGCGTGAACGGCCCTGCCGCCTCGGCGCAGTGCAGTGCGATCGGTCGAGCCAGCTGTCGCGAGGTGCCCGACGTCTCGGCGCTGGCCGACCCCGCCCATGGGTTCATCAACTACTGGGGCGGAGGTTGGGGGGTCGCCGGGGGCACCAGCGTTGCATCACCGCTGTGGGGGGCGCTGATGGCCGTGATCGATCAGGGGCAGCCGGCCACCGTCGGCTTCGTCAACCCCGCC
>DATLRE010000179.1:0-2174 GCA_035534835.1 Acidimicrobiales bacterium
CAGGGGGACGATCGTGATGCCGTGCGACTCGGCGACGTCGGCCGAGAGGTCGCACGCGCTGTCGGTCACTACCCGGATCCTGGCCATGCGTCACTCCTCGTCCTGGGGGGGCGGCTCCGCCCCCCGTTCGTCGTCCGTCCCTCCACCGGAGGTGCGGCCGCCACCCGGGACACCCGGGGGCGCGGACGCCCGTCCGCCGGGCACCGGACGCAGATGGCGCACCGGGGGGGTGCCGGTGCCCGGGCCGAGTCTGCCACGGAACGGAACCGGCGAGGACCGGCCGGAGGCGTCGTAGGGCTGGTCGCCGGGTGACGTCTCGACGGCCAGGGGGGTCGTGGGCGGCGCGTCGTCATCCGCGTCCGGCTCCGGCGTGATCAACCGGATGGACGAGGTGGCCGCCCGCTCGCGGGGACCGTCGGGCCCGGGCTGGTCGGGCACGACCGGGACGTCCCGGTCGGCGAGGGGGACCTCGTCGGACACCGGGTGCACCTGTCCGGACCGTGGACCGGGCGGGTGCCGATCCGCGCGCGCGCCGAGCACCGCCGTCGTCCCCACGAAGGCGACCACACCGACCACCACGGCGAGGAGCAGCCTGCCGAGCAGGGCCACACCGGACGTCGCCCCCGAGACGTTGACCGCGAACAGCGTGACCACGGCCATCACCGCGGTGGACACGAGGACCCGTGTCAGCGGCGTCCTCAGGTCGTCGACGGCGAGTCCGTCCTCCTTCGCGGCCACGACCCTCAGCCCGATCACCGCGGCGACGGAGTAGGCCACCGACATCGCCAGGGCCAGGCCGCGGACGCCGAGCGGGCCCACCAGCGCGATGGCCAGCGCGATGTTGATGGCGTTCTCGACCAGGTAGATGCGGAACGCGGTGCGGGTGTCCTGCATCGACTGGAGGACCCGGACCACGTAGAGGAAGGTGCAGAATCCGGGCAGACCGAGGGCGAACATGGCGAGGGTGGCCGCGGTCACCGAGGCCTGGGCCGGGGTCTCGGCGCCGTGGGCGAGCACGAGGTCGATCAGCGGGTGGGCGAGGATGATCATCCCGACGGCGGACGGGATGACGAGCGCCAGCATGCTCCGGAGCCCGAAGGCCATCCGGTGCCGGAAGGCGGCCAGGTTCCCCTCCGCCCACCGGGCCGAGAGTGACGGGGTCACCGCGCTCATGACCGACACGGCGATCACGCCGTAGGGGAGCTGGAAGAACGTGTAGGCGTAGGTCCAGGCCGACACCGCGCCGGGGACCCGGGCCCCGTCCGCCAGCGCCAGCACCACCACCAGCGCCACCTGGTTGGCGAGCACGATGCCGAAGGTCCACCCGGCCAGCCGGGTGATCCGCCGCATGGCCTCGTGGCGCGGCTGCCACCGGAACCGGACCCGCAGGTCCGACCGCAGCAGCGAGGGCACGAGGAGCGCGGCCTGGACGACCACCCCGAGCGTGGTGCCCACCGCGAGCAGCAGGAGCGCCGTGTGGTGGGCGTCGATGGTGGCGAGGCTGGGATTGGGGACCAGGACGTGGAACCAGACGAGGATGGCGACCACCACCAGGTTGTTGGCGATCGGCACGAACATCGGGACGGCGAACTTGCCCTGCGTGTTGAGGAGCGCCGTCGCCAGGGCGATCAGCCCGTAACAGGCCAACTGGGGCACGAACCACCGCAGCAGGTAGGTGGCGACGGCCTGCTGCTGGTGCACGTCGGCGTGGTGGTTGGTCGCCGTGTAGAGGTCGATGATCGACGGGGTGAGGACGAAGAAGGCGACGGTGGCGACCACCACCAGGACCACGGTCGCGGTGACCACCGACGAGATGGCCTCCCACGCCTGCTTGGCGTCCTTTGTCGTCAGCTCCGAGACGAAGACGGGGACGAACGTGGCGGCCAGGACCCCGCCGATGACGATGTCCGTGATGATGTTGGGCGTCGTGTTGGCGAGGTTGTAGGCATCGGCGAACCCGTGGCCGCCGACGGCGGCGGTGAGGGCGATGACACGGCCGACCCCGGTGAGCCGCGACAGCGTGGTGCCGACGGCCATGCCGGCCGTGGCCCCGCCGAGGCGACGGGTGGCGCCGCGTGGGGGTGTGGGCAACCGCTGCTCGGCGGCGGTGGCCGTCCCCGCCTCGACGGTGTCGTCCTCCTCGCTCATGGTCCGGGCGCCGATCCGGTGCCCCC
>DATLRE010000180.1:0-91349 GCA_035534835.1 Acidimicrobiales bacterium
GTGGCCTTCATCGTCTCCTTCTTGGTGCGGAAGGCGTCCACCTGGGTCTGGAGGTTCTGGGCGGTGACGATGAGCTTCTGCTCCTGGGCGGCCACCTGCTCGTGCTGGGTCTGGAGATCGGCCAGCTGCGGGGCCAGGGCGGCCCGTCGGCCCAGGGCCTCGCGGGCTAGGTCCTCGCGGTCCTGGGCCAGGGCGTCCTTCGCCTGCTGCTGGAGCTTGTCGGCCTGGCCCTGGAGCTGGGTGGCCTGGAGCTCGATGCGCTTCTTGGCCGTGGTGACGTCGGCCACGCTCCGGCGGACCTTCTGCAGGTTCTCCAGGAGCTTCTGGTACGAGAGGTCCAGGGACTCCCGCGGGTCCTCGGCCTTGTCGAGGAGCTTGTTCGTCTTGGCCTGGAGAATCCCGGACATGCGCTTCATGACACCCATCGGCGACGATCCTTCCTCACGTTCTTCGTGCAGTGTACGCGCCCGGGTCCCGATAGCGTGAGCGGCGTGTCCCCGCCGCGCTGCCTGTTGACCGTCCACGCCCACCCCGACGACGAGGCCTCCAAGGGAGCCGGCACCGTCGCCCGGTACCACGCGGACGGGGTACGCACCGTGCTCGTGTGCTGCACCGGCGGCGAGGAGGGCGAGATCCTCAACCCGGCCCTCGACAGGCCCGAGGTCCGTGCCGACCTGGCCGCCGTCCGACGCGGAGAGCTCGCCCGGTCCGCCGAGGTCATCGGCTACGACGAGGTGGAGCTGCTCGGGTACCGCGACTCCGGCATGGCCGGGTCGGCGGCCAACGCCAACCCCGACTGCTTCGCCGCCGCTCCGCTCGAGGAGGCCACCGGCCGCCTGGTGGCCGTCATCCGACGCACGAGGCCCCAGGTCATGGTCATCTACGGCGACGACCAGACGGGTTACCCGCACCCGGACCACCTGCGGGTCCACGAGGTCGGACTGGCCGCCTTCCGGGCGGCCGGTGACCGGGCGCGGTTCCCGACGGCGGGCCCGGCCTTCCAGCCGGCCAAGCTCTACTACACCGTGCACTCGGCGGCCCGCTTCCGGGCCGTCCACGACAAGTTCGTCCAGCTGGGCCTCGAGTCGCCCTTCGACGAGGAGTGGCGGAAGCGCTGGGACACGATGCCCGACGAGGTCCCGACCACGGTCGTCGACATCGCCGACCACGCCGACGTGCGCCGTCGTGCGCTCCTGGCCCACGCCACCCAGGTCGACCCCGAGTCCCGGTTCTGGTTCGGGCTCCCACCCGAGGTCATGGCCACCATCCAGCCCCACGACGACTACCGGCTGGCCCTACGGGGTGCGCCGGACGGTTCGGTCACCGCCGTCCGATGGGACGGCGTGGTGGAGACCGACCTGTTCGCCGGCGTCGATGGACCGGGCGCGTGATGGTCGCGGACACCGCCGACGGGTGGACCGCCGCCGTCCGCGCGGAGCTGGTCGGGCTCGCCGCTCCGCCTTCGCTCGAGGGCACGCTCCGGGTCGACGTGGCCGGGGCCCCCGGCGGCGACCGGACCGCGCACGCCCGGTTCGGCGGGGGTCGTCTCACCGACATCGGTTCCGGGGCGGGGGAGGGGCCCGACGCCACCGTGACGTTGACGTTCGAGGACGCCCGTGCCGTCCTGGGCGGTGACCTCGACCCCAGCGTCGCCTTCATGCAGGGTCGGATGAAGGTGGCCGGCGACATGGGCCTGGTGCTGGACCTGCTCGCCCTGGCGGCCACCGATGCGGCACGGGGGTGCCGCGAGCGCATCGCCGCCCGGTCGGCGTCCTGAACATCGCCGCCCGGTCGGCGTCCGGGGCGCCGCCGCCCTCAGGTGGGTGGCGACCGGTCGAGGGCCCCGATCCCCGCCGACCCGTCGCTGCCGAGGAAGGGGAGGTGGATCACCCCGGCGCTCTGGAGCAGGATCACCGTCACGGCGGCGGCGAGGACGACCACCAGGAGCGCCACGAGCCATGGTCGGACCCGCGCCCATCCCGATCGAGGGCCGCGGCGGCGCGCGGCCACCGTCGTCACCGTCGACACCCCGGCCGGGCCGCGGTGGCGCACGGCGAACTCGGCGATCCTCGGCGCGAGTTCCGACGGATCGCCGCCGGAGCGCAGGAACCGGTAGGTGCCGCTCCGGGTCTGGATGCTGATCATGGCGCCGGCCTCGGCGTGGGGGAGCCGGCGCGCCGCCGTACGGGAGCCGGTCAGCAGGGCGCCCACGACATCGGCTCCCGAGGCGTCGGCCCCCGCGGCCCCCGAGGCGTCGGGCTCCACCCACCACCCCGGGATCACCCCGCCGGCCCAGGGTTCGACGGCGTGGGCGATGAGGGCCGCCCACGGTAGGACCCGGGGGGCCTCGCCCCGGCTCCGCACCACGCCGATACCCCCGTCGTCGAAGGTGATCGACTCGACGGCCGTGGGGTCGTGCCCGTGCGGGTCGAGAAGGAGGAGCCCCGTCACGGTCAGGGGCCGGGGGCCGGGGCCGGGCGGGAGGTCCGCCGCCACGGGCTCGTGAGCCGCGCTCACGTCCCCGGCGTGGACCGCATCGCTTCGCGCAGGGGCCGGTAGCCGATGGGGACGGCGCCGGAAGCGGCCACGGCCGCGGCCACCTCGACATCGTGGAGCAGCAGGGCCAGGTCGGACACCCGGGACGACCAGTCGGGCGTGGCGGCCCGTAGCTCGGATGTGTCCACGGCGGGGTGCAGGGTGATCTCGGTCACCCCGGGCTCGAGCGCGGACAGGATCGCCAGCAGCGCCTCGCGGCCACCTCGGGCCGGCACGGTGCAGGCGTGGTCGGCGAACAGGACGCCCTCCTCGGCGGCCAGACTGCGGATCGGGAAGCCCGCGGTCGGCTCGACGACGACATCGGGCAGCCGGAGGGGCAGGCCGAACTCGAGGGCCAGCTCCAGGTAGACGTCGAAGAACTCGGGACGCAGCAGGAGGGCGTCACGGTGGGCCTCGAGGTGGCTGATGTCGAAACCCCACAGGACCGCCCGCTCCACCTGGGCCCGGCACTCGCGGCGCACCTCGTCGAGATCGGCATGGTCCCAGACGTCGGAGACGGTCCGGGGGAAGCCACCGTCGCCGTCGAGAAGGGACGGGGCCTGGGTGATGGGACCCCAGCGGTACAGGTCGTGCTCGGCGTTCAGCGTCAACCGCACGCCGACGTCGTCGCCCCGGAACCGCGACGCCGCCTCACGCGCCCAGGGCGCCGGCACCAGGAGCGATGCCGAAGTGGCGATGCCGTTGCGCAGTGCGTCGTAGACGCCGGTGCTCGACGAATGGCAGAGGCCGAGGTCGGCACAGTTCAGGATCAGGAGGCGGGCATCAGGGTCAGCCCCGAGCCGCTCGGCTACGGACGCCATGCCCCGACCGTAGTCGCCGGTCGGTCAGGCGGCGCGACCCGGGGCGTGCTCGGGTGCGCCCGGTCCGGGCCCGCGGTCCGGGCCGGTCCTCCGTGCCGTTCCGGACGAAGAGCGGAGGCGCGCCCGTGCGGCGGCGATGCCCCGACGTCCGACGTCGCGGGTGTGCTCGTCGAGGCGCCATTCGGCGTCGGAGTCCGGCGGCGACGGTTCGGCGGTCCCCCCGTCGGCGTCGACCAGGGGGAGCGGGGGCTGGAGCCCGTGCTTCCGGGCCTCGGTGTTCTGGCTCATCGGCCCAGTGTGCCAAGAGGGTGTAATACGGGGGCCATGACCGAGGCTGCCACGACGTCCGACGCCCGCGCCGCCACGCCGGGTGCCCGTTACGGGATCACCGTCCCCTTCGACGGGATCCCGCTGACCGAGCACCGCCGGTGGTACGAGGACCTGGCCCGGCTCGGCTACACCGACGTGTGGTCGGCGGAGACCGACGGGGTCGACGGCTTCACCCCGCTGGCCCTGGCCGCGGCCTGGACCCCCCAGCTCCAGCTCGGGGTGGCGATCATCCCCGCGTACACCCGGGGGCCGGCGCTGCTGGCCCAGAGCGTGGCCGCACTGGCCGAGGCGGCGCCCGGGCACTTCACCTTCGGCCTGGGCACCTCCTCGGACGTGATCGTGTCCCGGTGGAACGGCGTGCCCTTCACCGAGCCGTACAAGCGGGTGCGCGACACCATCGCCTTCCTCCGCTCGGCACTGGCGGGGGAGAAGGTGGACACGGCGTACGACACGTTCGAGGTGAGGGGCTTCCGGCTGGCGCGGCCGGTCGAACACCCGCCCCCGATCTTCCTGGCCGCCCTCCGCCCGGGCATGTTGCGGCTGGCCGGCCGGGCCGCCGACGGCGTGATCATCAACTGGCTGTCGGCGGGCGACGTGGCCACGGTCACCCCCGAGCTCGGCGCGGACATCCCCGTGGCGGCGCGCATCTTCGTGATCCCCTCCGAGGACGCCGACATGGCCCGGGCCGTCGGTCGCCGCATGATCACGGCGTACCTCAACGTGGGGGTCTACGCGGAGTTCCACCGGTGGCTCGGCCGGGGCGAGGCCCTCGCCCCGATGTGGGAGCTGTGGCAGGCCGGCGACCGCAAGGGCGCGCTGGCCGCCATCCCCGACGAGGTCGTGGACGAGCTGGTCGTGCACGGCTCGTTCGCCGCGTGCCGCGACCACGTGTCCCGCTACGTGGCCAACGGCGTGGACATCCCCGTTCTGGCCGTCCTCCCGTTCGGCGTCGACCTGGCCGAGGCGGTCGAGGGGCTCGCCCCCCGCTGATCCGGTGCCGCCGCCCGCCGAGCCGGCGGGGCGCCCGGCGGCCGTGCTCAGGCGGCGGTCCGGTCCGGCAGTCCCGACAGGCTGGCGAGGGTACGGACGCAGGCACGTGCGGCCTCGGCGCCCTTCACCTCGAGGTGCTCGCCGAACTGTGCCGCATGGACACCGTGCTCGTGGAAATGGTGCGGGGTGAGCACGGCGGACAGGACCGGGACACCCGTGTCGAGCTGTACCCGCATGAGTCCGTCGACGACGGCGCCGGCCACGAACTCGTGCCGGTAGATGCCGCCGTCCACCACGAATCCGGCGCCCACCACTGCCGCGTAGCGCCCACTGGCGGCGAGGCGCTGCGCGTGGAGCGGGATCTCGAAGGCACCTGGGACCCGGAAGAGGTCCACGGCGTCCCGGGCGATGCCGCGCGCGCCGATCTCGGCGACGAAGGCGTCCCGGCACCGGTCGACCAGGTCCGCGTGCCACTCGGACTGCACGAAGGCGACCCGCTCACCCGCAGGTGCACCCGCCTGCTGCTCGACGTCTCCCATGCGACCTCCCCGGTCCGGAACTAGAACAAGTTCTATTCTAGCCGCCGGCGGGGAGGGGTGTCGGAGGCGGGTCGGTCCGGTCGGCGACGCCCGAACAGGAAGTAGGCGGCGGAGCCCGAGAGATTCAGGCTGGCCAGTCGCCAGACCCACTTCCTCCCTCGTATCTGGTCCGCGGGACGTCGGTGGAGGTCGCCCCACATGATCGGCGTCACCACCGCCCAGACGGCCACCACCTCGACGACGACCAGCTTGCGTGCACGTCCGCGTTCCACAGGCCGAGTCTGCCCTGCAGAGCGGGGCCCGTGTGCGCAGGGGTGCACCCGCGGCTGCCAGGTGACCGGGCGACTCGCCGTCCCACAGGAATCCGGGGCGACGCCGCGATCGCCGTGGGCGGGACCCGGCCCCGAGTTGTGCCGTCACCCGGGACCGGCCCGGTCAGGACGGGTCGTCGATCCGGTCGAGGACGGTGTCGACCAGGGCGCCCAGCCGCCCGAGGTCTTCGGCGGCGAGCGCGTCGACGACCAGCTCGCGGGCGAGTGCCACGTGGGCGGGCGCGGCCTCCGCCAGCGCACCCCGTCCGGCGTCGGTGATCGCCACGTACGACCCCCGGCGGTCGTCCTCGCAGGCCTCGCGGCGCACGAGCCCGGCACGGGCCATGCGTGCCACCTGGTGCGACAGCCGGCTCCGCTCCCATCCGAGCGCCCGGGCCAGCCCGGTGACCCGCACGCGCCCGTCGGGCGCGTCGGTGAGGCCGACCAGCACGTCGACGTCGGCGAGGGAGAGACCACTGTCCTCCTGGAGCTGCCGGTTCAGCCGCGCCGGGAGGCGTGTGGTGAGCTGGAGGAGCGCCCGCCACACCCGCTGCTGCTCGTCGGTGAGCCACGCCGTCGTGTCGGCCATCGGCCACCTCCGGGAATGAACGGGGCGCCGCCGGCGCTGTAGGCAGTGTACGTGATCTGTCACCTAATGGGCGCCCGGACGGGGCGCTGCGAGGAGGAACCGTGACGAGTGTGCAGAGGTCCCCCGAGATCGACGTCCGGCGTGCGGGCAGCCGGTTCGTCACCAACGCCGGCTGGCTCGACTCGAAGCACTCCTTCGCGTTCGGCCACCACCGCAGTCGCACCAACACCCACCACGGGCTCCTGCTGGTGAACAACGACGACCGGGTCGCCCCCGGGACCGGCTTCGACACCCATCCCCACCGGGACATGGAGATCGTGACCTGGGTGCTGGACGGCTCCCTCGTCCACCAGGACTCGATGGGCAACAACGGCGTCATCTACCCGGGCCTCGCCCAGCGGATGAGCGCGGGGACCGGCATCCTCCACTCGGAGCGGAACGACTCGTGGAACGTGGCCGGCGAGGTCCACGAGACAGCGGTCCACTTCGTCCAGATGTGGGTGCTCCCCGACGAGCAGGGCATCACGCCCGGCTACGAGCAGCTCGAGATCGCACCGGAGCGCATGGCCGGCGGGCTGGTCACCGTCGCTTCGGGCATCCCGGACCACGCCGGCGACACGGCCATCCGGATCGCCAACCGCAGCGCGGCGCTGCATGCCGCCCGGTTGCGACCGACCCAGGAGGTGACGCTGCCCGAGGCACCGTTCCTCCACCTGTTCGTCCCCCGGGGATCGGTCGAACTCGAGGGCGTCGGCCGACTCGACGAGGGTGACGCCGTCCGGCTGACGGCAGCGGGCGGGCGACGGGTCACCGGCGTGGCCGACGCCGAGGTCCTGGTGTGGGAGATGCACGCGGCGGCAACGTGAGCGCACCCCTCGGTCGGCCCGTGCGGGCGCGGTGCGAGGGACGGGTGGATCAGCCCGCCGCGTACCGGCTGACGATCTCGGAGTCCATGTCGCGGACCTGGTCGGCGAGCTCGGCGATGTAGCGGTCCAGCTCGGCGGCGACCCGGGTGTCCGATAGGGCGAGGATCCGGATGGCCAGCAGGGCGGCGTTGCGGGCGCCGTTGACCGCCACGGTCGCCACCGGGATGCCCTTGGGCATCTGCACCATGGCGAGCAGCGAGTCCATTCCTCCCAGGTTGGCCAGCGCGATGGGCACGCCGATGACCGGCAGGGCGGTGGTGGCGGCGACCACGCCCGCCAGGTGGGCGGCCCCGCCGGCGGCAGCGATGATCACCTGGACCCCGGCGTCCTTGGCCCCCCGGGCGAAGGCGATGGTGTCGTCGGGCGTCCGGTGGGCGGACAGGACGCGCACCTCGACGGGGACGTCGAAGGAGCGGAGGGTCTGGACGGCGTCGTCCATGACGGACGCGTCGGAGGAACTTCCCATGAGGATGGCAACGGTCATGGATGCATTCTGCACGACAGCGGTGGCCCGGGTGCAAACCGACGCCGACTCCGAGGCGACCGGTCGGCACGCCCGGTACGGTGGGGATCCCGACGGGCCGGCCACCAGGGCGCGGCCCGGCCCCGCTCCGGCGGTGCACGCGATCAGAATCGAGGCCCCGATGCGCATCGGCGTGATGTTCGACACCGACAAGCCGTTCGACGACGTGGTGGGCCAGGTGGCTTCGCTCGCGGACGCCGGGATCGAGGTGGCGTGGTCGTCCCAGATCTTCGCCCTCGACGCGCTCACCGCCATCGCCGCCGTCTCGCGCGAGGTGCCCGGGATCCACTTCGGCACGGCCGTCGTCCCCACCTACCCCCGCCATCCCGTGATGCTGGCGGCCCAGTCCCTGACGGTGCAGGCGGCGAGCGGCGGGCGCCTCACACTGGGGATCGGGCTGTCGCACCAACTCGTGATCGAGAACGTGTTCGGGATGTCCTTCGACAAGCCGGCCCGACACATGCGCGAGTACCTCGAGATCCTCCTGCCGCTGTTGGCGGGGGAGCAGGTGACCTTCGCCGGTGAGACGCTGCGCGCCTCCACCTTCGGGCCGCTCCAGGTGGCGGCCCCGGCGCCGGACGTACTGGTGGCCGCCCTCGGCACGGTCATGTTGACCATCGCCGGGCGGATGGCATCGGGGACCATCACGTGGATGACCGGCCCGGCGACGGTCGAGCAGCACATCATCCCGACGATCCGGGCGGCGGCGGCCGAGGCCGGGCGCCCCCTGCCCCAGGTCGGGGTGGGCCTTCCCGTGTGCGTGACCGACGACCCGGCCGCCGCCCGGGCCAAGGCGGCCGAGGTGTTCGCCGTCTACGGGCACCTCCCCTCGTACCGGGCCATGCTCGACCGCGAAGGCGCAGAGGGCCCGGCCGACGTGGCCGTCGTGGGCACCGCCGCCGAGGTGGCCGACCAGGTCCGGCGTCTCGCCGACATCGGCACCACGGACTTCTGCGGTGCCCCGTTCGGCTCCGGAGACGAGATCCGCGCGTCGATCGACACCCTGGCCGGGCTCGCCGGGAGCTGAGCCGGCCGCCGGCCGCCCCTCCGGTTCAGCCGAGGAAGGCCTTGGCGATGGCCAGTACGCCGCTGACCAGCAGCAGGAGGTCCACCATGCGGACGAAGTGGTGGTGGCGGAGCCGGGACGCGGTGGCGCTCCCGACGCTCCATCCCACGGCGGCGGGCGCGAGGGTGAGCACGAAGTAGCGGACGGCGGCGGTGTGGATCGCCCCGCTGGCCACGAGGATGCCCAGTCCGACCACGTCGCTCACCACGAAGACGGCGGAGATGGTGCCCCGGAAGGCGGAGACGGTGAGGCCGCGGGCGCGCAGGTACAGGACGAGCGGCGGACCGTTGGTGGCCAGTGCCGTGTTGAGGACGCCGCTGACGGCGCCCACCGCGTAGGTGGCCCAGGGTCGCACCACCAGGTCCGGGCGTCGCTTGGTGGCGGGGAGGAGCATCAGGACCGCCGCCGAGCAGGTGACGATCCCGAGTGCGAGCCGCAGCGTCCCGGCGGTCGCCGTCACCAGGATCAGCGCACCGAGCGGCATGGCCACCACGGCACCGAGGCTGAGCCGGGCCGCCTCCACCCGGTCGACGTCGCCCCGCCGGTGGGTCGCGGTCAGGAGGCTCGAGACGGTGGCGTGCAGGAAGACGACCACGACCGCCGTCTGGGGCGGGACCGCCAGCGACAGGAGGGGGACGGCGAGCAGGGCGAACCCGAATCCGGCGGCCGACTGGAAGAACCCGGCCGCCAGCACGACCGCACCGGCGAACAGGACCGATCCGAGGGTCAGGCCCCACACGCTCGTCGTCATCGGGCCGGCCTGCGCACGGCGACGTGCTTAGCAGCCTCCGGCCGGATCCCGGGGGTCCCCGGTGGTCGGCGCGCCGTGGGGCCCGCTCAGCGGGACAGCCGGGTGTGCTTGAACTCGTTCAGCTCCGGGTGCCCGCCGATGAGTCCGAGCACGCGGTCGATCGTGGCCCGGGCCACCTCGCCGTCGCCGCCGGGCCGGCTCATCAGCCGGGCGAACACGGCGTCGTCGCCGACGATGAAGGTCGGTACGCCGAACACGTCGAACTCCGCGACGCAGCGCTCGTGCTCCTGGCGGATCATCTTGGCCGGACCGCCCTCGTCCACCTCGGCCAGCACGGCGGCGCCGTCGACACCGGCCCGGTCCAGGGCGGCGCGGACCACGGCCCGGTCGCGCAGGTCCCCGCCCTCCTCGTGACGGGCGGTGAAGATCGACCGGTGCACGGCGAGGAAGTGCTCGGGGAACCGGTCGCGTACGGCGACCCCGGCTGCCAGGGACAGCAGATCGGCCTGATGGGCCGGGTCGTCCCACGTGTCCTGTCCCTCGGTCCCCATCCCCTGGTTGAGGAAGTACGGCACGAAGGTGACGTCCCATCCGGCTCCGGCCTCGAGCCCGTCGAGGAGGTGCTCGTGGCCGTTGCGGGCGAAGGGACACCGGTAGTCCCAGGTCACGGAGAACGTCTGCGGAGTGCTCATGCCGGGCTCAACGTCCACCGACGGACGTCCATTCCCCCGGGAGCCCGACCCGCCACCCGCCACCCGCCCGTGCCCATCGGCGGGCACCGTCAGCGGAGGCGCCGGACGGCGAGGCCCAGCGCGGTCCCGATGACCGCGCCGCCGAGGACGTCCGAGGCGTGGTGGGCCCGCAGGTGGATCCGGCTCACTCCGATCAGGCCGGCCGCCGCGTACAGGAAGGCGTTGCCGGCCCGGTCCCCGGGCCGGCCGAGCACCGTCGCCGCGGTGAACGCGGCCAGCGTGTGGCCACTCGGGAAGCTGCTCGTCCTCGGCTCGCGCACCGGGATCCCGCCGTCCGAGATCCGGAGGTCCGACCGGTCGGGGCGCTCCCGCCCGACGACCTGCTTGATCCCCGCGTTGACCGCGGCCGACGACACGCCGGCCACGCCCAGCGCCCGGACGGCGGCGCGCCGGGCCGGACCCGACCGCCAGCCCCGCCACACGGCCACCCCGGTCCACAGCCAGCCGTGGTCGCCGGCGCCGGTGATCACCTTGGCCGCCGTGTCCACAGCCGGGATGCCGCGGAACGGTTCGAACCGGCGATCGACCCACCCGTCGACGGCGTCGACGACGGTCGCCACCCCGGTGCGCCCGTCGACGGCGGAGGGGTCGTCGGACCCGGTCCCGGGGCCGCTCACGCCGCCCCGCGGTCGGACGAGCCCAGGGCGGCGGCGGCGAGGTCGGGGTCGCCGCCGTAGGCCGGGCAGAAGTCGCGGAATCGGCAGAAGCGGCAGAGGGGCCCGGTCCGCGGTCGGAAGTCCTCGTCGCGGCAGGCCCGTTCGATCGCCGACCAGACTGCGAGCGTCTTGGTGCGCTGACCCCGCAGCCCCTGTTCGGTGGGCTCGGCGGAGATCACGGTGGGCTCGCGGAGGTGGAGGAGTTTGACCTGGACCGGCCGCTGTCCGAGGACCTCCTCGCACAGGAGTGCGTACAGCTGGACTCCGGCGAGCCGGGACTGCTCGTAGGCCGGGGCCGGCGCCCGACCGGTCTTGTAGTCGACGACGACCAGGTCGCCGTCGGGTGTGCGGTCCAGCCGGTCGAGGATGCCCCGGAGCCGGACGTCTCCCAGGCGCGCCTCGAGGGTCAGCTCCACGCCGATCGGATCGATCTCGTCGGGGTCCTCGAGTCGGAAGTAGTTCGCCACCAGCAGGTCGGCGTCGGACCGGAACGCAGCGGCCTCGTCGGCACCGAGGTCGAGCGACCGGAAGTCGGGGTCGTCCTGCAGGGCGGACCATGCCGCGTCGAGCTCGGCCGACGCCGCGGCCGGGGACCGGGACCCCGGGGCGTGGTTCCAGAAGAGCCGCTCGAGGGCGGTGTGCACCAGCGTCCCCTTCACCGTCCACACCGTCGCCGGGTCGGGCAGCCGCTCGATGGCGGTGAACCGGAAGGCCAGCGCGCAGTCGCGGAACGACGACACCTTCGACGGCGACAGCGAGCGGGGGGGATCGAACGGCACGGAACGAGCCTACGGCCGGGGTGTGCCGTCCGGGGGTCCGAGGGCGGCGCGGACGCGGGCGGCGACCTCGTCGGGACGCTCGAGGGGACCGAAGTGCCCGAGGCCCTCGAAGGCCTCGACCGTGGCGTGGGGCACCCGTGCGGCGTCGGCGGCCATCTCCGCCCCGCCGAACGAGTCGGTCTGCGCGCCGTAGGCGAACGTGACCGGGCAGCCGACCTCGCCGAGGCGGGCGAAGGCGCCGTTCCCGAATCCGTGGATGTACACCTCGGCCTCGTCGTCGCGGTCGCACCGAAGGCGGATCGCCTCGCCGTCCCCGCCCTCCGCGGCCGGGATCGTCTCGAACCCGTCCTCCACGTAGCGGAGCAGGACGGCCGGGTCGAGGGCGGCGAAGGGCGGCTTCGACGAGAAGTTGACGAAGGCGTCCTCGGTGTCGGGGAAGGTGGCCCGCCGGCGCCGGGCCCCTCGCGACAGCGGGTTCTCCTCGAGCGGGAACGGGACCGGCTGGTCGGGCACGACGACCGGCTCGAACAGGTAGAGCGAGCGGAACGCCCCCGGCCGTGCCTGTTCGGCCAGGAGGAGCGAGGCGCCGCCGCAGGAGTGACCGAAGGCGGCGGGCGCGACGAGCCCGAGGGCGTCGACGGCCGTGAGGACGTCGGTGCCGAAGCCGGACCAGGCGTAGTCCCCGTCGGCCGGCCGGCCGGAGCGTCCGTGGCCTCGCAGGTCGAGGGCCCAGCAGTGGAACCGGTCGCCGAGGGCCCGGGCCAGGGGTAGCAGCACCCCGGCGCAGAATCCGGTGGCGTGCACCAGGAGGAGGTCCCGACCGGACCCTCCGAAGTCGTAGAGGGCCAGGTCGACGCCGTCCGGGGTGGCGGCGGAGCGGACGGGGGCCGCAGCGGGTTCCGGACCGGGGGGCACGGGGTGACGGTAGCCGACCGGGCACGGTGTCCGGCCACGGTGAAGATGACGATCACCTGACGCGGCCCTCGGGTTGGCCCCATCGGTCGTTCCGCACCGACTAGACAGGGTCCGACATGACGAACTTCCTCTACCACTACAGCTACTTCGCCATCTTCCTGTTCAGCTTCGTCTCGGCCATGGGACTGCCGGTCGGCTCCGAGCTGGCGATCATCGGCGGCGGTGCGCTGGCCAGCGGGGACGTCCACAAGCTGCTGTCGGACGGCTCCCCCTCCCCCGAGGTGTTCCACCTCTCGATCGTCCTGGTGATCGTGGTGGCGACGGTGGGCGAGGTGCTGGGATCCCTGGCCGGATACCTCATCGGCTACTTCGGGGGTCGGCCGCTCGTCGACCGGTTCGGCAAGTACGTGCTCCTCACGCACAAGGACCTGGACCGTGCGGAGGCATGGTTCGACAAGCATGGCGAGCCCCTGGTGCTGTTCGGCCGGTTCATCCCCCTGCTCCGATCGTTCGTCTCGTTCGCCGCCGGGCTCGGGGAGATGGCCATCACCAAGTTCCTGGTCTTCACCACCATCGCCTGCGCCATCTGGTGCACCGCGCTCAGCCTGATCGGGTACTCGCTCGGTTCCAGTTACGACCACGTGCAGAAGTCGTTCAGCTACGCGGGCTACGTCGTGGCGCTGCTGGCCGTCGCCGCCGTGGCGCTGCTCTTCTGGCACCGCATCCGCACCATGCGCGAGGAGCGACGCTGAACCGGAACGCCTCCGCCGGGGCCCGACGGGCCGCCCTGCAGGCCTCCGAGCACCTCGAGCGGTCCGGGACGTGGAACGGCCTGCGGGCGGGTGACCCGGTGGTGGTCAGCGGACTCTCGCTGCGGGGGGCGACGTGGGAGTTCCGCGCCCACGTGGTCAACACCCACAACGGTACCGAGTCGATCGAGGTCGTCGGGGGGCGCCCGGGGGACCGGTCCATCCGGTCGTTCGGCCCGGAGCGCATCTTCGCTGTCATGGGGTCGGGTCGGAAGCGCAGCTCGGGACGACCCCCCGCCGGCGAGCTGTCGTTGGCGGAGGCGCCCCAGCTGCCGCTCGGCTGACGGTCGGTGCCCCGGTCCCGGTAGGGTGCGGGGCAATGGCCACCGTGACCTTCTTCCACGCCCATCCCGACGACGAGGCGATCGCCACCGGGGGGACCATGGCGTCCCTGGCGGACGAAGGTCACCGCGTCGTCCTGGTCACCGCCACCCGCGGCGAGCTCGGCGAGGTCCCCGACGGGTTCCTGCGTCCCGGCGAGTCGCTCGGGGAGCGCCGCTCCGTCGAGCTGGCCGAGGCGTCGGCGGTCCTCGGCGTGGCCCGCCAGCAACTGCTCGGCTATCACGATTCGGGCATGGAGGGCGAGGAGTCGAACGCCCGGGACGACGTCTTCGCCACCGCCGACAGGGACGAGGCGGCCGGGCGGCTGGCCGCCGTCCTGGTCGAGGAGGACTCGGACGTGCTCGTCGTCTACGACGAGCACGGCGGCTACGGGCATCCCGACCACGTCCGGGTGCACGATGTCGGCATGGCCGCCGCCGAGCGTGCGGGCACCCCCGTCGTCTACCTCACGACCATGGACCGGGACGTCATGGCGGAGCTGCGCCGCCGGGCCGTCGAGTCGGGCGACGGATCCGACGACGAATTCGAAGGCGCCGACACGATGGGCGAACCCGCCACCCGGATCACCACCGAGCTCGACGTCTCGCCGTGGCTCGCCGCCAAGCGCGCGGCCATGGCGGCCCACGCCAGCCAGATCTCGGAGGAGAGCTTCTTCCTGTCCCTACCCGACGACCTGTTCGCCGAGGTGTGGGGACGCGAGTGGTACATCCGGGTCCGGCCCGAGCCGGTCGGCCTGGGGGACGGTGTGCGCGAGTCGGGTCTGGTCGTCTCACCCGACGGTGCGCTGGCCGGCGGCGCGGCGCGCCCAGGGGTGTCCCGGTGACGAGGCACAAGGTGCTGCGCGTCCACGGTGGCCGACTGGTGGGCGCCGAGCGGCGGGTCGAGCTGGAGGGCGCGCTCGACGACCTGGCCGCACAGGGGTTCGTCCTGGTGAACTCGTTCGCCGTCGACGACAACGTCTACCTGGTCCTGGCCGCCGAGGACTGAACCGCCCGGCGCCCGGCCCCCTGGTGCGGGAGGACCGCCCTACTGTTCGGTGTAGGCGGCGATCGAGACGACGCGGTCGCGGCCGGAGTTCTTGGCCTGGTAGAGGGCGCGGTCGGCACGGTCGATGAAGGACACGGGGTCCTCGATGCCGTCCCAGCTGGTCAGTCCGACCGACATCGTGACGTCGAGCGCGGTCGTCGAGTCGCGTCCTCCGTTGCGCAGGTGGTCCAGGATGTGGTGGCCGCCGAGCAGGTCGGTGTCGGGCAGGACGAGGCAGAACTCCTCGCCTCCGTAGCGTGCCACCAGGTCCTGGTCCCGGGTGTTGGACACCATCATGGCGGCGATCGAGCGGAGGACGGTGTCGCCGACGATGTGCCCGTAGCGGTCGTTGAACTCCTTGAAATGGTCGAGGTCGATCATCGCCACGCTCAGCGGCGACTCGGACCGGAGGGCGTGGGCCATCTCCATCTCGATGCGCTCCATCAGGCTGCGCCGGTTGGCGAGGCCGGTGAGCGGGTCGGTGCGGCTCTCGGTGTGGAGGCCGTTGACGAAGTTCACGCGGCTGGTGACCCGGAGGAAGGAGGCGGCCAGGAGTCCGACCTCCTCGGCGGTCCGGGTCTCGGTCGTCCCGTCGGGGACCGACCGCTCGATGACCATGACCAGTTCGCCGTCCTGTGCGTACCCGACGGGCAGGACGCAGTGCCAGGGATCGATCTGGACGGTGTTGTCGGCGAGCGCGGTGGCGACCGCCGGCAGCAGGGCCAGGTCGCCGGCGCCGATGGTGAGGTCCGGCCACGACGCCAGCAGCGTGTAGCGCTGCCGCGACCCGTTGCGGACGAACACCGCCACCCGCTGGGCGGGGACGATGCGTGCCACGTAAGGGATGCCCCGCGAGAAGAGCTCGGCGAACGTATCGGTGACGGGCCGGGCTCCGTCGGTGCCGACCTCGTCGATGCACTCGTTCAGGGCGTCGAGGGCCTGGGAGAAGTTGATCTGCCCGGTCAGCGATCCCACCGTGCGGGCGCAGATGAAGTTGACCACGGCGATGGTCGAGGCGTACACGACCATCGAGACCAGGAATTCGCCGCCCCGGAGCCCCTGGACCCACCCGATCACGGCGATGAGGGCCAGGGCGTAGAGGTCGATGACGACCTGCATGCGCCGGTCCCCGACGATGGAGACGAAGATGACGCCGACCAGCATGGCCGGCGTGTAGAGGGCGGCGGGCGTGGCCGTGGAGAGTTCGATGCAGGCCAGTCCGGCCAGGGCCAGGCAGGCGATGACGAACCAGGAGTTGGCCTGTGAGCGCACGCTGGCCTGACCGTCGGTGACCAGGGAGAACGTCACCTGGTAGCCGATGGAGACGAGGATGCAGGCGACCGCTCCGATCATGTAGCCCCAGTGCACCGACGTGTGGTTCACGAAGGTCAGGGTCAACAGGACCGGGATCATGATCGACTCGGCGATGAGTCCGCAGGTCACGCCGTCCCGCAACTGCTGTGGCGTGGGGTGCACGAGATCAAAAGTCACGCTGGGGATATCGGCCGTCCTCGTGCCCACCTTTACCCGGAACGGGCCGGGGGAGGGGAGGACGCCCCGCCCCGGCGTGCCGGCGCCGGGGCGTGAGGGCCCTGGTCGCGGGTGTCCGCCGGTGCGCCGGTCACCGGCCGGATCGGCCTCCGGCCCGGTGCCGCCTCCGGCGGCCGGCCGGTCCAGATGCCCCCGACAGCGACTCGGTGGGCAGCATGCGGGCGAAGCCGAACGCCACCACGATCACCAGGGCGACCACCGACAGGGCCACCCGGAGGCCGACCAGCCGGGCGGCGGCGTTCTCGTCGACGATGGCCTGCTGGGTCTCGGGTGCGAGGGTGGTGGTGGCCAGGTGCTTCTGCAGGTCGGCGTCGGACACGAAGGGGACGCCGGCCTCGAGGGTGGTGCTGGCCTGGGACACGACGTCCGCCGGGATCGCCGGGTTGGACGACACCCCGGTCACGAACGTCGTGGTCAGGCTGCCGATGAGCACGGCGCCGACCAGTGCGGTGCCGAGGGAGGCGCCGAAATTGGTGAACGTGTTCTGGAGTCCGCCGATCTCGGCGCTCATGGTGTCGGGGAAGGCCGAGACGGTGATCGCTCCGAGCTGGGAGGCGAGTCCGCCGATGCCGAGTCCGATCAGGGCCATCGGGACCAGGACGATCGCCGCATCCGCACCGGGGGAGAGGCCGCCCACGAGCACCAACGTGCCGGCCAGGATGAACAGGAGCCCGATCCGGACGACGCGCCGGGGCGACGCGCCGGGGGCGAGCTTCGGGACGAGCAGTGCGGACAGGAGCAGGGTGATCGACAGGGGGAGCAGCCGGAGGCCGGTCTGGAGCGCACTCAGGCCGAGCACGACGGACAGGAACAGCGGGATGGTGAAGAAGATCCCCGACTGGATGAAGAACTGGAAGAAGAACTGGACCAGCCCTCCGGTCATCTGCCGGTTGGCGAACATCGACGGCCGGAAGAGCGGCTCCCTGTCCGTCGCCACCCGGTGCGACTCCCATTCGACCAGCGCGCCGAGCAGGAGGAGGCCGGCGATCACGAGCCAGAAGACCAGGGACACCCCTCCGATGGAAGGGGCGCTCGCCGTCGGCCGCACCCATCCCCAGGTGCCCGAACGCAGTACGCCGTACACCGTCAGGCTGAGACCGGCGACGGACAGTGCGGCCCCCACCAGGTCGAACGGCCTGCGCTCCTCGGGCGGGGTGTCGTGGATCCTGCGGAGGAACAGGAGGATGACGGCGACGAGGACCACCTCGCCCACGAACACCCAGCGCCACGACGCGAACGTGGTGACGGCGCCCCCGATGAGCGGGCCGGCGGCCACGGCGATGGCACCGGCGGCGGCGATCAACCCGTACGCGGCGGAGCGGCCTTCCTTCGGGACGTTGCCGGCAACCAGGGCGACGATGGCGGGCAGGATCAGCGCGGCGCCGAGCCCCTCGAGCAGCGACCACCCGATGATCAGCACGGTCAGGTTGGGGGCGATGGAGGTGACGAACGACCCGCACCCGTAGACCACCAGTCCGATCCCGAACGCCTTCCGGCGCCCGATGAGGGCGCCGATCTTGCCACCGGTGATCATGAAGGCGGCCATCACCAGGGTGTAGAGGGTGATGGCGGTCTGGATCCCCGTCACCGTCGTGTGGACGTCGTTCGCCACCGACTGGATGGAGACGTTCATGACCGAGCTGTCCAGGGTCATGAGGAACTGGGCGGACGCCAGGATCAGCAGAACCGGCGACCGGCTTCCCGCTCGTGCGGTCGCGGCCGGGTCCGGCGTGGGCGGAGTGGCCTGGTCCCCGGATGGCGGCACAGGACGAAGCTAGTGCCGAACGGGGCCGGCGCCGGGGGACCCGCGCCGGACGGCGACGGGCCGACGCGGCCCTCGGCCTACGATCGGCGGCGGCGGCGGTGGCGCCCGCCACGAGCCGAAGGGGGGAGCCGTGGGTTACCGAGTGATCCAGTGGGCGACCGGGGCCCAGGGCGTCGAGGCGATCCGGGCGGTGGTGGGCCGGCCCGACCTCGAGCTGGTCGGCGGGTGGGTCCACTCGGCCGACAAGGACGGCGTCGACCTCGGCGTCCTGGCCGGGATCGATCCGGTGGGGGTGACCGCTACCCGCGACGTGGCGGCGCTGCTGGACCTCGGTGCCGACTGCGCGGCCTACATGCCGAGGCACGCCTCGCTCGACGACGTGTGCGCACTGCTGGCCGCCGGAACGAACGTCGTGACCACAGCGTTCCTCTTCCACCCGGCCTCCCTCCCCGTAGCCGACCGCGACCGCCTGCTCGAGGCGTGCCGCCGGGGGGGCACCTCGGTCCACGGGACCGGGCTCAATCCCGGGAACCTGAGCGGCGTCCTCCCCTTCGCGCTGTCCGGCATGTGCCGCACCATCGAGCGGGTGACCCTGCAGGAACGCGCCGACTGGTCCTTCTACGAGAGCACCACCATCACGTTCGACAACATGCGCTTCGGCCGGCCGGCCGAGGAGGTCAACGAGGAGGCGAGCGAGTTCCTCCGGTTCAACAGCGGGATCTTCAAGGAGGAGGTGGCGCTCCTGGCGGACGGCCTGGGCGCCGGCATCGACGAGATCACCACCGACGTCGACCTCGTGCTGGCCGAGCACGACCACGACATCTTCGGCATCCGCCTGGCCGCCGGCACGGTGGCCGGTCAGCGGTGGCACTGGCAGGGCCGGAGGGACGGCACGACGCGGGTGGAGATCGACGCGCTGTGGACGGTGGGCGGCGAGTACCCGCCGCACTGGCCCACTCCCCAGGACGGGTGGACGCTCACCATCGAGGGGGATCCTTCGGTCCGGGCCCACCTCCTCACGCTGGCCAGCTACGAGCGGGACCTGCCGCTGTCCGAGCACGTGCGGGCCGCCAGCGTGGCGACGGCGATGCAGGCGGTCAACTCGATCCCCGCACTGTGCGAGGCGGCACCGGGGTTCCGGACCATGGCCGACCTCGGGCCCATCCGCAGCGGGGTCGGCTTCGGGTTCGCCTAGTCGGCCGGGCCGGAGAGGCCGAGGCGGTCCGCCGCCTCGCGCAGTCCGTCGCGGGCCCGTGGGTCGGCGGTCCGCTCGACGAGGAGCCGGGCCTGGTCGGCGGAGCTGCGCCCGAACAGCTCGGCGGCGCCGTGCTCGGTGACGATCACCGAGTGCTGGAACGAGGTGGCCGGCTCGCACAGCGTCGGGATCACGTTCGACGAGTCGGTCTTGTCGTGCCACGACCGCAGTGCGATCACCGCGTGGCCGCCGGGCGAGTGCAGCGCGCCGCTCACGAAGTCGGGCTGGCCCCCGAAGCCCGAGTAGATCCGCCCCCGCACGTAGGAGGCGTTGACCTGGTCGAACAGGTCGACCTGCAGCGCGGTGTTGATCGACAGCATGCCCGGCTGGGCGGCGATCCGGGCCGGGTCGTTCACCACCTCGGTGCGCGTCATCACGACCTGGGGGTTGTCGTCGACCCACTGGTAGAGCTCGGGCGATCCGAAGAGGAACGAGGCCCGCAAGGGGCGGTCGGGGTCGAGTGCACCCGACCGGGCCAGCCCGAGCACGCCGTCGCTGATCATCTCCGACCAGACGCCGAGCCCCCGGGCCCGTCGCAGGCTCGCGGCGGCGGCGTCGGGGATCTGCCCGATCCCCAGCTGGATCGTGCCGCCGTCGCAGGCGTAGCGGGCCGCCAGCTCGCCGACGGCGGCGCACACCGGGTCGGCGGGGTGCGCGGGCGGCGAGGGGAGCGGCGTGTCGACCTCGAGACCGAGGTCGATGTCGTCGACGTCGACCAGGGCGTCGCCCAGGGTGAAGGGCATGCGGGGATTGACCTGGGCGATGACGGTGCCGCCCCGTGCCCGGACCTCCTCGAGGGCGGCGGGCACGAGGTTGACCTCGATCCCGAGGGAGACCCTGCCGCGCCGGGGCGGGGTGGTGTGCACGAGCACGGCGTCGGGGGGACAGTGGTTCCGGAAGAGCCGGGGCACCAGCGACAGCCGCATCGGGAGGTACTCCAGCCGCGGGTCCCCGCGGACGCCGGGCCCGACGAAGGGCGTCTCGGTGACGAACCCGTCGCGGCGCGGCCATCCGGGCTGCGGATTGAGCGAGAAGGCCCGGCAGCGGGGGAGGGTCTCGTCGAGGATCCGGACGAGCTCGTGGGGCGTGGAGAAGTTTCCCGACACCACGACCCGGGGCTCGTCGCCGGGCAGGAGTTCCAGTCGCTCGCGGACGACGGACTCGTTCACCATGCGCACGGGGTGAACCTACCCGAGCCGGTGCGTCGTGCCGCCGATGCTGGCCCCGTCGCCACCTCGGCACCGCTGCTGCCCCGTCGCCGCCTCGGCGGCCGCGGCCACCGGTCGGGCCCCGGAGCCGGCCCCGTCACCGGCGGCGAGCGGGTCGTGGAGCGGCTGAAGGGGATCGAACCCTCGTCATCTGATTGGAAATCAGAGGCTCTACCATTGAGCTACAGCCGCGCGCGCGGCACTGATCGTAGCAGCGGACGGCTGACCAGGATGTTTGTCCCGACCACCCCGCGAACGACGCGCCGGTCCCCTCACCCCTCGCCGGGGGACCACAGCGGCTCGTCGACGGTGAACCCGACCGGCGCCCCCCACCGGTTGCGATAGGCGACCTCGTGGACGGGACGCCGCCCGGCCACGCCCCACCGGCCGGTCGGGTACCCGAAGCTCACACAGCACGCCATGATCCACTGCTCGTCGGTGGGCACGCCCAGGATCTCGAACGTCTCGTCGGGGTGCCAGAACCCGAGCACCGCCGTGATCGAGCTGCCGACGCCGTGGGCCCGGGCCGCCAGCTGCGCGCTCCACACGGCCGGGTAGATCGAGCCGCCGGTCGGGTCGCCCTGGATGAACGCAAACAGGAAGAGCGGGACTTCGGCGAAGTGGTCGGCCAGCCAGTCCGCCGACGCCTGCACCTTGCGCATCTGGACGCTCTCGGGGTCGTCCGGCGCGGCCTCGGCCGCAGCGATCCGATCGGCGTAGACCGTCTCCCACAACTCGGAGATGGCATGGCGGTAGAGCGGCGCGATCCTGCCGATGACGTCCCTGTCGTCGACCAGCAGGAAGCGCCAATTCTGCGTGTTGCCCCCCGACGGAGCCCGGATGGCGGCATCCAGGATCTGCGCCTGGACCTCCATCGGCACCGGGTCGGGCCGTACCCGGCGCATGGCCCGTGTGGTGTAGAGCGCCTCGAAGATGTCCACGCGTCCCTCCCGGGGGTCCCCCCGACGCCCGGTGGCGTTCGGTCGGCCCTCACCGTACCGCCGTGCCCGGCACACCCGGGCGTACCGCCGTGCACCGCGGGTGCTATGAACCGTCCATGCCCGCGCCCCCCTCCGTGCCGGACGACGTCGTTGAGCTCGAGGTCGGCGCCGTCGCGGCCGGCGGTGGCTGCGTGGCCCACGGGCCCGACGGCCGGGTCGTCTTCGTGCGCCACAGCCTGCCCGGTGAACGGGTGCGGGCCCGCATCACCTCGGAGGCGACCTCCTTCCTCCGTGCCGACGCCATCGAAGTCCTCGAGCCGTCACCGGACCGGGTCGAACCCGTCTGCCCCCACGCCGGTCCCGGACGCTGTGGAGGCTGCGACTACCAGCACGTCGAACTCGCCGCCCAGCGGCGCCTCAAGGAGGACCTCGTCGCCGAGCAGCTCGCCCGAGTGGGTGGTGTGGACCTGCGGGTCGAGGTCGAGGACGTGGGAGGTGCACCCGGTGGCCTCGGGTGGCGGACCCGGGTCGCGTTCGGCGTCGCGCCCGACGGGACCGTCGGCCTCCGTCGGCACCGGAGCCACGACCTCGTGCCGGTCACGGACTGCCCCATCGCCACCGAGGGGGTCAACGCCGCCGCCGTGGGTTCGGTGCGGTGGACCGGCGCCCGTCAGCTCGAGGTGCTCGCGTCGCCGGACGGCGGCAGACCGGTCGTGCTCGTCGAGACGGGCAGGCAGCGCCTCGACCAGCTGCCGGATCTCGATGTCGGCCTGGTGTGGAAGGGCCGCACCCTTCGGCCCCCCGACCACGTCGAGTTCGAGGTGCTGGGGAACCGGTTCACCGTCCATGCCGGCGTCTTCTGGCAGGTCCACCCCCGGGCGGCCGAGGTCCTGACCCGGGCGGTCCTGGAGGGCCTGGGCCCGCGCCCGGGCGAGCGCGTGGCCGACCTGTACGCGGGGGCGGGACTGTTCACCGTGGCACTGGCCCGGGCGGTCGGCCCGACCGGAGGCGTCACCGCCGTGGAGCGGAGCGGACCGGCCGTGGCCGACCTGGTCCGGAACACGGCGGCTCTGG
Organism: Acidimicrobiales bacterium; assembly: GCA_035534835.1. Taxonomy (GTDB): domain Bacteria; phylum Actinomycetota; class Acidimicrobiia; order Acidimicrobiales; family RAAP-2; genus Bog-756. The sequence continues at coordinate 22,455 of DATLRE010000180.1, forward strand.
ACCACGTCGAGGTGGTCCGCGGCGACGTGCGGCCCGGACTGGTCGCACGACGGCTGGGCCGACCCGACCTCGTCGTGCTCGACCCGGCCCGGTCCGGTGCGGGACGCGAGGTGCTGGACGCGCTGTGCGCCCTCGATCCGGCGCCGCGCCGCATCGCCTACGTGTCGTGCGAGCCGGCACCGTTCGCCCGCGACCTGCGCCAGCTGCGGGACGCCGGCTGGCGCCTCGGCTCGTTGCGGGCCTTCGACCTCTTCCCCATGACCGAGCACGTCGAGCTGGTCGGGATCCTGGAGCGCCCGGGCCACCCGGTGTGATCCCCGGCCGGGCCCGCGCCCGGCGACCGCAGGCCACCGGGGGCCGCTGGTACTGTGCGCGACGTGCGTGCGCGGACACTGGGCATCCTCCTCGCCGCTGGCCTCACCGCCACCGGATGCTCGGGCGGTCAGCAAGCGGCCACCCGTGCGACCACGACCCGGGCGCCGAAGCCCGCCGGCGCCGTCCCGTCGCCGATCTCCGTCCAGGTGTGCTCGCACGAGGCCCAGACGGAGATGGACGCCGCCCTCGGTGAGACGGCGACCGTGTCGACACCCACGTGGGTCGACCACCGGTACGCATGCACCTACGCCTATCCGGGGGCGACCCCGCCGGGCTCGTTCTCCGTGTCGGTGACGGAACTCTCGAGCTGGTCCCAGACCTACGCGTACTTCGACGCACTGGCGGCGTCCCAGGGGAAGACCCGCGATCTCGAGGCGCTCGGTCAGGCCGCTTTCCAGACGACGGACGGCTCGGTGGTCGTCCGCAAGGACTGGAAGGTGCTGGTGGTCGACGACACCGGCCTGCCGGCCCGGTTCGGGATCCCGCCAACCAGCTCGGCCGCGGTGGCGGTGACCGTGGCCGACGTCATCCTGGGCTGCTGGGCGGGGGACTGAGGCGGCAGGGCGCCGACTGCCCGGCGGAGTACCCCGTGGGTCAGCCCTTGTACGCCCCCTGTACGCCGCCGAGGATGGCCAGGCACATCTCGTCGGAGGAGCCGTCGCCCCATACCGTGAAGTGCGGAGGCAGCTTGCGCAGCTGGGGGAGTTCCTGGGCGAGCGTCGGGTCGTAGGTGCAGGTGACGCCGATGGTGTCCCCGGGCTGGGTGGTGACGGGGTGCGCGAGGTCGTAGGTCTTCTGGTAGTCGAAGTTGTAGTTGGTCACGTCGAGCAGCATCTTCGCCTTGGGTGTGCCGGGATCGAGGACGACCTGCATCGCCCGGCCGGTGAGGTGCATGTGCGCCGTTACCTGGAGCAGCGTCTGACCGGCGCCTACCGGCCACACGCAGGAGGTCGACGTGCCCACCGGCGGGGCGCTCGGGTTGCGCCCGCAGACCTGCTCGATGACGTTGTCGAAGGCCACGGAGCCGGCACCGAAGCGTTTGGCGATGTTGGCCAGCTCGGCGGTCCGGTCGCACAGCGGACCCGTGACACCCGCGGGGCACGGGACGTCGGGCGGCGCCACCATCAGGTCGAGTTGGAGGGGCTGCAGGTGCGTGGATGCCGGCACCGTGTGCAGCACCAACTTGGCCTTGACCGGTTTGTCGCCCCGGAGCAGGTTGTAGTGGATCTGCATGACGACGAGGCTGCCGGCCGGCAGTTGGGCGCCGGTGCCCTTCGGCATGTCTGCGGCCCCGTGCCCGGGCGCCCATGCGGTGAGCCAGGGCGTGTTGGAGATGCGGTTCTGGAAGTGCTTCCCGCCGGCGCCGCCGGCGCCCGACGCGGTCTTTGCCGCCGGCACGGCCCCGCCCGACGGGGTGGGGATGGAGTTGGGGAGCGCCGACTCTCCGAAGCAGGTCCAGCCCTTGCCGTTGTGGTCGTCGGCGCGGGCCGTCGCCGCCAGGCTCGGGGGGATCAGGAAGAGGATGGCATGGTGGACCTCGACGCTGTTCGGGTAGAAGTGCGCGGACACGATGTACGAGTCCTTGGTCACGTGCGGGTTGACCAGCGTGCAGTGGTAGTCGTCGGTGCCCCCGGACGCGGCCTTCGGCGTGTACGACTCCCCCTGGAGCGAGATCGTCTTCTGCGGCGGCGCCGACGCGCCGGCCGAACCACCGGCCGAGGAGGCGACGGCTCCGACGGCGAGTCCGGAGGCCACGAGGGCGCCGGCCAGGAGCAGGCGCGCGGAACGGGAGCTCATGGAGGCCAGGCTATCCGCCCGGTGCCGCCGGGGTGGGGTGGTGCGTTCCGGCCGGCCGCTACGGTTGGGGCATGGCGACCATCGTGGACAAGGAAGCGGCCGTCGACCTCCTCCGGAACGAGTACCGGGCGCTGTCCGAGCTGTGCACCGACCTGACGCCCGAGCAGTGGGACACCCCGACGTGTCTCCCGGGATGGACCGTGCGCGACACCCTGAGCCACGTCATCGGGGCCGAGGCGATGCTCCTGGGCGAGCCCGCCCCGTCGGTCGACGTCTCGCACCTCACCCACATGCGGAACCCCATCGCCGAGGCGAACGAGGTCTGGGTCGAGGCGCTCCGCGGCACCCCCGGCCCGGGGATGGTCGCCCGGCTGGAGGACGTGACGTCCCGGCGGCTCGCCGAGCTCGACGCGATGACGCAGGAGGAGTTCGACGCGCCATCGTGGACACCTGCGGGCAGGGACGAGACCTACGGGCGCTTCATGCGCATCCGCCACTACGACTGCTACCTCCACGAACAGGACATCCGCCTCGCCCTCGGGCTGGCGGCCCGGGAGACGACGGCGGACCTGGCCTCGGCGCTCGACGAGGTGGCCACCGGGCTCGGCTACATCGTGGGACGGCGGGCGGCGCTGCCCGAGGGGTCCCGGGTGCGGATCGACCTCACCGGCCCGCTGCCGCGCACCTACCTGGTCCAGGTCGACGGGCGGGCCGCCGTGGTCGACGCGCTCGACGGCGAGCCGACGGTGGGGATCGAGCTCCCGGCCCAGCGCTACCTGCGCCTCACCGGCGGGCGCCACGACTCCGGCGTGGACACCGAGGACGGCGTGCGCTTCACCGGGGACCGGGAGCTCGGGGCCCGGCTGGTCGCCAACCTGTCGTTCACGATCTGAGCCCGCCACCTCCGCCGCCCTCCGGCACGCCGCCCCTCCCCGCACCGTCCGCCGGCACGCCCGTGACACCCTGGCCCTCCTGCGCCAGGACGGCCAGGGCGTCGCCGTCGAGGCGGTACCCGGTCCAGCCCGTCATCGGCCGGGCGCCGATCGAGCGGTAGAAGGCCAGCGCCGGCTCGTTCCAGTCCAGGACGGACCAGTCGACCCGTGCGTACCCCCGGTCGCGTGCCGTTTGGGCCAGATGGGCGAGCAGGGCCCGCCCGATCCCGCGGCCCCGGTGTCCGGGGCGGACGTAGAGGTCCTCGAGGTAGATCCCCACGCGGCCCGTCCACGTCGAGAAGTTGCGGAAGTGGATGGCGGTTCCGACCACGGCACCGCCATCGTCGGCGACGGTGGCGAACACCACCGGTGCCTCGGCGAACAGTGCGTCGGACAGCATCGCCGCGTCGACCTCTACGGCGTCGGGCTCGCGCTCGTAGGCGGCGAGCTCCTCGATGAGCTCGACCAGTGCGGGGACGTCGGACGGCACGGCGGCTCGGAGGATCACGGGACGAGCAGGACCCGGCCGAACGCCTGACGGCTCTCGATGTAGGCGTGGGCCTCGCCCGCCTCCTCGAGTGCGAACCTGCGGTCGATGACCACCTGCAGGTCGCCGGCGGCGATGTCGTCGAGGTGGCGGGCGATCCCGGCGTGGGCCCGGGTCCCGAGGAAGAGCTCGGCACCGAGGAAGTAACCGACGAGGGTCTGGTTGGCGGCCCGCATGGTCGAGATGTCGAGCAGGGCCGGCGTCTCGCGACCCGCGTCTCCGAGGGTCATGCACCGGCCGCGGTAGGCCAGGCAGTGCAGGCTGCGCTGGAGGTTGGAGCCGCCCACCGGGTCGACGACGACGTCGGCGCCGCGGCCGTCGGTGAGACGCCGCACCTCCTCCACGAAGTCGGTGGTCGCATAGTCGATCCCGTGGTCGAGCCCGAGCCCGGCGAGCCGGTCGAGCCGTTCGGGGGACGAGGCGGTGGCGAGCACCGTGGCCCCGGCCCGTTTGGCCAGCTGCACGGCGGCGATCCCGACGCCACTGGCGCCGGCGTGGACGAGGGCGGTCTCGCCGGCCTGCAGCCGCCCGAACTCGAACAGGCAGTCGTCGGCCGTCCCGAAGGGCACGGGCACGCACGCCGCCACCTCGGTGGACATCCCGTCGGGGATCCTCCAGCAGAAGGACCGGCCCGTCACCCGCAGCTCGGCGTGGGAACCGTCGACCCCTACCGTGACGACCCGGTCGCCGGGGGCCAGGTCGTCGACCCCGTCGCCCACCTCGAGCACCCGGCCGGCACACTGGTAGCCGACGACGTGGGGGACCGAGGCGAGGTCGCCGCCCAGCCGGTTCAGGGTGTCGCCGCCCTCGACGCTGACCGCCTCCACCCGGATGAGGACGTCACCCGGCCCACAGGTCGGGTCCGGCACGTCCTCGTAGCGGAACACGTCGGGGCCGCCCGTCTCGTAGTACACCGCTGCTTTCATGGCTCTCCTCCGGTCGGCTGCCCGCCACCCTAGGCAGAACACCGTCGTCGGGCGCCCGTCGGCGCGCACTGCCGGACCGCCGAGTGCCGTCGCCGTCCGTTCAAGTTGCCGTCCCGGGGCGCCGATAGGCGTCGAGATGAGTTCCCGCCCTGCAGCCGACACCTCCGAGCCCGATGCGGACCCTTCGGCCGTGCCCGTGGACGAGCGCGGGGCACTGGGACTCGCCCTCCAGGCCCGCGCCGACGACATCGGGAACCAGGTGGCCGCCCGGTTCCCCGAGTTCCTCCGCAACGAGGCGTTCGCGTCGTCCCGCCTGGGCACCGAGCTGATCGGACGCTGGCTGTGCACGGACCGCGCCGCCTCGCCCGACGAGGAGGTCGCACTGTCCCGGCAGGGCCAGCAGGTGGTGCTCATGGAGGTCGACCTGGGCGTGGCGGTCCAGGGGTACCTGCACTGGCGCGACCTGTGCACGGCGGCGATCGCCGAGGACGCGGCACGGCTCGGCGTCGGGCGCGACCTGGTCGACCTGGCGTGCCGGGTGGTGAGCCTCAGCTGCGACGGCGGCATGGTGCGCACCGTGCGGGCGTTCGACGAGACGCGCAGCGTCCTGCAGGAGCGACTGCGCAAGGAGCAGGCCAATCTCTCCCACCAGGCCCTGCACGATCATCTGACCGGCCTCCCCAACCGCACGCTGCTCGCCGACCGGCTGCGCCGGGCGGCCCGCAGCGCCGCCCGCACGGGCGCACCTCCCATGCTCCTGTTCCTCGATCTCGACAACTTCAAGGCCATCAACGACCGGTTCGGCCACTCGGCCGGGGACAGTCTCCTGATGACGGTGTCGGAGCGGCTCCTCTCCCTGGTGCGGGCGTCGGACACGGTGGCACGGCTCGGGGGCGACGAATTCGTGATCCTGGCCGAGGACCTCGAGGAGCCGATGACGGCGGCCCGGTCGCTGGCCGAGCGCATCCACCAGTCCATGCGGGCCCCGGTACCGGTGGGCGGCCGCGAGCTGCACACGTCGGTGAGCATCGGCATCACCGAGGTCGCGCCCGACGCCGACCCCGACGAGTGCCTCTCCCAGGCCGATGCCGCCATGTACCAGGCGAAGCGGAGCGGACCGGCCCGCTTCGAGGTCTACGACGCGGCGATCGGCGACGACGCCCGGCGCGAGAGCCTGGTGGCCGACGAGCTGCGGGTGGCCCATGCCAAGGGCGAGCTCACGCTCGACTACCAGCCGATCTTCCAGATGGCGGGCGGCCGTCCATCCCGTCTGGTCGGCATGGAGGCGCTCCTCCGGTGGGCCCACCCGGACCTGGGGAGCGTCTCCCCGGGCGAATTCGTGCCGCTCCTCGAGCAGAGCCGCCAGATCGTGCAGGTCGGTCGGTGGGTCCTCGAGGAGGCCGCCTTCCAGTGCCGGGACTGGCAGGCCCAGGGCTTCCCGGACCTCGCCGTGTCCGTCAACGTGTCGGCCCGCCAGCTCCAGGACCCCGGCTTCTTCGACGACGTGCAGGACGCCCTCGACGCCTCGGGTCTCGACCCCGAGCACCTCGTGCTCGAGGTGACCGAGTCGGTGCTCGTGGTCGACATCCTCCAGATCGGCGCCATGATGCAGCGCGTGCGGGAGCTCGGCACCCACCTCGCCCTCGACGACTTCGGCACCGGCTACTCGTCCCTGCTCTACCTGCAGGGGCTGCCCATCGACCGCCTCAAGATCGACCGGTGCTTCGTGTCGGGTCTGGACGCCGACGACCACGACGGGACGATCATCCAGACCGTGGTCGACCTCGCCCACCGGCTCGGGATCATCGTGGTGGCCGAAGGCGTCGAGACCCCGGCCGAGCTGCGGGCCGTCGGCGCCCTGGGATGCGACGAGGCCCAGGGGTTCCTCCTCGGCCGGCCGGCCGCCGGCCACCTGCACGCACTGGACCGCACGGCCCGGGTGCCGAGCCTGTCCCTCTGACAGCCGGTGCCGGAAGGGCCGGACCGGCCGCGGCGCGCCGGTCAGCCCGCCAGTCGGGCGAACGTGCGCTTCTGGGCGGCGTAGAGGCGGGGGAATTCGGCGGCCAGCTCGTCGTACACGGCGACCGCCGCGGGGTCGGGCCGGTGGGTGGCGGCCACGGGCACCATCCGACGGACCTCGTCCGGGGCGACGGCCCCGAGGGACAGCCCGGCGATCAGTGCCGCGCCGCGCAGGTTGGCGAGCAGGGGCTCCGCCACCTGCTCGACGGGCCGGTCGAGGACGTCGGCGTAGATCGAACACCACAGCGGCGAGGAGGCCCCGCCGCCGATGGCCCGGACGGTGCCGAGCGGCTGGCCCACGAACCGCTCGACGGCGCGGGCCAGCCAGCGCGAATTGAGGGCCACCCCCTCGAGCACGGAGCGCACCAGGTCGGCCCGTGTCGTCCGCAGCGACAGGTTGTGGAACCCTCCCCGGGCCCGACGGTCGTCGACGGGCGAGCGCTCGCCGGCCAGCCACGGGGTGAACAGCACCCGGCCGCTGCCGGGCTCGGCCGTGGCCGCCAGGGCGGTGAGCTCGTCGAAGGGGGTCGGACCGACGGCGTCCTCACCGTCGAGGCAGTCCCGGAGCCACTCGAGCGCCCGACCTCCGGACTCCTGGTTGTTGGCGACCAGGCGCAGTCCGGGCAGGATCCCCGGCACGGTCGCCATCTGGCGCACCGCATCGGTCTTCTTCCGGGGGAACGGGCAGCTGAACCAGCTGGTGGTGGAGATGGCGACGTGGGCCTGCAGCGCGAGCACGGCACCGGCGCCGACCGAGGCCGAGTGGAGGTCGGGGGTCCCGGCCACGACGACCACGCCGTCGGGCAGGCCGAGCTCGGCGGCCACGTCCGCCCGGACCGTGCCGACCACGCCCGCCGTGGGCCCGAGCGGCGGGAGCTTGGCCGGCGGCACCCCGGACGCCGCCACCAGGGCGGGGTCGTAGGCGAGGGGGTCGGCGGTGCGGTTGTCGGTCAGCCACGCGCCGGCCATGGACGCGGCGGTGGCCGACGCGGTCCCGGTGAACCGCATCGACAGGTAGTCGACCGGCTCCAGGTACCAGCGTGCGGCCCGGGCGACGTCCGGCTCGTCGCACTCGAGGTGCAGCATGTGACCGATCGGGTCGGCACCCGATGTCGAGGGGGCACCGCCGCTGTGCCGGATCCACCGCAGCGCAGCCGCCGGCGCGTACCCGGCGACCGGGCCACCGATGACGGCGCGGGCGTGGCGCGCGCCGCGGGTGTCCGACCACAGCTGGCACGGGCCGACGGGGACACCGGCGGCGTCGACGGGCACGGTGCTCGCCCACTGGCCGGTGCACGACACGGCGACCACCCGGCCCGGGTCGACCACGCCGGAGGCCAGGGCCCGACCCGCGGCCTCGCGGATCAGGTCCCACCACCCTCCGGCGTCCTGAGTGGCCTCGCCGTCCGGCCCGAGGTGGGTGGGGACCGGCCGGTGCTCGTGCCAGGCCACGACCCCGGTGAGGGAGACGAGTCCCACCTTGGGCCCCCCGGTGCCGAGGTCCACGGCCAGGACCCACCGCTCGTCCCGCGGGCCGCCGTGGGCGGGATCAGGCATCGTCCGGGATCGACTGCTGCGCGTCCATCATCTCGCTCATCATCAGGCGGATGAACTCGTCGGCCTCGTCGGTCATCCCTCCGGCGACCCCGCCGTAGACGGCACCGGACCGGGGCGGCCCGGACTGGGCCGATGCATAGGCGACGGCCTCGCCCAGGTCGCCGGCGAAGGCCTCGGCCACCCCGGCCCGGGTCTGCGGACGGGTGACGGCCATGTGCAGCGCGTTGGGGTACTGCTGGCCGTTGAAGCGCCACCCCCGTTCGCGCATGGCGTCGTTGACGTGGTAGATGTCGAACGCGTCCGAGGTGAAGCTGAACAGGAACGACGGGTCGCCCAGGATGCGCAGCTCCGGGTGGGAGCGGACCGAGGCCTGCATGGTGGCCGACGTGGCGAAGATCTGCTCGGCGTAGCCCCGGTACCCCTCACGCCCGAGCTGGACCATCGACGCCCAGGTGGCGGCCAGGAGTCCGCCCGATCGCGAGCCGTCCATGCCCGGCGAACAGTACTTGCCGCCGGTCCAGGCGGTGTTGAAGAAGTACTGGGCGTTGCGGAGCGCCTTGTCGCGGAACGAGACGACCGACGTGCCCTTCAGCGCGTAGCCGTACTTGTGGGTGTCCGCCGAGATCGAGGTGACGCCCGGTACCCGGAAGTCGAACCGGGGGATGTCGTACCCGAGCTCCTGGCCGAAGGGGAGGATCCACCCGCCGAGGCATCCGTCGACGTGGAGGCCGATGCCGTGCTCGAGGGCGATGTCGGACAGCGCCTCGATGGGGTCGACCGTGCCGTAGCCGTAGTTGCAGGCCGAGCCGATGAGGGCGACCGTGCCGTCGTCGACGGCGCCCGCCACCCACTCGGTGTCGACCCGGGTCGTGACGGGGTCGACCGGGGCCACCCGCAGTTCGATGCCGAAGAGATGGCACGCCTTGTCGAAGGCGGGATGTGCGGTCTCCGGCTTGATCACGTTCGGTCGGGTGACGCCCCGGGTGGCCGAGGCATGGTCGCGGTAGGCGAGCAGCGCGTGGCAGATGCTCCCCGTCCCGCCCGAGGTCACGAGCCCGACCGGCTCGGTGCCGGTGACCGACTCGGCGTGCAGCAGGTCGAGGGTCATGGCGATGATCTCGGCCTCGAACCGGGTGGCCGACGGGCACATGTCCCGCTGGAGCACGTTGACGTGGGAGAACAGCGCGAACGCCTCGTTCAGGAAGTCGTAGTGGTCGCGGTCGCCGCAGTACATGGTGCCCGAGCACCGGCCCGACTCCCACGAGCGGTCCTCCTCGGCGGCCATCGAGCGCAGCGCGTCGAGCACGTCGGCCCGAGGGGTCCCGAGTTCGGGCAGCGTGCGGTGGACGGGGATGCGGTCGGCGTAGGGGAAGGGGCTCATCGGACGACTCCTCGTGCGTGCGGCGACGGCCGGCAGGCCGCCCCGGCACGGTACCGCCTGCCCGCGTCCGTGCGGACCGCAGGGCCCCCCGGCGACTGCAACACGTGTCACCTGGGAGAACGCGTCCGCGAAGGGGCCGTCGGGTTCAAGTTGTGGGGCGGCGATGCCGATGCCGCGTTGTGCAATGGCTTCCGGTGGCGGACCGGGGATACCCGGTGAACGGCGACGGACCGGGCCGCGTGCCGTGGGTCCGGGCCGCGTCCGTCGCCCTGGTCCTCTTCGGCGTCCTGCTGGTGGTCAGCGCCCCGGTGGGCCCCCCGGTGGAGTCGATGGCCGCCGTATGGCTCATCGGGACGGCGACGCTGGCCGTCGGGATCGCTGTCTGGTGGATCCCCTGGGGACGCATCGGACGCTGGGCCGTGCTCGTCGTGGTCCTCGCCGCCTTCGTCTCGGTCGACCTCGCCTACGTCCTCGCCGTCCACAACGGCTTCACCTACCCGGTCACCTTCGTCCTGGCGTCCGTCCTGGTGGGCCTCGCCCTGCCCCGGTGGACCGTCGTGCGCCTGGCCCCCCTGCTCGCGCTGGCCTACGTGGTGCCCCTCCTGTTCGTCCCGGGACCGTTGCGGGCCGTGGGGCTGGCGTCGGCGCTCGTGGTGGTGCCCGTGTGCGTGCTGGTCGGCGAGGCCATCGCCTGGGGGATGGAGCGGTCCGCCATCGCCGAGGACGAGGCCGCCGAGGGTGCGGCCAGCATCCGCCAGCTGTTCGACGAGGCGCCGATCGGCATCGCCAAGCTCGGTCTCGACGGACGGTTCCTCGACGTCAATCGGGCGTACGCCGCGATCCACGGTTACCGGTGCGAGGAGCTGGTGGGGACGGCGGTGCGGGACCTCGTGCACCCCGACGACCGGCAGGCGAACCAGGAGCACATCGACCAGCTGCTTTCGGGTGCCCGTGACACCTTCCACATGGAGCGTCGCGGCGTCCGCTCCGACGGGCGGGTGGTCTGGGTATCGCTCAACGGGTCGGTGGTGCGCGACGCGCAGGGCGAACCCCAGTTCGTGATCGGCCAGATCGAGGACATCGACGAGCGGCGGGCGCTGCGGGAGCAGTTGGCCCTGCACGCGGTCACCGACGCGCTGACCGGCCTGCCCAACCGCAAGTCGTTCATGGAGCACCTCGACCCGGCACTCCGACGGGCGGAGTCGAGCGGACGGCACGTGGCGCTCATGTTCCTCGACCTCGACCGGTTCAAGCTGGTCAACGACGGCATCGGGCACGACGCCGGCGACCGCCTCCTCCAACGGGTCGGGCAGCGGCTGGAGCACGCCCTCCGGCCCGAGGACTTCCTGGCCCGCTTCGGCGGCGACGAGTTCACCGTGCTGTGCGAGGTGTCGGGCGAGGAGGACGTGCTCGAGATCGTGAGCCGCCTCCGCTCGTCGATGGCCACCCCGGTGTCCGAGGCCGACTTCGAGCAGTTCGTGTCGCTCAGCATCGGCGTGGCCCTGTCCACCTCCGAGTCGATGCTCCCGTCCGCCCTGTTGCGCAGCGCCGACATCGCCATGTACCAGGCCAAGCGGTCCGGACCCGGTCGCTACGTCGTGTACGTCCCGGGCGACGACGACGCCGGCCGGAACCTGCGGACGTCGAACGAGCTCCACCGGGCCATCCAGGAGCACCAGCTCGTCCTCCACTACCAGCCGTTCGTCGACATCGGGCGGCTCACCGTGATCGGTACCGAGGCACTGGCGCGGTGGCAGCACCCGACGCGTGGGCTCCTTCCCCCGGCGGACTTCGTCGACCTGGCCGAGGAGTGCGGTCTCATGGGAGACCTCGGCGCGTGGGTCCTGCGCGAGGCGTGCCGGCAGGGGGCGTCCTGGCTGGCGGCACGCAGCGCGGTCGGCCGGACGAGCCGTCCGCCCACGATGTCGGTGAACATCTCGCCCCAGCAGCTCGCCGAGCCAGGGTTCTGCGAGCTCGTGGAGTCGGTCCTCGACGAGACCGGCTACCCGGCCGACCGGCTGTGGCTCGAGATCACCGAGGGCGCCCTCCTGCGGGACCCGGCCGCCGCCATCGCCATCCTGGAGTCGCTGCGGGAGGCCGGCGTCCACCTGGCCATCGACGACTTCGGCACCGGCTACTCCTCGCTCAGCTACCTGAAGCGGCTGCCCGTCCAGGCACTCAAGATCGACCGCAGCTTCATCGAGCACCTCGAGACCGATCCGGACGACCGCGCCATCGTCGAGGCCGTCGTGGCCCTGGGCAGGACGCTCGGGCTCGAAGTGGTGGCCGAAGGCATCGAGAAGCCGGGCCAGGCGATCGAGCTCGCCGCCCGCGGCTGCCACCTGGCCCAGGGGTATCTGTACGGGCGGCCGGCCGACCCGGGCGCAATCGGCCCCTGCCTCCCGATGTTCGTCGCCGGCTGGGGCTCGAGCAGGCGGCTCGTCCGGCTCTGACCTGCGTCGCCTGCGGGTCGCCCGGACGGACGCGGGCTCCGACGGTCGGTGCCATCATGGGGGCCCCACGGGTCCCGCGGCGTCGCCGGGCCGCGACGTCCGTCGCGCTCCGGTCGGCCGGAACGGGCCCCGCCTCGTGACGGATCGATGCGGAGTCGGATGCCCAGGTCGAGTCTCGCCCGGTGGTGAGCACCTCATGATGCCGGGGCGCACCGCCCGGATCGCCGTCGCCGGCGTGGCCGTCGTCGTCCTGCTCGTCGCGACGGCCGGCACGGCCAGCGCCCATGCACGGCTCGTCTCCACCGACCCGGCGGCGTCGTCGGTCCTGCTCGCCCCGCCCGCCCAGGTCGTGCTGCAATTCGACGGCGTGGTGACCATCGACGGCGGATCGCTGCGGGTGTTCGGGCCCGACGGTCGTCGGGTGGACGACGGCGGGGTCCACCACCCCGGCGGGCGCCGCGACGCGGTGGCGATCGGACTCCCGACGGGACTGGGGCGGGGTTCCTACGTCGTGGCGTGGCGGGTGATCTCGGACGACGGGCACCCGGTGCACGGCGCCTACGTGTTCTCGGTCGGCTCCGACCGGGGCGCGGTCCGGGCCTCCGTGGTCGCCGGTGCCCTGGCCACCGAGTCGGGCAGCCCCGGAGTGGGAGCCGTCGCCGGCCTGCTCCGTTGGGCGGCGTTCGCCGGACTCCTGACGCTCGTCGGCCTGACCGTGCTGGTGACCCTGGCCTGGCCGGCGGGCGGTGCCACGCCCCGGGTGGGGCGCATCCTGTGGGCGTCGTGGGGCGTGCTGCTCGTCGCCACCGTGGCCGGCATCGCCGTCGAGGGCGCCTACGCGGCACTCCTGCCCCTCGGCGACGCGCTGCGCCCGTCCCTGGCGGCCGAGGTACTCCGGACGAGGTCCGGACGGGCCGACGCGGCCCGTGCGGTGCTGCTCGTGGCAGCGGTCCCCGTGCTCCTCGGGGTGCGGGGGCGCCTCGGCGACGGTGCCCGGCGCTCCCGGTGGCTGCTCCCCGCGGTCCTGGCCGTCGGGTCCGGACTCCTGGTGACCACCGGGCTGGCCGGGCACGCGGTGACCGGTGCCGCGCCTTTGGTGGGCCTGGCCCTCGACCTCGTGCACCTGTCGGCCGCCTCGTTGTGGGTGGGCGGCCTCGTCCTGCTCGCCGCATTCCTCGTCGGCCCGCCGTCGAAGGTGGTGCAGCCCGAGGACCCCGGAGCCGTCACCCGCACCGTCTCCGCGTGGCTGCTGGCCGCCGTCGCCGCGATCGTGGTGAGCGGAACCGGCCAGGCCCTCCGCCAGGTGGGCAGCCGCTATGCCCTCTTCCACACCACCTACGGCCGGACGCTCCTCGTCAAGGTGGCACTGGTGTTCGCGCTGGTCTGCCTCGGGGCGCTCAGCCGTCGCCTCGTGCGCGGCACCTGGCGCCTGCGACGCACCCGCCGGCCCGTGGCACCGGCACCGGCACCGGCACCGGCGGGTGACGGTGCCGGTGCGGCGACCCCGGATCCGTCACGCCGGTCGGGGCTGCGGTGGTCCGTGGCCGCCGAGATCGCCCTGGTGGTCGCCGTCCTCGGGGTGACCGCCCTCCTGGTCGAGGACGTCCCGGCGAGGCAGGCGGCGGGACTGCCGTTCGCCGCGTCGGTCACGACGGCCGGTACCCAGGTCAACACCATCGTCGACCCGGCGCGGGCCGGCATCGGCAACGAGATCCACGTCTACCTCCTGAGCGGGCTCGGCACGCCGGAGGCGGTGCTCGGGCTCGACGCCGTGCTCCGACTGCCGTCCGGACACGTCGGGCCGGTGCGTGTCCCGATGCACCTGAGCGGTCCCGGTCACTACTACGCCACCGACGTGGTGTTCCCGGTGGCGGGGACCTGGGACCTGACCCTCACCGTGCGGACCGCGTCGGGCCGATCCGGGTCGGCCACGTTGGTGCTGCCGGTCCACTGACGCAGGGGCGCGCCCGGTCCCCGTGGGTCAGGGGTGCCTGCCGTTCGGCATCAGGTCGCCGAGTCCCCACTGGTCGATGCTGTTGAGCTGTACGTGGTCGCCGGTCGCCTCGACGATCCAGTTGCCCCCCACGTAGACGGCCGTGTGGTACACCGACGTCCAGTCGGCCGTGTCCGTCCCCCAGAACACGAGGTCGCCCGCCTCGAGGTGGTCGGGGGCGACCGGCGTTCCGGCCGTGTGGTACTGGTCGTCGGCCACCCGGGCGAAGGACACGCCGGCCGCCTGGGTCCACGAGGCGAGGGCGAGACCGGAACAGTCGTAGCCGGCGGGACCGTTGCCGCCCCAGATGTAGGGCTTGCCCAACTGCTGGAACGCGAACAGCACGGCCCGGTCGCCGGGGGTGACGGGTCGGAACATCAGGGCCTGCGGGGCGGGGGCCGCGCCCACGGCGTCCCCGAACGCCTCGGCCGTCCCGTTCTGGGCCAGGATCCAGTAGCCGAGCCCGTCGCCGGTGGTGACCAGGCGCTCGATGGGTTCGGAGGTGCTGGACGGCGCCGAACCGTGGAACCGGGCGTCGCCGAAGGCGAACACGCCCCCGTCGGCGGCGACCATCCAGTACCCGTGGCCGTCCGGGGCCGCGTCCATGCCGACGATCGGCTGCGCCAGCGTGAGGTTGCCGGTCGACCCGTAGAACCCGGCGTCGCCGAAGGCGAACACCCCGCCGTCCGAGGCGACGAGCCAGTAGCCGTGCCCGTCCCCGGTGGCGGCCATGGCCACGATCGGTCGGTTGAGGACCAGGTTGCCGGTCGACCCGTAGAACCCGGCGTCGCCGAAGGAGAAGATGCCGCCGTCGGAGGCGACCATCCAGTAGCCCCGGTCGTCGGCGGTCGGGGCCATCCCGACGATCGGTCGGTTGAGGTGGATGGCGCCTGTCGACCCGTAGAACCGGGCGTCGCCGTAGCTGAAGATCCCGCCGTCGCCGGCGGCGAGCCAGTAGCCGGCCCGGTCGCGGGTGGGCTCGGCCGTGACCACCGGCTGGTTCAGCGATCCCGCCGGCGCTCCCAGCGCGGGCACGCCGTAGGCCTCGACGCCGCCGGCCGGCGTGACCAGCCAGTAGGCGTCGGACACGGGGGAGGGGAGGACGCCGTGGGCGGCGGCCGGGGCGGCGGCTGCGTTCCCTACCCCGGCGGAACCGATGCCGGTCCCCGCCAGGGCGAGTCCGACGGCGAGCACCGACGCGGCGCGGGCGACCGGCCGGCGCCACCCCTTCCGACCTGTACGCATGCTCCGACCTGTGCGCATGCTCCGACCTCCGGACGCGGCGTGACCTCCGTGATCACACCTAGAGTGGTCAGAATATCACGCAGAGTGCTTAGTGGGCCAGGCCCTGCGTCGACGGGACGCCCCGGAACGGAGGCGTCGTCAGCCGACCGTGGCGATGCCGCCGTCGACCGGGATGACGGCCCCGGTGAGGTAGGAGCCGGCGCGGGACGCCAGGAACAGGGCGACCCCGGCCATGTCGTCGGGCCGCCCGATGCGCTGGAGCGGCGCGGACGCGGCGATCTGGTCCCCGAAGGCCTCCAGGGTGGCCGCCATCATCTTGGACTCGAAGGGCCCCGGGGCCACCGCGTTGACCGTGATCCCCGGCGCCAGGTGGCGGGCGAGGTGCCGGGTGAGCTGGTGCACGGCCGCCTTCGA
Source organism: Acidimicrobiales bacterium (assembly GCA_035534835.1). Lineage (GTDB taxonomy): Bacteria > Actinomycetota > Acidimicrobiia > Acidimicrobiales > RAAP-2 > Bog-756. The sequence goes on from DATLRE010000180.1 coordinate 38,094, forward strand.
CGACGAGTAGGAGTACGACTCGAGCACGGGGACGTGGATGCCGTCGATCGACCCGATGTTGATCACCCGGGCCGGGTCCTCGGCGGTCGACGCCGCCTCGAGCAGGGGCAGGAAGAACTTGGTGGTGTGGAACACGCCCTGCACGTTGAGGTTGAGCACGCGGTCCCACGAGGCGGTGTCGTGCTCGAGGAACGGCGCGCCCCAGGTCGCACCCGCGTTGTTGACCAGCACATGGACCCGGTCGTGGCCGGCGGCCACCGCCTCGGCGAAGACCCGGGCCCCCTCTTCGGACGACAGGTCGGCGGCCAGGCCCGTGCACGTGCCGTACGCCGAGAGCCCGGCCACCGCCGCCTCGACGGCGTCGGCCCTGCGCGACGCCACGACGACGTCGGCACCGGCGGCCACGAAGCCCCCGGCGATCATCCGGCCGATGCCGCGGGTGCCCCCGGTGACGACGACGGTCTTCCCCGAGACGTCGAACAGCACGCCGGGAGGGGTGGGTGCGGCTGGGGTCGTGGCGTCGCTCATGGCAGGGGACGGTACCCCACTCCGGCGGCGTTGGTAACGTCCGCCCCATGGGAGACACGACGTGCACCTGGCGCTGACCGACGAGCAGCTCGAGCTGCAGGCCGAACTGCGGACCTACTTCGCCGGCCTGGCGTCCTCCGGGCCCGGCGGCGGCCGTCCGGACTATGTCGAGACGATCCGCCGGATGGGCGCCGACGGCTGGCTCGGGATCGGCTGGCCGGTCGAGTACGGCGGGCACGGGCGGGGTCCGATCGACCAGATGATCTTCGTCGAGGAGTCCCACTGGGCCGGGGTGCCGCTCCCCCTGCTGACGCTCAACAGCGTGGGACCCGCCGTCATGCAGCTCGGCACCGACCAGCAGAAGGAGCGCTTCCTCCCGGCCATCCTGCGGGGCGAGGTCCACTTCTCGATCGGCTACACGGAGCCCACCGCCGGGACCGACCTGGCGTCGCTGCGGACCCGGGCCGTGCGCGACGGGGACGAATACGTCATCAACGGCGAGAAGCTCTACACCAGTGCCATCCAGTACGCCGACTACGTGTGGCTGGCGGCCCGCACCGATCCGGACGTCCCCAAGCACAAGGGACTGTCGGTGTTCATCGTGCCCGTCGACACCCCGGGGTTCAGCTGGACCCCGCTCGCCACCGTGGCCGGCGAGTTCACCAGTTCCACCTTCTACGACGACGTCCGGGTGCCGGCGGCCAACCTCGTCGGCCAGGAGAACGGCGGGTGGACGCTGATCACCAACCAGCTCAACTTCGAGCGGGTGGCGATCAGCCCGGTGTCGGGGATCCTGCGCGACCTGGCCGACGTGCGCGCCTGGGCCGCAGAGGAGCGGCTGGCCGACGGCCGCCGGGTGATCGACCAGGAGTGGGTCCAGGTGCAGCTGGCCCGCCTGTGGGCCCGGGCCGAGTACCTCAAGCTCCTCAACTGGAAGGTGGCCTGGGCCGCCGACAAGGGCCTGAATCCTGCCGACGCCTCGGCCACCAAGGTCTACGGCAGCGAATTCGCCCTCGACGCCTACCGGGTCCTGGGGGAGATCGTGGGCCAGGCCGGGTACCTGGCCGAGGGCTCGCCCGGGGCCGTGCTGGGCGGTCGCCTCGAGCAACGGGCCCGGAGCCAGACCATCTTCACCTTCGGGGGCGGCACCAACGAGATCCAGCGCGACATCATCTCGTGGCTGGGTCTCGGCCTGCCCCGGGCGCCGCGCTGACCGGAACCGGCGCGGCCGGGGCCGCCCCGGGTCGGCCGGGACCGGCGAGGGCCTCGCGCACCAGCCCGGCCGGCCGGTGAGGTGTCAGGTGCGGGGCGTCAGGTCGGCCGCGACCGGCAGGGCGACGTGGACGGCCGAGAAGGCGACCGACCCCCCGAGCTGGGGCGTGGCGTAGGCGACGGTCGTGGCCACCAGCTGCAGCTCGACGTGGCTGGTCGGCGTGGCCGTGTAGGCCACGATCTCCATCGGCACGCTGGCCACGTGGGCGTGCCCGTCGAACGTGACGGCGATGGGCGTGACCTGGTTCCCGAGCACGAGCCCGGTGGTCGTGTCGACCAGCTGGGCGAAGACGCGGGTGGGCCGGTCGTGGGCCGGGACGGTGCCGGTGTAGTGGAACGACAGCCGGGGGGCGCCCACCACCACGCCGGCCTTCGGGAACTCCACCGGGACGTCGACGGCCGTGGTCGCCGGAGCCGGGGTGATACCGGCGGCCAGGGCGCCGAGCTGCTGGTCGGCCGGCACCGACGTGACCGGCCCCGAACCACCGGTCGCCACCAGTGCCAGGGTGCCCGACCCGGTCCCCACGAACGGCGCGGCCTGCGGGAGGGGGTAGGACGCGGCGGAGTAGGTGGTCCCGTTCTGGTCGACGAAGGAGAACCCCGGGCCGGTGTCGACCGAGGTGTCGCGCTGGACGTACCGCCGGAGCCACGCCATCGTCGCCTGCCCCGGCGCCGCGGTGTTCCCGGGGTTGGTCAGGCAGATGCCGTGGCCCCCGCAGAACCACTGCATCGCCGTCGGGGTGCCCGAGGCGCGCAGCACCTCGTAGTTGTCGACACCCTCCTGCAGGGTGAAGAGGGTGTCGACCGTCCCCTGGATGAGGAGGGTCGGGACGGTGATCCGGTGGATCAGTCGGTCCGGTCCCCGGGCGCGGAACCACGCCGACTCGGCGGGGGTGATGGTCCCCGTGGTGCGGCCGGCCACGGCCGAGGCGGTCACGACCGGGTCCACGTGGTCGGCGCCCGACAGGTTGGTCAGGATGCCCGACCACCCGGTCTTCACCGTGCCCGCCTTGTCGAGGCTGGTCGACAGGGAGTGCCAGGCGATGGTGGGGACGATGGCGTCCACCCGGCAGTCGGTCGCCGCGGTGACCAGCTGGATCCCGCCACCGTACGATCCGCCGACCATGCCCATGCGCGGGTCGCCGGGAGCGTCGAGCTGCACACCCGGCCGGGTGGCCACCCAGCTGATCAGGGTGCTCACGTCGCGGGCCTCGTAGTCGGCGCTGTCGACCTCGGCACGCCCGCCCGACTTCCCGAAGCCCCGCGGGTCCCATGTCAGCACGTTGTAGCCGCCGTCGAGGAGATCCTTGATCGGGGCGCCCCCGAGGATGCCCTGGCCGGTCGTGTCCGTGTCCCCCGGGAGGCTCCAGCCCGGGCCCATCAGCACGGTGGGGTGCGGTCCGGATCCGTCCTGCGGGCGGTACGCGGCGAGCGGAAACCAGTGGGCCCGGATCACGGTGCCGTCGAACGAGGTGATGCTCCAGTCCGTCGGAACGCCGGCGACGGGGGCGGCGTGCACGGGCACGACCGGGCGGTGGCACGGGGCCGCGGTGGCCGTCGCGGACGACGCGCCGGTGGCGGGCGTCGACGACGTGGCCGACGAGCACCCGGCGAGCGTGCCGGCCACCACCATCGCCACCAGGGCGCCCCGGCCGACCGGCCGCCTGTTCCGACGAGGTGCAGGGGTCCGGGAGGCTCGCATCAGCGGAGTGTTGCACCCGACCCGCGGTCCGGCAAGGACCGGCGGTGGGGGAGGGCGGACCGTGATTTGCCGCTGCGTACCGCAGCCGGTCAAATGGGGCGATGGCCCCTGCAGCTCATCCGGCGGCCTCCGTCGCGCCCCGGACCGGCCGCGTGCGGTGGTGGGCCCTGGTGGTGGTGTGCCTGGCCATGTTCATGAACGCCCTCGACTCGTCGATCGTGAACGTGGCGCTACCGGACATCCAGAAGGACCTGCACTTCACGGCGTCCGACCTGGCCTGGGTGGTCGACGCCTTCCTGATCAGCTTCGGCAGCTTCCTCCTGATGGCCGGCCGGCTGGGCGACCTGATCGGGCGCCGCAAGGTGTTCCTGTCCGGGATCGTGCTGTTCACCGCGTCGTCGATCGCCTGCGGCGTCGCCCAGACGCAGTCGGTGCTGATCGTGGGCCGCTTCTTCCAGGGGATCGGCGGGGCGTTCTCGTCGTCCGTCATCATCGCCATCATCGTTACCGAGTTCCCCGGGCCGGCGGAGCGCTCGCGGGCGATGAGCGCCTACATCTTCGTGGCCGTGGGCGGTGGGTCCATCGGTCTCCTGGTGGGCGGGATCCTCACCCAGGCCCTCGACTGGCACTGGATCTTCTTCATCAACGTCCCCATCGGCCTGCTCACCTTCGTGTTCGGCCGGATCCTCATCGTGGAGAACGTCGGCCTCGGCATCCGCAGCGGGGTGGACGTCACCGGCTCGGTCCTGGTGACGGTCTCCCTCATGCTCGGGATCTACGCCATCTCGACGGCCACCCAGTACGGGTGGCCGTCCGCCCACACCCTCGGAATCGGCGGCGCGTCGGTGGCCCTGCTGGTGGGCTTCTTCCTCCTGGAGGCGCGCCTCGCCGATCCGATCATGCCGCTGCGCATCCTGCGCATCCCGACGCTCACCCGCTCGAGCATCATCCGGGGGATGCTGGCCACGGGCATGTTCACGACGTTCTTCCTGGGGGCCCTCTACCTCGAGGGCGTCCTCGGCTACACCCCGGTCCAGACCGGCCTGGCGTTCCTCCCGATGTCGGTCACCATGGGGATCCTGTCGGCCGGCATCACCGCCCGCCTGGTCACGCGGTTCGGCGACAAGCGCGTCCTGATCCCCGGCATGGTCGCCGGCACGGTCGGCCTGCTGCTGCTCACCACCCTCGGGACGGACACGGCGTACGTGTCGGTGATGCTGCCGGCGTTCCTGCTGATCGGTCTCGGCGCCGGCACCGCGTTCGCCCCGCTGTTGTCGATCGCCATGGCCGAGGTGCCCGTGGCCGATGCCGGCCTGGGTTCGGGGATCGTGAACGTGTCGATGCAGATGGCGTCCGCCCTCGGGCTGGCCGTGCTGAGCGCGGTGGCCACCGGCCGGACCCGTGCCCTCGAGTCGCAGGGCCATCCGACCCCCCAGGCGCTCACCGACGGGTACCGGCTGGCCTTCCTGATCGGTGCGGTGCTGGTCGGCATCGGCACCGTCGTGGCCGCGGTGGCGCTCGACAAGTCCACGCCGCGGCCATCGGGCACGCCGTCGGAGGTCCACCTGGCCGAAGAGGAGCTGTCGGCCGCGGCCGAGCCGTTCCCGCACTGAGCACCCGCCCGGCGGTGGGTCAGTAGAGCCCGACGATCTCCCCGTTGTCGTCGAGGTCGATGTCGAAGGCGGCCGGGTGGGATCCGAGGCCGGGCATCGTCCGCATGTCGCCGCAGATGGCGTAGGCGAATCCGGCGCCGGCCGACAGGCGCACCTCGCGGACGGGCAGCCGCCAGCCGGCGGGCGCGCCCTTCAGGGCCGGGTCGGACGAGATGGACAGATGGGTCTTGGCGATACAGACGGACAGGCCGCCGAACCCGAGCGACTCGAGCCGGTCCACCGTCCGTGCCGCGGTGGGCGCGTAGTCGACCCCGTCGGCGCCGTACACCCGGGTGGCGATCGTCTCGATCTTGTCGCGCAGCGGGGCCTCGGAGGGGTACAGGTAGGTGAACGCCCCGGGTTCGTCGGCCGCCTCGACGACGGCCTCGGCCAGTTCGGTCGCCCCGGCGCCGCCGTCGGCGAAGTGGGTGGAGACCGCGCACCGCGCCCCGAGGGACGCCGCCAGCTCCCGGATGGCGTCGTGTTCGCTCGGGAAGTCGTCGGGGAACGCGTTGACGGCGACGACCGGGGTCACCCCGTGGAGCCGCACGTTCTCCACCTGCTTGACCAGGTTGGCGGCGCCGGCCCGCACGGCATCGGGGTCCTCGGCGAGCAGGGCGGGCGGCAGGGGCCGGCCGGCCACGATGGGGAAGGCGCCCGAATGGGCCTTGAGCGCCCGGACGGTGGTGACCACGACGGCGGCGTCGGGCACCAGTCCGGACACCCGGCACTTGATGTTGAAGAACCGCTCGGCCCCCATGTCGGCACCGAACCCGGCCTCGGTGATCAGGTAGTCGCCGGTGTGGATCCCGATCTGGTCGGCGATCACCGACGAGTTGCCGTGGGCGATGTTGCCGAACGGGCCGGCGTGGACCAGGACGGGTGTGTTCTCGAGCGTCTGGAGGAGGTTGGGCTGGAGCGCGTCGCGCAGGATGACGGCCATCGCTCCCGCGCCGCGCAGGTCCTCGGCGGTGACGGGTCGGCCGGAGGTGTCGTAGCCGACGACGATCGCCCCGAGGCGCCGCCGCATGTCGGCGAGCGACGTCGACAGGGCCAGGACGGCCATGACCTCGCTGGCGGCGGTGATGTCGAAGCCGGACTGGCGGGGCGTGCCGTCCTGGGTCGTCCCGAGACCGATGACGACGTTGCGGAGCGCCCGGTCGTTGACGTCGAGGACCCGGCGCCACGAGATCTCGTGCGGGTCGAGGTCGAGCGCGTTGCCGTGGTGGAGGTGGTTGTCGACGACGGCCGACAACGTGTTGTGGGCGGCCGTGACAGCGTGCAGGTCGCCGGTCAGGTGGAGGTTGAGCGACTCGAAGGGGGCCGCCTGGCTGTAGCCGCCGCCGGCAGCCCCGCCCTTGATGCCGAAGGTCGGGCCCATCGACGACTGCCGGATGGCGGCCGTGGCCCGCCTGCCGATGTGGGACATCCCCTGGGCGAGGCCGATGGTCGTCGTCGTCTTGCCCTCGCCGAGCGGGGTGGGAGTGACGGCGGTGACCACGACGTAGCGCGCCCGCGGCCGGTCGGCCAGCGCGGCGACGGCGTCGAGGGAGATCTTGGCGACGTACCGGCCGTAGGGCTGGAGCAGGTCCTCGCCGATCCCCATCCCGGCGGCGACGTCGGCGATGGGGCGGAGGGTGGCGGCCCGGGCGATCTCGAGTGCCGTCGGCTGCGTGGTCGTGGTCATCGCGTCCTCGTGGGGTCGGGCCGGTTCGGGCCGGGGCGGGGTCCGGGCGGGGTCGGCGGGCCCGGAGGTGGCCGGTCGGGGTCGGTGGCCGGTCGGCCGGACTGTACTGCGGCCGTGCGCCCGGCACCGATCCGGTGCCCCGTGCGCCCGTGCCGGCCCGGCCGATCGGCGCGGCACGCCGGCCGGGGTTACGGTGTGCCCATGACTCGTGACACTCCGACTGACAGAAGATGGGCGCGGCGGGCAGCGGCATCAGGTGCGGTCGCTCCGGGCCCCACCGGCGCGGCCTGCGCCGGTGGGGGGGAGTGACCGGGCGGTGGACCTGCTCGTCGTCATGGACCCCTTCGAGGCGTGCGACCCGTCCGGTGACACCTCGATCGGCCTGCTGGGCGCCGCCGTCGAGCGCGGCCACCGGGCCCGTTGCTGCACGGCCGCCGACCTCGCCCTGACGGGTGGGCAGGTGGTGGTACGGGCCCGGCCGGTCGATGCCACCGAGGACGGGGTGTCGGCCGGGCCACGCGTCGGGGAGCCCGCGCCGCTCGAGCTCGCCGATGCCGTGCTCGTGCGCACCGACCCGCCGGTCGACGCCGACTACCTGGCGATGACGCTCCTGCTCGAGTTCGCCCGGGGCTCGACCCTCTGTGTCAACGACCCGCGCGGACTGCGCGAGGCGAACGAGAAGCTCTACGCCTGCCGGTTCCCCGAGTTGATGCCGCCCACGGTGGTAGCCGCCGATCCCGACGTGCTCCGGACCTTCGCCGACGACTGCGGCGGCGCCGTGGTGAAGCCGCTCGACGGGCACGGTGGGCGGGGGGTCGTCCTGCTCCGCGCCGGCGACCCGGACGGCCATCGCCTGGCGGCGGCCGCCACGGCCGGCGGACGCCGCCAGGTGATGGCCCAGCAGTTCCTGCCCGAGGTGGTCGACGGTGACCGGCGCATCCTGCTGCTGGACGGGGAGCTCCTCGGGGTGCTCAACCGGCGACCGGCCCCCGGCGAGTTCCGGGCCAACATCGGGCTCGGGGCGTCGGTGGAGGTGGTGACCCCCGACGCCGCCGACCGACGCGTGATCGAGGCGCTCGCCCCCTCGTTGCGGGCCGACGGGCTGTGGTTCGTCGGCATCGACGTGATCGGCGGCCGGCTGTCGGAGGTCAACGTGACCAGCCCGACGGGCCTGCGCCAGCTCACCCGCCTGTCGGGCGGCCGCCCCGACCTCGCCGTCGTGGACTGGCTGGCCGAGCGGTCGGGTGCCTGAGGGGCGCGCTCACTCCGCGAGCACGGGCTCCTGCAGCGGCCCCCATACCTCGCGGTTCCCGGTGCGGGTCACCCACCGGCGGGGCCGGACGTCGAGCAGCGGGTCGAGACCGACCTCGGCGAACAGTGCCCGGATCGCCGCCCGCCCCGTCGGCCCGGCGCCGGCCACGGCGTCCTGGAGCCGCTTGATCAGGTAGAGCCGGTAGGGGACGACGGCGACCGTCATCGGGCGGCCCCTCCAGGCGAACGTGGTGGTGCCGCTGAAGCGTCGGTTGGGCTTGCCGAGCACGACGTCTCCCTCGGCGGCGTCGGGGTGGTCGGCCAGCCAGGAATCCACGGCGGCCACCTGCGCCACGGCCTCGTCCAGGTACTCCTCGCCGATGTAGGCCAGGAGCGAGCGCAGGCTGTCGGGCACGGCGTCGTCGGCGAACAGCTCCTCGGGGTAGTCGCCGTACTCGCTGGCATCCTGGGTCGGTGCGTTCATCCGCTCGACCCACCGCCACACCCGCTGCGCCTGCCGCTTCATGAGCACCGACGGGTACGGGTCGCGGGCCAGGTGGGCATAGAGCGGTCCCATGAACCCGTAGTCGCCGATGGTCGGCCGTCCGCCCAGCAGGAAGGGGGACCCGGCCAGGTGGGCGTCGAACAGCGCCAGGAACTCCTCGTAGGAGCGCTCGATCTCGGGCACGAGCTCCTCGGACACCCCGAAGGCGGCGGTTGCCGAGCGCATCCGGTCGCTCGAGAAGGCGAACACCGCGTCGCGGGTCTCGTCGTCGGCGCCGACCGCGAGCACCGCCGAGAAGTCCTTCGCCAGGAACGCCACGTTGGTGTCGTCGAAGTCCCACCGGTAGTGCATGGCCGGTCGGAGGAGGCCTTCGCCGCCGAAGAGCTCGAGCAGGTGGGCCACGGCCCGGTGCACCGGTGTGGCCGGGTGGGCCGACCGGCCGGGGGGCTGCCCGGCGTCGAGGAAGTCGATGATGTCGACCGTGTCCTGGACGAGCGCGCCGTCCGGGGTCTGCAGCACCGGGATGATCCACCGACCGATGGCCGGGACGACGTCGTCCGTGTAGCGGGCGTCACCCGGCGCCCGCTCGACGTAGTCGATGCGGTGGGTGCGCAGGTACGACCGGGCCTTGCCCGAGTACAGCGAGGCGGGCATGGCGAACAGCGTGTAGGGGTCCATCCGGGCGCTCCTCCTCGACGGGCTGGTGCGACGGTACGCCGTCGCTTGCCAGCTTATCTTCTGTCAGGTACATTGACACATGTCACGTCCCATGACACGACCTCGGCCCGAGGAGGCCCCGGCTTGAAGTTCGGCATCGTCTTCGCCAATACCGGCCCGTTCAGCGACCCCGCGGCCGCCGTCGCCATGGCCCGTGCCGCCGAGGCGGCCGGGTTCGAGTCCCTGTGGACCGTCGAGCACACCGTCGTGCCCGACGGCTACCGGTCCGAGTACCCCTACGACCGGTCAGGACGGATGCCCGGGTCCGACGACGCCCCGATCCCGGATCCGCTGGTCTGGCTGGCCTTCCTGGCCGCCGCCACCTCGACCATCCGCCTGGGCACCGGCATCCTCATCCAGCCGCAGCGCAATCCGGTCGTGCTGGCCAAGGAGGTCGCCACCCTCGACCACCTGTCGGGCGGTCGCATGGAGCTGGGCGTGGGCGTCGGATGGCTCGAGGAGGAGTTCGACGCCATCGGCGTTCCCTTCGCCGAGCGGGCGGCGCGCACCGACGACGGCATCGCCGCCATGCGGGCGCTCTGGGGCGAGGACCGGGCGACCTACGACGGCGAGTTCACCTCGTTCGCCCGGTGCATCTGCCGGCCCCAGCCCGTCCGGGGGGCGGTCCCGGTGCACGTCGGGGGCCACAGCGAGGCGGCGGCCCGCCGGGCGGGGCGCCTCGGCGACGGCTTCTTCCCGGCCAGGGGCAGCCGCCGCCGGCTCGCCGAGCTCTTCGGCGTGGTGCGCGAGACGGCGGCCGCGGCCGGTCGGGACCCGACCGCGATCGAGCTGACCAGCGGCGGCAACGGCGTGCTCGGGCCCGGCGCCCTCGACGAGGCGGCGGCGCTGGCCGAACTGGGCGTGGACCGGGTCGTGGTCCCGGCCTTCGCCTTCTACGAGGACACGGCCGAGGCGCTGGCCCGCTACGGCGACGAGGTCATCGCCCGGACCTGACGGGCGGCCGGGTCGGCACCCGGTGCGGTCCGCGAGGCGACACGACACGAGAGGACGCGACGATGGAACTGGACGGACGGACGGCAGTGGTGACGGGGGCGGCGTCGGGTATCGGACTCGCGCTGACCGAGCGGTTCCTGGCCGAGGGGATGCGGGTGGTGATGGCCGACGTCGAGCAGCCCGCCCTCGAGCGCGAGTCGGCCCGCATCGCCGGGGCCGGAGGTGCCGTGGCCCCGGTGGTGTGCGACGTGTCCGACGCGGACCAGGTCGCCGGGCTGCGCGACGCCGCGCTCGCCGCCTACGGGTCGGTGCACCTGCTGTGCAACAACGCCGGGGTGGCGTCGGGACGGCCGAACCACAGGACGAAGCCGGCCGTGTGGGACTGGGTGGTGGGCGTGAACCTGCTCGGCCCGGCCTACGGCGTGAGCACCTTCGTACCGCTGATGTTGGAGCAGGGCGAGGGGCACGTGGTGAACACCGCGTCCGAGGCCGGGCTCACGGCCTCCCCGATGCTCGGCTCCTACCACGCCACCAAGTACGCCGTGGTCGGACTGTCGGAGTCGCTCGCCATGGAGCTCGAGGGCACGCCGGTCGGGGTGACCTGCCTCTGCCCCGAACTGGTCGACACCAGGATCTTCGAGGCCACGCGCAACGCCCCCCCGTCCCTCGGCCTGCCGGAACCCACGGCGATCCCGATCGACCAGATCGCCGCGGCCATGGGCACCGTCGCCATGCCTTCCGCCGACCTGGCGGCGGACGTCGTCTACGCCGTCCGCGCCGGCCAGTTCTGGGTCCTCACCCACCAGAGCACGCGGGCCCGGGTGCACGCCCGCAACCGTCGGCTCGAACAGGGCAAGGACCCGAAGTTCGGTCCGGGGGCCGGAGGGCTGTGACCCTCCGGCCGGACGTCGAGGCGCCGTCGACCGTCGGTGTCGACGGTCGCTCGGCCATCCGCGACCGGAACCGCACGGCCGTGCTCGATGCCGTGCTCGACCTCTTCTCCGAGGACAACCTGAGCCCGGGGCCCGAGGAGGTGGCCCTGCGGGTGGGGCTGTCGGTGCGTTCGGTCTACCGCTACTTCGACGACCACGACTCGCTGACCCGGGCCGCCATCGCCCGCAACATCGAGCGGCGGGCCCTGCTGTTCCGCATCCCCGCCATCGGCCGGGGCGACCTCGACGACCGCGTCGACCGCTTCGTCGACAGGCGTCTCGCGCTCCAGACCGAAGTGGGCCCGACGGTGCGGGCCGCCCGGATGCGGGCGACCTTCGACGAGGTCGTCCGGGCCGACATGGAGGTGTCGCGGACGTTCCTGCGGGGCCAGATCGAACGTCACTTCGCCCCGGAGCTGACCACCGGCGACCCCGCCCGGGACGCGGCCCGCCTGGCCGCCGCGGACGCCCTCTTCGCCTTCGAGTCCCTCGACCACTACCTCGTCCACCGGCGGCTCACCGCCCCGGAGGCCCGGCCGCTCCTCGTCGACGCCCTCGGCGCACTCCTCGGCCCCTGACCCCTGCACCCGACCCCGACCTCTGCACGAAAGGACCCACCCCGATGGCCAACTCGCTCGAGTACCCGTTCGGAACGATCGACACCGGGACCGCCGGCCGCTGGCTGCGCCTGGCGCCCGAGGAGGACCGGGAGGTGTGGATGCTCAACCTCATGAAGTACAAGGCGGTCGCCGACTACGGCGACGGCACCACGTCGACCATCTCGGGCAGGGAGGCCGACGACATCTACGCGCCGACCGCGATCCTCGCCGACCTGGGCGCCACCGTTCCCCTGTTCGGTGACGTCACCCGTCAGCTGACCGACGTCGTGGCATGGGAGCGGATCGCCATCGTCCGTTATCCGAGCCGGGCCAGCTTCTTCGCCATGCAGAACCGCGAGGACTTCCAGAAGCAGTACGTGCACAAGGAGGCCGGCATGGAGACCACCATCGTGATGGGCTGCGTCCCCCTCGGCGTGGCCGACCCCGCGGCGGCGGGATCCGGCCCGGTCGTGATGCGGGTGCGGCGGTTCGCCGAGGGAGCCTCCCCGGGCGCCGACCCCGAGGGCGTGGTGCCCGTGGTGCACTTCGCGGTGGACGGGGTCATCCTGGGAGACGGCCGCACCTGGGACGACGTCCGGTTCGACCGGGTCGACGAGGCGGCCCTGCCGCTGGTCGCCCGGACCGAGGGCGTGGCCGAGCAGGTCGTCGTGGTCGTCGACCCGCTCCTCGAGGACCTCATCGACTCCGTCGTGACGGCCGGGGCCTGAAGCGGCCATGGACGTCCTCCGCACCCCCGACGAGCGGTTCGCCGGGCTGCCCGACTTCGACTTCCTGCCCCACTACCGGGAGGTGACGACCGCCGACGGCACCGCACTGCGGATGCACTTCCTGGACGAGGGCCCCCGCGACGCCCCCCCGGTGCTCCTCCTCCACGGCAACCCGTCGTGGAGCTACCTCTACCGCCACATGGTCCCGGGCCTCGTGGCCCGGGGCCACCGCGTCCTCGCTCCCGACCTCCTGGGCCTCGGGCGCTCGGACAAGCCGACCGACCCCGACGTGTACACCCTGGACGCCCACGTCGACTGGCTGAGCCAGTGGCTGGTGGGGGAGGACGTCGAGCGGACCACCCTGTTCTGCCAGGACTGGGGCGGCACCGCCGGGCTCAACCTGCTGCCGCGACACGGCGAGCGCTTCGACCGGGTGGTGGCGTCCAACACCGGACTGCCCGAGGGCAAGGGGATGAACAAATTCATGGAGGACTGGCTGGCCTTCAGCCAGTCCGTCGACGAACTGCCCGTCGGTGCGCTCGTCCAGGGCGGGACCACACGGGAGCTGTCGGCGGCCGAGGTGGCCGCCTACGAGGCGCCGTTCCCCGACGGCCGGTACCAGGCGTCACCCAAGCGGTTCCCGCTGCTGATCCCCGTCCAGCCCGACAACCCCGGCGTGCCCCGGATGCTCGAGACGTGGGCGTACCTCGAGACGTGGGAGAAGCCGTTCCTCACCGTCTTCGGCGACCGGGACCCGATCGCCTTCGCCCCGGGGGCCCACCTCCAGTTCCAGCGCCGGGTCCCCGGTGCCCGGGGCCGGCCCCACGTGGTGCTCGAGGGGCCGAACCACTTCATCCAGGAGGACGCGCCCGACGAGCTCGTGTCCATCCTCGACGCCTTCGTCCGGGCCTGACGCCGGGGCCGCCGGGCCGACCCGCCGGACCCGCGTCGGCGCCGGTACCATCGGGGCGTCGCCCGCCCCCTGGCCGGTGGCACGTCACCCACCGAGGAGGTCCCATGCCTACCGTCGAGACCGTCCGAGGGCCCGTCGACACCGCCGACCTGGGCCGGACCTACATGCACGAGCACGTCTTCGTGCTGTCGCCGGACGTCCAGCAGAACTACCCCGACGAATGGGGCGACGAGGGGGCCCGGGTCGACGACGCCGTCGCCAAGCTGTCGGCCCTGGCGTCGGTCGGGGTCCGGACCATCGTCGACCCGACGGTCATCGGCCTGGGCCGCTACATTCCCCGGATCCAGGCGGTGGCCGAGCGTGTGCCCGACCTGAACATCGTCGTGGCGACCGGCTGCTACACGTACCACGACGTCCCGTTCTTCTTCCACCACCGCACGCCGGACGTCCGCGCCCTCCTCGGCAGGGACGAACCCGAGGTGATGGTGCCGATGTTCGTGGGGGACATCACCGAGGGCATCGCCGGTACCGGGGTGCGGGCCGGCATGCTGAAGTGCGCCATCGACGAGCCGGGCCTCACCCCGGGTGTCGAGCGGGTGATGCGGGCGGTGGCGAGGACCCACCTGGCCGCCGGATGCCCGATCACCGTCCACACGCACCCGGGCACGCGCCAGGGCCTCGTGGTCCAGCGGGTGATGGCCGAGGAGGGGGTCGACCCCGGCGCCGTCGTGCTCGGGCACAGCGGGGACTCGGACGACGTCGACCACCTGTCGGCACTGGCCGAGGCCGGCTTCTGGCTCGGCATGGACCGGTTCGGCATCAACCTCGAGACGACGTTCGAGGCCCGGGCCGACACGGTCGTCGAGCTGTGCCGCCGGGGCTTCGCCGAACGGATGGTGCTGTCCCACGACGCCGCCTGCTACATCGACTGGATCGACCCCGACGCGCTCGCGTTCCTTCCGCAGTGGCACTACCTGCACATCGAGCAGGACGTGCTGCCGTACCTGCGCGAACACGGGGTGACCGAAGCGCAGGTCACCACCATGCTGGTGGCCAACCCGAGGCGGGTCCTCGAGGGCGGCTGACCCGCGGGCCCTACCGGTGGAGGGTGGCGACGTCCCCGGTCGCCCCGCACGTGGTGGGGGCCGGACTACCGGCCAGACGGGCGTCCATCCACGCCACGATGGCCGGGGCGGCCACGAACACGACGGAGCCGTGAGTCGCCCCGGGCACGTGCAGGTACTGCACGGTGTCCCCGATCGGGCACGCCTTGGTGGTCACGTACGCATCGGTCAGCGGCGGGGGCACCGTGGTGTCGGCCGTGCCCTGGACCACCAGCATCGGGACGTGCGTCGCCACGTCGCCCGGGTCGTTGGCCCGGGCGTGGGCGAGGACGACGGGGTCGGCCTCCGCCCCGGGAGCGAACACCTGCTGGGGCTTCAGGTGGTGGGCGGCGATGGCGGCGGCCACCTGGTCCGAGCAGCCACGGGTGACCTCGGTCGCCGCGAACTGCGCCCCGGCGGGTGTGAACACCGAACGGACGGGAAGGTCGCGGTAGGTCTGCGTCCAGGCCCACGAGGTCGGGATGCTGTACGGGAGGAACTGGCTGCCCGCCGGTGTCCCGACGATGGCGATGAGCGTGCTGAGCCCGGTGGCGGGTGCGGCGGCGACGACGCCGACCACGTGGAGGTCGGGAGCGTAGGTCGGGGCCATCTCGCCGGCGAAGAGTGCGGCGTGGCCGCCCTGGGAGTGGCCGTAGATGATCACGTCCTGCCCGGTGCGGAGTCCCGTCAGGTGGGAGGTCGCCCGGGCGGCGTCCAGCACCGACCGGCCCTCACTGGCCCCGAGCAGGTACGGGTGCACCCCGTCGGACACGCCGAGCCCCTGGTAGTCGGCGGCCGACACCACGTAGCCGGCACGCAGGTAACGGTCGAGGGCGGGCAGCAGGTAGGGGCCGCCGCCGGTGTCGCGGAAGAGCGACGGGCCGCACGGCGCGGCGAAGCCCGAGGTGCCGTGGGCCCAGGCGATCACCGGCCGACCGCCCGCCGGCCCCGGACCGGCCGGTGCGATGACGTATCCGGACTCGGCGACGTCGGCGCCGTAGATGGTGGTCGAGTGGTACAGGATCCGCCACACCGTGGCGCCCTCCGGGACCCCGGGCACGCCGGATACCCGCACCGACCGGATCAGGGTGCCCGGTGCGGCGGGGGGCAGCGGGGACGGCGGCGTGTAGAAGGCGGACGACGGCGAGGACGCGGCGGACGAGGCCGCCGTCGTGGCCGGCCCCGCCGCACCCGACGAGGTGCAGGCCGCGGTACCGGACGCCAGGGCCAGTGCCAGCAGCACCGCCGCGGTCCGGTGCGGGCGCAACGCTCCGGGCCGGATGGTTCGCTGTCGCATGTCTCCCCCCTGACCGGCGTCGGTTGATTCCCCGGACGCGGGGCCGACGCTACCGCAGGCCCGCACCGGACCTCGGCACCGACCGGGGAATCAACCGGCGCCGAGGAGCCGGCCCTGGCGGGCGGCCAGCTCGGGGAGCACGGCGGCGGGCAGGTCGTGACCCATGCCCTCGACCACCCACAGCTCGGCGCCCGGCACGGCCGCGGCCGTGGCCTCGCCCCCGGGCAGGGTGACCAGGGGGTCCTCGGCCCCGTGCACCACCAGCGTGGGGACGCCCACCTCCCGGAGCCCCCCGGTCCGGTCGGGAGAGGCCAGGATGGCGGCCAGCTGCCGGGCGGTGCCCTCGGGGTGGTAGCCGCGGTCGTAGTGGAGAGCGGCCCGTTCCCGGTGCCCGGCCTCGTCGAAGGGGAAGCCCGGCGACCCGATGATCCGGGAGCCGGCCACCGACTGCTCGATGGCGGCGTCCCGACCCTCCGCCGGCGGGACGAGGAGGGCGGCCGACGCCTCGGGCGTCGGTGACCCCACCGCCGGGCTCGGGGTCGACATGATCGAGGTCAGCGTGACCGACCGGTGCGGGTGGTCGATGACGAACTGCTGGGCGATCATGCCGCCCATCGACACGCCGAGGATGTGGGCCCGGTCGATCCCGAGGGCGTCGAGCAGGCCGGCGGCGTCCGCGGCCATGTCGGCGATCCGGTAGGGCACGGGGACCGTCGGGTCGCCGAGCAGTGCGCCGAGGTCGGGGGTCCCGGCGTCGTCGAGCCAGGTCGACTCGCCCTGGTCCCGGTTGTCGAAGGTGACGACGTGGAAGCCCTGCGCCACGAACCCGTCGAGGAAGCCGGGGGGCCAGTCGGTCATCTGGGCGCCCAGACCGTGGATGGCGAGCAGGGTGGGCGATGCCGGGTCGCCACGGGTCTCGTAGGTGACGTCGATCCCGTTGGCTGCGGTTCGGGGCATGGGCACTCCTCGGTGGCGGAGACCGGGCACCCGCCCGGTCGGTCCGGGCGCGACGTTAGCGGCACGACCGGGGCTCCTCCCGGACTCCCCTCCGGGTCTGGAAGACTCGTCGCCATGTACATCTCGGCCAAGGTCGACTACGCCGTCCGGGCGCTGTGCACACTCGCTGCCTCCGACGGTCCGCTGACCGCGGAGTCGCTCGCCCAGTCCCAGGGCCTGCCGGCCAAGTTCCTGGAGAGCATCCTCAACGACATGCGCCGTGCCGGCCTCCTGACGAGCCAGCGGGGTCCCGACGGGGGGTATCGCCTGGCCAGGCCGGCGGCCGAGATCACGGTCGCCGACGTCATCCGGCCGCTCGACGGACCGCTCGCCGAGATCCGCGGGCTCCGCCCCGAGGCGGCCAACTATGCCGGGGCGGCCGAGCACCTGCAGGCCGTGTGGGTGGCGGTACGGGCGAGCCTGCGCTCGGTGCTCGACGAGGTCACGATCGCCGGCATCGTCTCGGGCGACCTGCCCGAGTCGGTGACGCGCTTCACGACCGACCCGGAAGCCTGGCGCTCGCGCTGACCGCTCCGGTCGCCGTCTGTGGGTGCGATGCCCGGTTCCATCCCGCCACTTGACCTTCTGATCCCACTAATCCTATGGTATCGATAGGAAATACGGGGAGGGGTCCGGTATGCACATCGATCCGTACATCGTGATGGGGAGCGCCGCCGTGGGCTTCCTGGTGGGGCTCACCGGCGCCGGGGGCGGCGCCCTGATGACCCCCATGCTGATCCTGCTGTTCGGCATCCGGCCGTCGACGGCCATCTCCAGCGACCTGGTCGCCGCGGTCTTCATGCGCCCGATCGGTGCCGGTGTGCACATCGCCAGCCGCACGGTCAACTTCCGCCTCGTGGGGTGGATGGTGCTCGGATCGGTGCCGATGGCCTTCGCCGGCGCCTACCTCCTCCACCTGATGGGGCACGCCACGGCGTCGGAGGCGACCATCGAGAAGGCACTGGGAGCCGCACTGCTGGTCGGGGCCGCCGCCATGGTGCTCCGCTACGCGCTCGACCGACGGGGTGGACACGAGCGCGTCGGCATCGTGCACGGCGTCGCGGTCCGTCCGGTCCCGACCGTCGCCATCGGGATGGCCGGCGGCCTGATCGTCGGCCTCACGTCGGTCGGATCCGGCTCCTTGATGATCGTGCTCCTCCTCTTCCTCTACCCGGTCCTGGGTGCCGGTCAGCTGGTGGGCACCGACCTGACCCAGGCGGTGCCGCTGACGATCGCGGCGGCACTCGGCGCCCTGGCGTTCGGCCACGTGGAACTCCCCGTGACCGGATCGATCATCGTGGGCAGCGTGCCCGCCGTGCTCGTGGGGGCGCTGCTGTCGTCCCGGGCGCCCGACCGGTACATCCGTCCGGCCATCACCTTCGTGATCTTCGCCTCGGGGCTCAAGTACGTCGGCGTCGGTGCGACGCCGCTCGGTTGGGTGCTGTGCGCCGTACTGCTCGGCACCGCCGTCGGCTACCTCGCCTACGTGCGGCCCCGGCGGTCCCGTCCCGAGCCGTCCGAGGCCGGGGGTGCGCACGCCACGACGGGGCACGAGGTGCACCGGGGTCGATCGACGGTGTACGTCGACGTCGAGCCTGCCGTCCTGGAGTAGACGTCCGGCACCGTCGGGGGTCGGCCGCGCCGCCGACGGCCCCAGGGGACCGGCTCATCCCGGCGCCTCGGTCACCTCCGCGAAGAAGCCGAGGCTGTGGGCATCGCGGACGAAGCGGTTCGCCAGCTGACGGGACACGCCGAAGATGTCGGCGATCTCGGTGATGGTCATGCCTTCCGCGAGGGCGGCCGCCACCACGGCCGCCCGGATCTCGCGCCGGCTCGTCTCGAAGTCGTCCATGATCCGGGTCAGATCCCGCCGGCGGTCGGCCGAGCGGGTCGCCTTCACGGACTCCGACAGGGAGGCCCCGGCGCGCAGGCGCCCGATGTCCTCGCTGTTCCATGCCTGCTGTGCCTCGAGTCGCGTCCTCAGCCGTCCGGTGGCCGCCGAGTAGCGCTCGATGTACTCGATCACCCGCTCGATCGCCGGATCCATGGAGGGGAGCCTACGGGCTGGTCCCGATCATTTCCCGGCGAACACGGTGGGAAAAGTCGACGGCCGCCGGCGGTGCCACGGCGTCCGACCTCCGGCCTCCGGCGGCGGCGCGGCCCTCAGTGGTCCGCGACGGCGATGCAGAACTCGTTGCCTTCCGGGTCGGCCATGACCCGCCACGTGAACCCGCCCATGTCGTGCGACTCCACCAGCGAGCCCCCGAGCTCCTCGATGCGGGCCTGCGCGGCGTCCAGGTCGTCGACACCGGTATCGAGGTGCACGCGGTTGCGTCCGACCTTGAGCTCCTGGACCTTCTGGAGGGCGACCGACACGCCGCCCGGTTGCTGGGGCCGGAGCCATACGAAGAAGCCGGGGATGGTGCGGGCCGGATCGACGCCGAGGACGTCGGACCAGAACGCCTGCTCCCGTTCGAGGTCCACCACGTTGATCACCACGGATCCCACGGTGCACAGTGCCATCGTCACGCCTCCTCGATCCCTCGCATCCGTCGACCGGCCCCATCGTTGCGCAGATCGGCGGTCGCCGTCGGCTCGGCCGGCGGTCCGGCGGTCCGGCGGACGACGGAACGCGCCTACCGGGACGTTGCATCGTCCCGACGACGAGATCGGGGACGTCGCCGGGGGAGGAGCGACGCGTGCCTCCTACGAGGGGCCACCGCCCACGACGGCAGCCAACGAGTCCAGGAGGGACCGGGTGCCCGCTTCCCGCTGGGCCGGGGTGTCGAGGCCGTCGAGGAACACACCCTGTTCCGTGAGCACGAGGCGCGTCGACGCCCCTTCGCCGCGGAACTCGATGGTGGCGACGGAGACGGAGATCCGGGACCCGTCGGCATACATCTCGTACGTGTAGACGATGCGCCGCTCGGGGACGATGTCGTGGTAGCGGGATTCGTAGGTGTAGACGGGCCCGCCCGGAGGCCCGCCGCGGTGGACTTCGCTACCCCCGACGCGGAAGTCGAGTTCGTATCCGGCGCCGAGGGCGTCGGAGGATCCGGCGAACCAGCGGGCCTTGACCGCGGGGTCCGTCCACGCCCGGAAGACGGACGCGACCGGGACGTCGTAGGTCCGCTCGATGGCGAACGTCTCGTGGACGACGGTGGGCGGGGTCATGGTTCCTCCTCGGTGGTGGTCGCTTCGACGAGGACGTCGCCCAGCCGGTCCAGGCGGGACTCCCAACCCTGGCGCCGATCGGCGATCCACCGCTCGGCGGCGGCCATCGCCGCACCGTCGATCCGGCACATGCGCTTCCTCCCGACCTTCTCGGTCGTCACCACGCCACACGCCTCGAGGACCTGGACGTGCTGGACGACGGCGGCGAGGGACATGGCGAGGGGTTCCGCCAGTTCGCTGACCGAGGCGGGCCCCCGGGTGAGCCGCTCCACCATGGTGCGCCTGCTCTTGTCGGCCAGTGCCTGGAAGGTGCGGTCCAGGTCGATCATTTGATCAAGCATGTACTTGAGTATACGGCGTTCGCTGCATCATGGTCAAGTGACTGCTTGGGTGATCGGGCTCCGGCGCGGCCCTTCAGGCCGGGCACCGCGTGCAGCGCACCGCCCCGGTCGACCGGGGCCCGCTCCGGACATGGATGTGCCCCTGGCCTGCGGGAAAACAGGCCAGGGGCAGCGTGGAGGTGGCGGGAATCGAACCCGCGTCCTCCGGCTTCTCAGTAGGTCTTCTCCGAGCGCAGCCGGCGGTGGATTGTCGGGACCCGTCCCGCTACCGGCGACAGGTCGGGTCCGTATCCGACTGAATTGTCCCTGACGGCCCGTCGGCACAGTCGTTCAGGTGAGTCCCGCTAGATGGCGCCCGGCTCCGGCCCGCAGGACAGGGACCGGTCGGACGTCGCAGTTTCTAGGCTGCGAGCGCGAGCTGAGGCTCGGCGTTTGTTGTTGGTTCCGGCTCTTTAACGTGGCTCCGGAGACCACGGCTCGCTTCTCCTACATCGACGACCGGAGTCGAAGCCTGTCACCCCCTGGGGTACTTCCACGGACCGCACACAGCGTGCCGCCGGTTCCCATCCTACCGTCCCTCCGCATCCGCTCACCCCCGGGTGGGCGGAGGACCGCATCCGGGCGAACGCGGCTCCGTGCACGTGCCTAGGTGCGGCTCCGGGCGGCCGTCCGGGCCTCGCGTGCGGCGTCCCGCCCGGCGTCGCGGGCGGCGATGGCGTGCCGCTTGTCGTACTGCCGCCGTCCGCGGGCGAGGGCCAGCTCCACCTTGGCCCGGCCGTCCTTGAAGTAGATCTTCAGCGGCACCATGGTGAGCGAGTTCTGCTTGGACTTGCCCATCCATTCGTCGATCTGTCGGCGGTGCAGGAGGAGCTTGCGCCGGCGGTCCGGATCGTGGGCACCGAACCCGGTGGCCTGGGCATAGGGCGGGACGTGCACCCCGAACAGCCACATCTCGCCGTCGTCGATCCGGGCATAGGAGTCCTGGAGGGCGATCCGCCCCTCGCGCAGCGACTTCACCTCGGACCCCTGCAGTACGATCCCGCACTCGACCGTGTCGATGATCTCGTAGTCGTGGCGGGCCCGCCGGTTGGACGCCACGACCCGGTTCATCTCCTTGGGCGCCCCCGCGGCGCCACCGTGGGCGCCACCGCCCTTCTTCTTCGCCGCGGCCATGTGCCCCGACGGTAGTCGCCCGGTCCGTGGCCGCGGTCCTCTAGCGTGGAGGGGCCATGCTCACCCTGCCCCGGACCGTCCACGACCAGATGGTGGCCCACTGCCTGGTGGGCCTGCCCGACGAGGCGTGCGGCCTGCTGGGGGGCGACCCGGCGACCGGCGGTGCCGTCACCTGCTACCCGACACGCAACCTGGCCGCCTCCGCCAAGCTCTACACGGTCGACCCGAAGGAACACCTGCGGGCCGACCGTGACGCCGAGGCAGGTGGCCACGCCCTCATCGGGGTCTTCCACTCCCACACCCACACCGACGCCTACCCGTCGCCCACCGACGTGGCGCAGGCGCCGGACCCGGGCTGGCACTACGTCCTCGTGTCCCTCCGCGACACCGAGCCGATGGTGCGCAGCTACCGCATCGTCGACGGCGTCGTCGAGGAGGAACCGGTCCGCCTGCTGGCCCGGTAGAATCCTCACCCGACAGGTCAAGATTCGACATCGGACCCGACGTCCCGCCCCTGGCGGGGCCGACGGTCCCCGTCGCCGGACCGCGAGGACCCGAACCGTCCCCGGGACGGCGGAACGCAAAGGAGCACCCGTGCCCGTCAGAGTCAACCTTCCCACCGTGTTGCGGCCCCACGCCGACGGCGCACGCACCGTCGCCGTCGACGGTTCCACCGTCGGGGACGTGCTGACCCGCCTGGTGGCCCGGTACCCCGGTATGACCGGCCAGGTCATCGACGACTCGGGGTCGCTCCACAAGTTCGTGAACGTGTACCTCAACGACGACGACGTCCGGTACCTGTCGGGTGTCGACACCGAGGTGGGTGCGTCGGACGAGCTGTCGATCCTCCCTGCCGTGGCCGGTGGGGCGTTCGCCTGCGGGGTGCGCCACCCGCGATGACCGTCTACGGGTCGGTCCTGGACCTCATCGGCAACACGCCGCTGGTCGACATCACGGCCCTGAGCCCCAATCCGGACGTCCGGATCCTCATGAAGCTCGAGGGCCAGAACCCGGGCGGATCGGTCAAGGACCGCATCGCGCTGGCGATGATCGAGCAGGCCGAGCGCGACGGGATCCTCCACCCGGGCGCCACGCTCATCGAGGCGTCGTCGGGCAACACCGGCATCGGAATGGCCCTGGTGTGCCGGATCAAGGGCTACAAGCTGAAGGTGGTGCTCGCCACCAACGTCTCGATCGAGCGCCGTCAGCTCCTCGAGTCGTGGGGCGCCGAGATCATCGAGTCGCCGGGGTCCGAGGGCTCGAACGGGGCCGTTCGCCGGGCCCGCGCCCTGGCCGCCGAGCACCCCGAGTGGACCTTCCTGTACCAGTACGCGAACCCGGCCAACCCCCGGGCCCACTACGAGGGGACCGGTCCCGAGATCTGGCGCGACTGCCCCGAGGTCACCCACTTCGTCGCCGGCCTCGGCACCTCGGGCACCCTGCTGGGCGTGGGCCGCTACCTGAAGGAGCGGAACCCCGCCGTCAAGGTGCTCGCCATCGAACCACCGGCCGGGGAGCTCGTCGACGGACTGCGCAACCTCGACGACGGCTACATCCCGCCGATCTTCGTCGCCAACGGCGGGGCCGAACTCCTCGACGGAAAGCGCATCGTCCGCCCCCGCGAGTCCATCGAGTGGACCCGGAGGCTGACCGAGGTCGGCATCTTCGCCGGGATCTCGTCGGGGGCCATCCTGGCCGGTGCCGTCCGGGCGGCGTCCACGCTCGAGTCGGGCGTGATCGTCACCGTGTGCTGCGACGCGGGGTGGAAGTACCTCTCGACCGGGGCCTGGACCGACGACATCGACATCGTCGAGGCGCGGGCGAGGGAGATCACCTACTTCTAGGCCCGATCCGATCCGATCCGATCCGATCCGATCCGGGCCGGTGCGGTCGGGCACGGCCGCCGGGATGCCCCAGGAAGCCGTCCGGCACGGCCTAACCTGGGCCGATGCCTTCCTCCCGGTCCACCAGGGCCGCTCCGACGACGGTGGCCACGGACCCCGGGGACGCGTTCACGCTGACCGTGCTCGGATGTGACGGCAGCTGGCCCGGCCCGGGCGGCGCCGGCAGCGGGTACCTGGTCCGGATCTGCGACACCGCCGTGGTGCTCGACGCCGGGCCCGGAACCTTCGCCACCCTCCAGCAGGTGATCGACCCGGCCGAGGTCGACGCCGTGGTCATCAGCCACCACCACCACGACCACTGGACCGACCTGTTCGCCATGGACGCCCACGCCCGCTTCGGTGCGCGCCCGCGCCGGGCGCCGCTCCCCGTGTACGCGCCGGCCCGGGTGGCCGAGCTGGCGGGGTCGGACAGCACCTCCATGCTCGAGTGGCACGAGATCACCCACGGCGCCCGGGCGGGCATCGGTGAGGCATCGTGCGCGTTCCACCGGACCGACCACGCGGAGGAGACCCTGGCCGTCCGCATCGACGGAGCGGGTCGGGCCCTCGGCTACTCTGCCGATTCGGGCCCGGACTGGTCGGTCCACGAACTCGGGAGCGGGTTGGACCTGCTCCTGTGCGAGGCCACCTACACGGCCGAGCACGAGGGCACCGCCGGGCACCTGAGCGCCCGTCAGGCCGGTGCGGCCGCACGGGACGCCGGCGCCCGGCGCCTGGTACTCACCCACCGGTGGCCGACCGTCGACGCCGCTGCCGTGGCGGAGGAGGCCGAGGCCGCATTCGGCGGTCCGGTGGAGCACGCGATGATCGGAAGGGAATTCGAGCTGTGAGCGGAGACAACCGGGCCAATCGGTCCGACGGGAGGGCGATCGACGAACTGCGGACGGCCTCGTTCGAGCGGGACTTCACCGTCTTCGCCCCCGGGTCGGTCCTGGTGTCCATGGGCCGGACGCGGGTGCTGTGCACCGCGTCGGTGGAGGAGCGCGTCCCCCCGTGGATGCGGGGTTCGGGCAAGGGCTGGGTCACCGCCGAGTACTCGATGCTGCCCGGGTCCACCGGCGAACGGGTGAGCCGCGAGGCGGCCAAGGGCAAGCAGTCGGGCCGGACCCAGGAGATCCAGCGCCTGATCGGCCGCTCGCTGCGCTCGGTCTGCGACATGGTCGCCCTGGGTGAGCTCCAGATCACGGTGGACTGCGACGTGCTCCAGGCGGACGGCGGTACGCGGACGGCGTCGATCTGCGGTGCCTACGTGGCGCTGCACGACGCGCTGACCCGCCTGGTCCAGAAGGGAACCCTCCGTGCCAACCCGCTGTCCGAGGGTGTGGCCGCCATCTCGGTGGGTGTGGTCGACGGCGTCTGCATGCTCGACCTCCCCTACGAGGAGGACAGCCGGGCCGAGGTCGACATGAACGTGGTCATGACGTCGTCGGGCCGGTTCATCGAGGTCCAGGGCACCGCGGAGGGCATGCCCTTCACCAAGGACGAGATGGACGAGATGCTGAGCCTGGCCGAGCACGGGATCGCCCAGCTCCTCGACCTCCAGACGGCGACCCTGGCCGAGCCGCCGGCGCCACGCTGACCGGGGCGCAGGACACCGTGCCCGACCTCACCCTGGTGCTCGCCAGCGCCAACCCCGACAAGGCCGCCGAGATCGCCGACATCCTGGGGTCGGTCCCCGGGCTGACGCTCGTCCCGCGCCCGGCGGACGTTCCCGACGTGGAGGAGACGGGGGACACCCTCGAGGCGAACGCCCGGCTGAAGGCGCGGGCGCTGTGCGAGGCGACGGGGCTCGCCGCGGTGGCCGACGACACCGGGCTCGAGGTAGACGCCCTGGACGGCGCCCCCGGCGTCTACTCGGCCCGGTTCGCCGGTGAGGGCGCCACCTATGCGGCCAACGTCGCCCGCATGCTGGCCGAGCTCGAACGGGTCGGCGCGACCGGACCCGGGGCCCGGCGGGCGCGGTTCCGGAGCGTGGCCTTCGTCGCCTATCCCGACGGGAGTGAGCTGTGGGTCGAGGGCGAGGTGGCCGGGACGATCACTCCCGACGCACGCGGCGATGCCGGCTTCGGGTACGACCCGATCTTCGCACCCGACGGCTACGACGGGCGCACCTTCGCCCAGATGTCGGCCGAGGAGAAGCACGCCGTGTCCCACCGGGGTCGTGCGTTCCGGGCGCTGGCCGAACGGCTGGCGGGGACGGTGCCGTGACCCCGTCGATCGTGCGCACCGCCGCCGGGCGCGCCCGCAGGGTGCTGGTCGAGTTGGCGGCCGGTCACGGCCGGGTGCGCGCCCTGGTGGCCCGGGGCGGGGCCGAGCTGACGGCGGCGGCCGAGCGCGCCACGGCGTTGGCCGAGGCGCGCCGCGCCGGTGTGCCCGACGCCTACGGCGGTGCGTACTTCGGCGAGGGCCGCGACGCGGCGGGCGACCGAGAGGGTCGCTCGGGTTACGCCCGATACGACCGGATCGCCTCCAACGCCGACATCGCCGGCTGGCTGCTGTGGCGGAACTTCCGGGTGGCCACCGCACTCGACGTGGGGTGCGCCACCGGGTACCTGGTCGAGGTGCTGCGCGAACGGGGGATCGACGCCCAGGGGTGCGATCTCAGCCGATTCGCCGTCGACCACGCCACACCCGGGGCGGTGGGCCACATCCGGGTGGCCAACCTGTTCGCGGGCCTCCCGTGGCCCGACGGCGCGTTCGACCTGGTGACGGCCCTCGAGATCCTGGAGCACCTGCCTCCGGACAAGGTCCCGGACGCCCTGGCCGAACTGGCCCGGGTGTGCGGTGGCCACCTGTACGCCACGATCCCGTCCTTCGGACCCAACCGGTCGGGGCCCGACGGCCACCTCGAAGGGAAGGTCCGGCCCGACCGGGTGGACCACTACCAGCGCCTGGGGCCCGACTACCGGGGACCGGTGCCCGAGCACGACCTGGCCGTCGACGCCGACGGCGAGCTGGTCGAGGGCCACCTGTGCATCGCCTCGTTCGAATGGTGGACGGAGCGGTTCGCCGAGGCCGGGTTCCTCCGGTGCGTCGACGTCGAAGCGCGTCTCTACGCCGACATCGCCCCGGCCGACCTCGCCCCGTACTGGAACCTCTACGTGTTCCGACGGGAAAGGGCGGACGCCGCCGTGGTCGAACCCCGGGAGCCGGGACGCTCCTTGGCCGAGCTCGGCCTGTCCCACCCGCTGCTCGGCACCTGAGCGGGGACGCACCCGTCGCGTTCAGCCGTAGTGACGCAGGCCGTTCCAGAACGACGACCACACGCCCCGGGGCCCCGTGCAGGTCCAGATGCCCGTGCCGTTCTCGTCGTTGTTGACGTTGTCGGGGCTGTGGATCGTCGCGTCGTGGCGGCAGTGGGCGAAGTGGGGGCGGAGCTGGTCCACGCTGCCGACGGCGACGACGACCCGGTCCGGAGCATCGCCGGGCCCCCAGAGCCAGTAGGTGTTATGGCCCGACAGCGGCTGCGGCAGGCCGAAGGCGGGCCCGTAGACCGCGAGCGCCCCGGCCTCGCCGTAGTTGGCCGTGAAGATCGAGGCCTCCCTGCGCTGCTTCCCGGGCAGGCCGTCGTAGACGTCGGCGACCTGACGGGTGAGCTGGGGCCACCCGACGGTCTCGCCCAGGTCGTAGCTGGTCTTGTGCAGGAACGACATCCGGGCGAACGTCGAGAGCGGCAACACGGGCAGCACGAGCACCACGGAGAGGACGGCGCCGACCAGGGGAGCGGCCAGCCAGAGCCTCCGCCGCACCCGAAGGGCACCCGGGCGCCCGATGCGGCAACCGCCCGCTGCGAACAGGACGGGCAGCACGCCGGCGGTGTAGTAGACGCGCCCGGGGATCACCGCGAAGACGTAAGCCACCACGACCCCTGCGGTGACGAGGACGAAGTGCAGCTCGCGGCGCGCGGCGAGGTGACGGATGCCGAAGACGACGATCGGGAAGGCCAGGAACCCGACGAGGATCACCTGTCCCGGCAGGAAGCCGAGGTAGTCGCCCGACCCCGAGTGCTCGACGCGCAACGAACGCGCCATGGCCAGCCCCGGAACGCCGTTCGCCAGCTGCCATGCCAGGTTGGGTGTCCAGAGCACCAGGGCGACGACCGCACCCGTCCATGGCCAGCGCGTGGCCAGTACGGCACGGGCCGGGGTCGCCAGGAGCCCGACGGCCAGGGCTGCGGCGAGGAGGAGGATCAGGTCCTTGTTCTCCAGGCCGAGGCCGGCCACGGCCCCGGCGGCCAACCAGCAACGCTCGTGCCCGTCGACGACGGCCTTCAGGACGAACCAGATCGTGAACGTCCACGCGGCCAGATCGAACACCGTGGTGCCGGCCAGGTGGGCCGACACGAGGACGACGGGTGCACAGGCCGTGGCGACCGCGGCGAGCACCTGGGCGAACCGACCGCCCCCGAGCGTCCGGGCGGTGAGTCCCGCGCCCACCACGACGGCGCCGCCCGCCAGGGCGGGGACGATGCGGACGGCGGTGGGATCCGTGCCGAACGCGCTCGTGGCCAGGCGCGCCACGAGCGGTGCCAAGGGTGGCTGGTCGACGTAGCCGAACGCCGCGTGGCGGCCGGCGACGATGAAGTAGAGCTCGTCCCGGTGGAAGCCGTAGCGGGCGCTCACCGCCAGTTCCAGCGCGACCAGGCCTCCCGCGACCCACCACACGTCCCGGACGAGCCGCGGACGGACGCGGTCGTCGGAGTGCGCACCGCCCCCGGCGACCTCGGCGGTCGACCCGGGGCGCCGATCGACGCCGGTCGGCATCCCTGGATGGTAGCGAGGCTGCGTCCGATCCGCTCGGCCGAGCCGGGAGGCCGGACCGCCGTCCGTCCGCGGGACGGGGAAGGCGATCGCCGGCAGTCGGGAGCAGGTGCCGGTGGCGCCGCAGCCTCCCGGGGTGGGGTCGCCCCACCCGTCCGGGTGCGACCCGCCGATCCCTGGCAAGGTGGTCGACGTGGAGCCGATCGACGTCGACGCGTTCGAGGCACTGGTGGCCGACGCGCTGGCGACGATCCCCGACAGCCTGCGCGTGGAGATGGAGAACGTGGCGATCATCATCGACGACGAGAGCCCGCCGGGCCCGCTCCTCGGGCTCTACGAGGGCATCCCGCTCACGGACCGCGACCGCTATTCGGGTGCGAGCCCCGACCGGATCACGCTCTTCCTCGCCACCATCTGCCGGTCGGCCGGCACGACCGAGGAATTGGCGCGCCAGGTCCACGTCACACTGCTCCACGAGGTCGGCCACCACTTCGGTATCGGCGACGACCGCCTCCACGAGCTGGGTTGGTCCTGACGGTCCCGAACCCGACGGTCCCGGACCGGCCGGTCCCGAACGGGCCGACGGGGCGTGCCGGGGCACGGACGGTCGGCCATGATGCACCCATGACCGACGCCCGACCCACCACGTTCACCTCCTACGACGACTTCGCCCACCTCCGGTTCGACCGGCCGGTCCCCCAGGTGCTGCTGGTGACGATCGACCGACCCGAGGTGCTGAACGCCGCCGACGAGCGACTGCACCTCGAGTTCTCCGAGATCTGGCGGGTCGTCGACCGCGACGACTCCGTGGCCGTGTCGGTCATCACCGGGGCGGGCACGGCCTTCAGCGCGGGTGGCGACCTGGCCATGGTGGAGCGGATGACCACCGACTACGCCACCACCCTCGAGCAATGGCGCGACGCCAAGGCCGTCGTCGACGAGATGCTCGCGTCGGTCAAGCCGATCGTGTCCGCCATCAACGGCGTGGCCGTCGGGGCCGGCCTGGCCGTGGCCCTGCTGGCCGACGTCAGCGTGATGGGGGAGACGGCCCGCCTGTCCGACGGGCACGCCCGGCTGGGCGTGGCCCCCGGCGACCACGCCGCCCTGTTATGGCCCCTCCTGTGCGGTATGGCCCGGGCCAAGTACTACCTGATGACCGCCGACTTCGTGGACGGGCGCGAGGCGGAGCGGATCGGACTGGTCACCCGGTGCGTGCCCGACGACCGGGTGCTGTCCGAGGCGCTGGCCATCGCCGAGCGGCTGGCGGCGGGGAGCCGCACCGCTGTGCAGTGGACCAAGCGGGTCATGAACCAGTGGATGCTGCAGGCGGCACCGGTGTTCGGCGAGTCCTTGGCGCTCGAGATGCTGGGTTTCCTGGGCCCGGATGCCACCGAGGGCATCCGGGCGGTGCGTGAGCGCCGGCGACCGGACTTCCCGTCGGCCCGCTGACGGGACCTCGTCGGTCGTGACGGCCGACGAGGTCCGGCGACGCCGCTCAGGCGACGGTGACGAGGGTGCCGATCGGCGTGTAAGGGTAGACCACGGCGGCGTTCGCCGGGGGCATCTCCACGCAGCCGTTGCTCTGCGGGTAGCCGTAGCCGGGCCGCACGAAGCCGTGGAGAGCGTCGCCCCCGTTGAAGTAGCTGACCCACGGGATGCCCGGGTCGTGGTACTTCGAGCCGTCGGGGTTGGTGCCCGACATCGTGGTGACGGTCAGGTGCTCGAAGACCGGGAACGTGCCGACGGCCGTGTCGGCCCCGGCGACGCCGGTGTTGGCCAGCGTCGTGTAGACGGCGGCCCCGTTGCTGTAGACGGTCACCCGCTGGGGGAGTGCCTTGTCGACGTAGACGTAATTGTAGGCCCCGCTGTCGACCTTGCCGGCAGCCGCATCGGCCAGCAGCGCCGTCCACACGGCCGGTCCGGCCTGACCGTCGGTGGTCATGCCGTGGGTGTTCTCGAAGGTCATGACGGCCCCCTTGGTCAGCACGTTCGCCGTTCCCGGGGTCCACAGCGCCGTCAGCGACGCGGGCTCGGGGTTCCGCCAGGTGAACGTGCCCTCCTGCGGTTGGGCAAGCTCCTGGGGCGCGGTGACGGCTCCGGCCGGAGCGAAGCCGACGGGCAGGTAACCGAGCTGGGCGAGGAGCTGCTGGAGGCGGAGCGTCGACCCGGCGGCGACGGTGAACCGGACGGTGGCCCCCTGGCCGAGGGCGACGCCTCCGGCGCTCTGCACGCCGCCGGCCCCGGCCGGCACGGTGAGCGTCTCGGTCGACGAGGGGACGAGCGGTGCGGCGGCCACGAAGGCGAGCGTGGTCGGGGTGAGGAGCTGCCACGAACCGGCCACCGGAGGGGTCAGGGTCGGCATCGGTGTGTGGGCGGACAACGGTTCCGAGAACTGCACGGTCACCGTCGCGTCCGACGGCACCCCCGTGGCTCCATCGACCGGGGACGCCGAGACGATGGCGAGCGGACGGGTGGACACGACGGCATGGGCCGGTGCGGCCGTGGTCGGTGTCGCCGCGACCTTGCCGCCGGTCGAGCTGGCGGCAGCGGCGGCTCCGACGCCCGCCACGACGCCCACGACGCCGAGGATCATGGCGAACCGGCGACGTCCGGGGTGGCGTGCCGACTTGGTGTGTGTGTGGGCTCCGGACATGGCGAGATCGACCCCAACCTACCAGTGGACCTGCGCATCTCGGTACCGCCTCGGAACAGGTCGGACGGGCGGTGCCCGGGGGACGGTCAGTCGGCGGCCGTACCCACGCCGGCCTGGACGGCCCGTTCGACTGCGGCGATCTGGGACGGGTCGGTGAGCTTGCGCCCGTCGGGTCCACGGACGTAGAAGGCGTCGACCACGGCCGAGCCGAACGTGGAGACCTTGGCCGAGGTCACGTCGAGGTGGCACGCCACCAGTGCGCGGGTGATCCGGTGGAGCTGGCCGACAACGTCCTCGGCCCGCACCTCGACCACGGTGGCCATGTCCGAGGCGTTGTTGTCCACGGTGACCTGGGTGGAGACGAGTTGGGCCACCCGGGCCCGCTGGGCGTTGCGGTAGGT
This sequence comes from Acidimicrobiales bacterium, assembly GCA_035534835.1. Lineage (GTDB taxonomy): Bacteria > Actinomycetota > Acidimicrobiia > Acidimicrobiales > RAAP-2 > Bog-756. The sequence continues at coordinate 69,336 of DATLRE010000180.1, forward strand.
GTGGGCCCGTGCGGCCAGTTGCTCCTCGACCGCCAGGGTGCCGTCCATGACGGCGGCGAGGTCGTCGGAGAGCTTGGCCGGAGCCGGCCAGCGTCCGCGCTCGGGCTCGACGGTGAAGACCTCGACGGCGACGCCGGCGGCACCGGAGACCACGGCGGAGCGCACGTTGAGCCCGTGCAGTGCGAGCACGCCCGTCACCTCGGCGAGCAGGCCCGACCGGTCGGGTGCCACGACCGTCACCCGGGGGGGCTCGACCGACAGTGCGGGGACCCCGTGGGTGCGGACGGTGTCCATCACCAGCTCGAGGTCCCCGGTGATCAACGGGGCAGGGGGCGGCGCCGGCTCGCCCGCCAGGAGCTGGCTGGTCCGCTCCACAAGGTCGGCGACCAGGCCGGCCTTCCACCCGCCCCACGCCGAGGGCCCGGTGGCGAGGCTGTCCGCCTCCACCATGGCCGCCAGGAGCTCGAGCGTGCTGCGGTCGCCCACCTCGTCGGCCACCCGCTGGGCGGTCGCCGGGTCGTCCAGGTCGCGGCGGGTGGCGGTGTCGGGCAGCAGGAGGTGGAGCCGGATCATGGTGACGATGGTGGCCACGTCATCGGGGGGCAGCCCCATCCGGGTGGCGATGTCGGCGCCCACGACCATCCCGACATCGGTGTGGTCCCCGGGGAACCCCTTGCCGATGTCGTGGAGCAGCGTCCCGAGCAGCAGCAGGTCCGGGCGCGAGACCCGGTGGGCCATGGTGGCCGCGTTGGCCGTGGCCTCGAGCAGGTGCCGGTCGACGGTGAAGCGGTGGTACGGGTTGCGCTGGGGCTTGTTGCGCACCGCCGCCCACTCGGGAAGGTACCGCTCGAGGAGCAGGCGCTGGTCCAGCGCCTCGAGTGCGGGGATCGCCGGCGGACCGGTGGCGAGGACCCCGACCAGGACGGCGCGCAGATCGTCCGGCCAGGGCACCGGGGGAGCGGGGGCACGGCGGCCGAGGAGGTTGAGGGCATCGCGTGAGATGGGCAGCTTGCGCTCGGCGGCGACCGATGCCAGACGGAGCGCGAGGGCCGGGTCGCCGGCGGCGTCGGCGTCGTCGAGCAGGACGACCTCGTCCTCGGTGGAGCCGACGCCGGGCCGACCGTCGACCGGGGTCACGGCGGCGACCGCCCCCCTGTCGCGCCGCCGCCTGCCGCGGACGCCCTGGGCCCGGGACCAGGCGCTGCGTCGTCGCCAGGCATCGTCCGACTCCCAGGCGACGGTGCGGCCGGCGGTGGCCACGACGTGCATCAAGGCGTCGGCATCCTCCAGGCCCATGGCCGTCGCCACCTGCTCCTGCTCCTGGAGCAGGAGCTTGTTCAGTTCGCGCCCGGCCCGACGGTGCAGCTCGACCCGGGCGGCGGTCAGCACGGCCCGGGCGTCCTCGATGGCGACGGTGTCGACGTAGTCGGCCAGGACCGGTACCGCGTCCATCATGGCGAGCAGGGCGGAGATGTCCCGGAGGCCACCGTGGGACTCCTTGAGGTCGGGCTCGAGCAGGAACCCGACGTCGCCGTAGGAGGCGTGGCGCTCGGCCACCTTGTCCGCCAGCACACCGAGCCACGGCGGCTTCTGGCGGGCCCACCGCTCCTTCGCCCCGTCGAGTACGGGCTCGGCCACGCGGGACTCGCCGCAGACGACCCGCCCGTCGAGCAGGCCGAGCGCCACACGCAGGTCCTCGGCGGCCATGTCGAGCACCTCGGCGGGTCGGCGGACGCTGTGGTCGAGGGCGATCCCCTCGTCCCACACCGGGTACCAGATCCGGTCGGCCGCCTCCGAGATGTCCTTGCGCCCCTTGTGGACGAGGACCACGTCGAGGTCGCTGTAGGGGCACAGCTCGCCGCGTCCGTAGCCGCCGACGGCGACCAGGGCCATGCCCCGCCCGTCGCCGCCGGTGGCCGCATCGAAGAGGTCGGTCAGCCACTCGTCGGCCGCAGCCGAGTAGGCCTTGCAGAAGTCGTCGCCCCGCAGGTCGCGCCGGTCGATGAGCTCCTGGCGTCGGGTGCGGAGGCCCATCGGGGGACCGTACCACCGGGTCGCCGCCGGATCGGGCTGCGTGGCGGTTACGCTGGGACGATGGCTGACGATTCGAAGGGCTCGGGTCTCTCGACCACCGGGGTGGTCCTCCTGGTCCTGGCCGTCGTGGTGGGCGGCTGGTTCCTGCTCGGGCTCCTCCATCTGGTGGCCAGCCTGGCGTGGACGCTGGCCAAGCTCGCCGTCCTGGTCGTGTTGGCGGTCCTCGTCGTCCGGTTCCTCTTCGGCCGGTCGAAGACGTCCTGACGGGGGCGCCCGACCGGGCCGGCCCGATCGGGACCGCCCTGTCGGCGCCGGTTCAGGACGTGGCGGCCACCATCGACTCGAAGAGTTCGATGTGCTCGGCGACCATCCGGTGGGTCGAGAAGTAGCCCTCCACGGCCAGCCTGCAGTCGGCGCGCTTCAGCCGGTCGAGCCGGCCGAGCGCCTCGACCATGGCGTCCTCGTCGTCGCACAGGTACCCGGTGACGCCGTCGGTGACCACCTCGGGCGCCGCTCCCTCGGGAAAGGCCAGCACCGGGGTGCCGCAGGCCATCGCCTCGATCATCACCATGCCGAAGGGTTCGTTCCACCGGATGGGGAAGAGGAGGGCGGACGCTCCGGCCAGCAGCTCGAGCTTGCGCTCGTGGGACACCTCGCCGAGGTAGACGGCGTCGGGCCCGAGCAGGGGCTCCACCTGCTCGGCGAAGTACTCCCGCTCCCACGGCTCGCGCATCTTGGCGGCCATGAGGATCCGGATCCCGGCGGCGCGTGCCACTCGGATGGCCCGGTGGCAGCCCTTGTCCTCCGCCATCCGGCCGAGGAACACCACGTAGGGTCCCTCGTCGTCGCCCGCCCCTGCCCCCATCGGGAACTGGGAGGCCTCGATGCCGTGGTGGATCACCCGCGCCACCGGGATCTGCGGCGCCGCCCGGTGCTGGGCGTGGGAGATGGCCACGAGCGGCACCCGGTCGGCAGTGACCCGGTAGAGGTCGGTGAGCTCCTCGTTGAACGGGCCGTGGATGGTCGTGGCCACGGGGAGACCCGGGTAGTGCTCGGAGTGGAACGGTCCCATGACCGTGTGGTCGTGGACGACGTCGCACTCCCGGACGGCCTCGTACGCGTGGATGACGTGGCGCAGCTCGGGCACCGCCATGCCGATGCGTTGACCCTCGGCCACGGGAAGCACCCACCGGCGGGGGACCGGGCAGGTCGAGTCCCCGGTCGTGTACAGCAGGACCTCGTGCCCGGCGTCCTGCAGTCCACGGGCGAGCTGGTCGACGACGAGCTCGATCCCGCCGTAGAGGGTGGGGGGAATGGGGGTCCAGGGTGGGGCGATGAGTCCGATCCGCATGGACAGATCTAAGCATCCCGATCCGGAGGATAGGATCACCGGGCGCTCCAGGCGGCGTGGCCGAGTGGTTTAGGCAGGGGCCTGCAAAGCCCCGTACGGCGGTTCGATTCCGCCCGCCGCCTCTAGATGGTCGTCGCGTCCCGGTTCAACTGGCCCGGCGGTGCCAGTGGAAGAAGCCCCGCGTCCCCTTGAGGGACGCCGGGATGGCGTCGGGGGCGGTGTCGGAAGCGGTCAGGGTGACCAGGCTGCAGGTCGAGCAGATCCGGGTCCCGTCCACCATGCGGGTGAGCGCCACCCGCTCGCAGCGCTCGCACTTTCGCCCGATGTAGACCTGCGCGGCGCGGTTCGGGCGCTCGGACGACAGGACGGCCAGGCGTTCCTGCACGTCGTCGCGGAGCACGAAGTCGCCGTCGTCGGTCCGGCGGACGAGATCCCAGGCGACCAGTTCGTGGAGCAGGGGCACCAGCCGGTCGAGCTGTCGTTTCGGGTCGTCGACCACCTCGAGCGAGCGCATGGTCCACTCGGTTCCGGACAGCCCTGATCCCGTCACGCGTGCGACGTCCGTCATCCGACACTCCCTCCGCACTGCACACGACACGTGCCCCAACTCCGGCCCGCCGGCCTGTGTCGTGGTCGCGAGCCCTCCGACTCGCCATCATGACGGATCCGCCGGGTGCAGACAAGGGCCAGATGCCCCTGGACGACTGTGGAGCCGCGGAGGGGACCGGCGGCTCGGGCACACTGTGACCGTGCCCTCGGGTCCCGACCTCCCCTCGACCGGTCCCGCCGCGGCTCCCGCGCTCCACCTCCACTCGTGGCGGTCCCGGGTGGTGGTCGGCGTGGTACTCGCCTCGGTCGCCGCCGGCTTCGGCCAGTTCGGTGTCGTCGCCGCGCTCGGTGACGTCGCCCGGTCCTTCGGTCGGGTCACCCAGGGGGTCACCATCGCCGACCAGGCCGGGCTGTCGGGGACGGTGCTCGGTGCCGGGCTCGCCGTCATCCGGCTGTCGTCGCTCCTGGCGCTCCCGCTCACCGGGTTGGCCGACCGGTTCGGCCGTCGGTCGCTGCTGCTGGTGGCCGTGACCACCGGGCTGGCGATCACCGTGGCATCGGCGGTGAGTCCGGGGTACTGGTGGTTCGTCGCCGTGTTCGCGCTGGGCCGGCCGTTCCTGAGCGCCACCAGTGCGCTGGCCCAGGTCGTGGCGGCCGAGCAGACGTCCTCGGCCGACCGGGCCAAGGCGGTCGCCCTGGTGACCGCCGGCTACGGGATCGGGGCCGGGCTCACCGCGATGATGCACAGTCTGGCCTCGTCCTCGCTCGGGTTCCGGGGGACCGTTGCCCTGGCACTGGTTCCCCTCGCACTGGTGCCGGTGATCGCCCGGTGGGTGACCGAGCCCGACCGGTTCCTCGTGGCCGAGGCGGTGCGCGACCACGCGGAACCGGTCCTCGGTGCCGTGGGTGTCCGGTTCCGGGGTCGGCTGGCGGTGCTCGTCGTCCTGGCGTTCGCCGTGGCGTTCGTGACGGGTCCGGGCAACACGTTCGTCTTCCTGTACGCCCAGAACGTGCGCCACCTGTCCGGCGTGGCGACGGCGGCCATGGTCGCCGGGGCGGGCCTCACCGGGCTGATCGGCCTGCTCGTCGGCCGGTGGCTGGCCGACCGGGTGGGGCGCCGCCCGACCGGAGCGCTCGGCATGGTCTGCGTCGCCGGCGCCGCCACGCTCGCCTACAGCGGCACCCGGGCGGCACTGGTCGTCGGCTACGTGCTCGGGGTCCTGGCCGGATCGGTACTCGCCCCGGCGATCGGCGCGCTGGTGAACGAGCTGTTCCCGACCGAGGTGCGGGCCTCGGTGGCGGGGTGGTTCCTGGTGGCCGGGGTCCTGGGAGCCTCGGTCGGACTGGTCGTCTTCGGTGCCGTGGCCGATGTCGGCGACCGGTTCGGCCTGGCCGCGGCGGTCACGTTCGTCCCCGTGTCCCTGGTGGCCGTCCTGTTCTGGCGCGTGCCCGAGACCCGGGGGCGGGAGCCCGAGGACCTGTGGCCATCCGGCTGACCGGGGTCCCGGACGCCGACCCAGGAGCGGCGGCCGTCAGTCGGGGGGCGCGGCCACCGGTGTGGCCCGGTCCCACAGCAGTCGGGGATCGGCATCGGAACCGAGGAGGACGGCGGCCGGCACCTGCTTGTCGATGTGGCCGATGAGTCCCCGGTAGATGCCGTAGCCGACGAGCTCCTGGAGGCGGCGGGGGAACCGGGCCACGGTCGCCCGGGCGATGCCGAGCTGCTGGTTCTCCTGTTGGCGGATGTAGCCGGCGCAGTAGTTCATGGCGATCCCGATCCGTCGCTGCGACGTGGTGTTGGCACCGCCGCCGTGCCACAGGCTTCCGTGCCAGACGAGCACGCTGCCCCGGGGCATCTCGGCGGGGACCGAGTCGTAGGCGCGGGTCAGGTCGGGGGAGTGGTCGGCGCGGTGGGACCCGGGGATCACCCGGGTGGCGCCATTCGCCTCGGTGAAGTCGGTCAGCGCCCACATCGTGTTGCAGACCGTCGCCGGATGGGGTTTGGGGAGGGGGAGGACCTGGTCGTCGGCGTGGATCGGCTGTGCCGTCTCGCCGGGGCCGATGGCGATCGAGGAGAGCGACGACACGAGCAGGCCGGGGTCGAGCACGCCCTCGCAGATCGGGAGGATCGTAGGGTGGACCGGGATCTGCTCGAAGTGCGGCCCGTGGGCCAGGAGGTTGTAGACCCGGGTGGTCCTCGTGCCCTCGAAGGCATTCGACGCCGGGACCACGGCGAGGTCGTGCACCAGGCGGTCGAGGTCGTCGACGAGGGCGTCGACCAGGTCGAGGTCGATCGCGGCCTCCACGACCGTGTAACCCCGCTCGTCGATCTCCCGAAGGTGGCCGTCGGTGGTGTCGCCCATGGTGCCGCGCTCCTCGTCTGTCGTCAGGTGCAGCCTATGGTGAGGGGATGGCAGGCAGGAAGCGACCGGAGTACCGGTACGAGCTGCTCACCTGTGCCTGGCAGGGCCACGAGCTGGTCGGCGAGAACGCCGCCGTGGTGACGCCCGAGGACGCCGTCGTGGTCCGGGAGGTCGACGCTCAGCGGTGGTGCCGTTGCCTGCGGTGCGACGGCTGGATCGCCGTCCCCATCCCCGACGAGCCCACCGAGGAGCGGGTCCCGGACCGCCACGAGATCGAGGTGCCGCTACGGGGCCCCGCCCTGCGCGACCGGTACGTGCTGCGCATCATCGCCGTCGACCGGGCGATCCACGTCGTCATCCTCCTCTTCCTGGCGATCGCGTTCGTGACCTTCGCCACCCACAACAAGTCGCTGCACGCCGACTACCAGAACATCATGGATGCGCTCAACGGGTCGGGGGCGGCCGCCGCCCGGGTCCGGGGCGTCCTCGGGTACCTGCGCAAGGCCTTCGACTACACGCCGACCCACCTCTACGTGCTGGCGTCGATCTGCGTGGCCTACGCCTGCCTCGAGGGGGTGGAGGCGGTCGGTCTCTGGTTCAACAAGCGGTGGGCCGAGTACCTCACGTTCGTCGCCACCACGCTCCTCATCCCGTACGAGATCTACGAGCTCTACCTGCGGGTGAGCGTGTTGAAAGTGATCGTGTTCGTGCTGAACGTCCTGGTCGCCGCCTACCTGCTCTACGCCAAGCGCCTGTTCGCTTTCCGGGGCGGCTATGCCGCCGAGGCCGAGCGCAAGCAGGCACTCAGTGGCTGGTCGGCGCTCGACGCCACGATGGCACCCGAGACCGCCCGGGTCGGCTGACGGCGGGGGTGGCATCCGTCGGGGCACGGGGTTCGCCATGGGAGCAGCCGTGCCGGACCCGCCATGTCGGAACTGCCGCGCCGGACCCGTGCTCGCTCCGCTGAGTGGGCAGGTCCGGGGGCACCATGGCGTCCGGGAGGGGGACGGGTGGTAACGTCGATCCCCACGGGCCGTTGGCGCAGTTGGTAGCGCACTTGCATGACACGCAAGGGGTCGTGGGTTCAAGTCCCGCACGGCCCACCAGAGAAACCCCAGCTCAGACTGGGGTTTTCTGCAATTCGCGTCCCGTGCGGTGGCCTCGCTACCGCCGATGTCCGCGACGTTGTCAGCAACGGGGATCGGGGGCCGGTGTGGGGGCAGACGGGGTAACGGCGAGGGTTCGATCTTCCAACGCTCTTCGGACGGCCGATGGTTCGGGGTCGTCCTCATGGGCGCGGACTCCCGGGGGCGCCTGATCCGGAGGTCGGTCAGCGCCCGGACCCGCACCGAGGTCGTCGACAAGATGAAGGCGCTCCAGCGCCAGGTGGATGACGGGCTGCAGGCTCCTGACGCGCAGATGACCGTCGCCCGGCTCCTCGACCGCTGGTACGCCGACGTGCTCCGACACCAGGTGGCCCGCAGCGCTGCCGACAACTACCGGAGCATCGCCGACAACCACATCCGACCGGCTCTCGGCCGGAAGAAGGTGGCGAAACTGACGCCGGCCGACGTGGACCGCCTCATCTCGCAGAAGATCGACGAGGGCCTGGCCGTCTCCACCGTCAAACGGATCCGCTCGATCCTCGCCCAGGTACTCGACCAGGCCATTCGGTGGGGGTGTGTCAACCGGAACGTCGCGCAACTGACGCGGGGGCCCAAGGAGCAACGACGGGAAGGTCGGACCCTCACCCCGACCCAGGCCCGGGAGTTCCTCGACTCGTTGCAGGGCCATCGGAACGAGGCCCTCTACGCCCTGATGCTCTCCACCGGGATCCGACGGGGTGAGGTCCTCGGTCTGCGATGGTCCGACATCGATCTCGACACCGGGGTGATGAAGGTCAGCCGCCAACTGAAACGCGAGGGCGGTCGCCTCGTCGTCTCCGACACCAAGACGGCGCGCAGCCGCCGGGCGCTCTACCTGCCCGCTCCCATGGTCGCCTCACTTCGAGCACACCGGGCCCGCCAGGCTGCCGAACAGCTTGCGCCGGGCGAACCTTGGGAAGATTCCGGTAACGTGTTCACGACGACGATCGGGACCCCGATCGATCCCCGGAACTTCTACCGGGAGTTCAAGGTGATCTGCAGGAAGGCCGGGCTCGGCGACGGGCACCCCCACGAGCTCCGGCACTCGGCGGCGAGCCTCATGCTCGTCCAGGGGTCAAGCTCCAGGTGGTCAGCGAGGTCCTCGGGCACTCGTCGATCCGCATGACCTCGGACGTCTACGGCCACATCCTGGCTCCGGATCGCAAGGCGGCGGCCGAGGCGATGGGTGCCGCACTCTGGGGCTAATCGCAATACCGTTCAGTTAAGGTCACAATGATGTAGTTTGTCGTTGTGCCCCGTGGTGGTTGGAGGAAGCCTGCATCGGACCGACGGCTGTCCGACCTCGTCTCGGTCGGTGTGCTCACCCGCACGTTCCCACCGGCGCTGGTCGATGAGGTGGTCGCCGGGTGCGGTCGGACCGAGCGGCGGAACCGATCACTGCCCGCCCGTGCCATGGCGTACTTCTCCATCGGGATGGCGCTGCACTCCGAAGGCTCCTATGAGGACGTGCTGGGACTGCTGACCGACGGCTTGGCGTGGACGTCGGGGGACGAGCCGATCCCCCTGCCCTCGAAGTCGGCCATCTTCCAGGCCCGCGCACGCCTGGGATCCGAACCGCTCCAGAAGTTGTTCTCCCGGGTGGCTGCACCCTTGGCCGGAGCGGGGACACCGGGAGCGTGGTTGGGGGGACGCCGGCTGGTCGCCATCGACGGAACGTGTCTGGATGTGGCCGACACTCCGGAGAACTCGGCGTACTTCGGTCGTCCCGGTGTCATGAAGGGCGAACAGGCCGCCTTCCCCCAGGCCCGGGTGGTGGCATTGGCCGAGTGCGGGACCCATGCGATGTTCGACGCGGAGATCAGCCCGTACACGACGTCGGAGAACGCATTGTCAGGCGAACTCCTCGACCGGCTGGAGAAGGGGATGTTGTGTCTGGCCGACCGAGGGTTCTACAGCTTCGTTGGATGGCAAAAGGCCAGCAATACCGGGGCGGACCTGTGTTGGCGAGTTAAAGACAACCTCAAGCTGCCATCGATCGAAGACCTTCCCGACGGGTCCTACCTCGCCGAGGTGTCCCACTCGACCAAGGACCGCAAGCGTCGTCATCCGGTGACAGTCAGGGTGATCGAGTACACCATCGCGGACGGACGCCAACCTTCCGGCCCGTTCCGGTTGATCACCACCATCCTCGACCCCTCCGACGTCTCCGCGCTCGACCTCGCTGCCGCCTACACGGAGCGGTGGAAGATCGAGAGTACTTTCGACGAGTTGAAGACCCACCAGCGCGGCCCTCGCACCGTGCTGCGATCGAAGTCGCCAGACCTCGTGCTCCAAGAGATCTGGGGACATCTCTGCTGCCACTACGCCATACGAACCCTGATGTGGGAGGCCGCCGACCAGGTCGGGGCTGACCCCGACAGGGTCAGCTTCGTCGCCGCACTCCGCATCGCTCGCCGCTCAATCCCAGCGGCGCGCGATTTTTCCCCCTCAGGCCACTGACCACGGTTGGCGCTACGCGATCGGGTTGCTTACACGGAGGCTCAATCCGGCCCGCCGCCATCGAAGCAACCCGAGGGTGGTCAAGCGCAAGTACGTCAAGTGGCACGTGAAGCGGGAGCGGCACAAGACGTGGCCGCAACCGACCGGCCCACCTCGGGCCAGTGTTGCAGGGGCTCCGAGCCCCTAACTGAACGGCATTGTCTTTAGTCCCGTAGACCCATCGCCGGATCGTGTCGATGAAGGGGGCACGGGTCCGTGTGGCCCGTGCGTGATGTCCCCCAACACTTTTCTCCCCTCCCCCGGGAGTCTTGATGTGGAGGGGCATTGTCGCGTCCAATCATCGGTGCAGTGCACACACCGGAGCCGTGGAGCAGAGGGTCCCACCATCTATTGCTTCAACTCTGGCCCTGAAGCCCATGGAATGCGGCTTGAGCGACAAGGTGAATGGGCAGGCGGTTGTGGGCGACCTACGCGACCGGGTACAGCCTGAAGACCCCAGCTGAATCACGCACCTGCGCATACAGCGTGTCGTATGCCTTTCGGGCTGGATTGCCGCCAGTCACCCTCTGGATCTCCTCAACGAACTTCGACGATTCCTCTTCTGAGCCTTCGAGCCCGTCGTCCCAGAATGACGTCACGATGACTTCAGAGCGCGTCCGGTGATCGTGCTTGAGGACAGTGAGACCGAGAAAGTGCGGAAGTGCACCGAATCGGGGGATGACATGTTCCTGGATCTCCGCCATCAGCCGCGAAAGCTGGTGCGCCTGAGCGTAGAAGGTCACCTGCCGACTCTTCATTGATTCCCACCTCCAGATCTGCGCCGCCCGCCTTCAGATGCTGACGATAGGCGATACCAGATGCGCCGAGCGGTGCCCCGTCATTCTCCCAGCATTGCGACCTGTCGCCCAGAGACCACGGGGTCTCCACTCTGATTGAAGTGTGGCCCCGTTGAAGGGGCACTGCCACCTGGTGTACCGATGGCCCGACCTTCAGGCGGGCGCTGCGAGTGACCGCACTCCAGGAGGCGTCAACTCCTTCAGCCCCCTGACGACGAAGAGTTCACGTTGTTCGACGAGCCTGTCACCAAAAGTTGAACTTCCTGTCGTCAACCTGCTCCTCCTGCGGGGTGTCTCATCGACCCGGCGGTGGGAGATACCGGCCGGGCACCGATCCTCACCGAAAGGGAGCAGTTCTATTTCTCAGAACCAGGATTCGCCAGACGAGGCCACCGACGCCGAGGGCGATCAGCACTGGGTAAGTCCATCCACGAAGTGCGGGGTAGACGGCGGCGGTCACAAGCGGGCTGAAGATCGAGACCGCAATGACAATCACCCAGAAGCGTGAGTACCACGGCTTCTTGCCGCCGTCTGCGAGGAGGTCCACCATGGTGAGCCAAGCTACACATAAGCGCCTGGTGAGGGGCAGGCAATAATCAGCGCGCACTCGGTCGGCCGACGTGGCGAACACTGTTCATTGTCGGGAAGCTGCGCCGGCTCGCGTGTCAGCAAATATGCCAGCAACGCCGGTGAATCGAGCTGAACGTCGGTGAACTGGGCTTCGACAAAATCTTCGCCTCAGAGCCCCAATTCGGCCACGGGCGACCGCCCGTGAACGGGCCCTGGCTCCACGACACGCAAGGGGTCGTGGGTTCAAGTCCCGCACGGCCCACCAGAGAAACCCCAGCTCAGGCTGGGGTTTCTTGCAATTCGCGTCCCGTGCGGTGGCTTCGCCACCGCCGATGTCCGCGACGTTGTCCGCAACGGGGATCGGGGGCCCCAGTGCCACTGGCTCGCTTCAACCTCAGGTTGTGGATTCGTGGCGTCGTATCACCGAAGCGGCAGATGCACCTCCAGGTTCAACCACGACAAGGTCAGCATCGACGCAGTGGTCGGCGGCGCGGGCCGGAACTCCGCATCTCCCGACATTACGCCTCCTCCTCCACCATGGTGGAGCCCTCGCTGGGTGTACTCCGTCTCGACGTCGTCTGTCAGTTCGAATCGGTACAGGCGCCTCGTACGCAACATCTGCTGGGCCTTCATCCGTAGATCGTCTGCCGCCCAGTCCTCGAGTCCGACGAGGTCGAGTTCCAACGCTGTCGATTCGTCGGGAAATGCCATGGTGATGTCCGGCTCCGGCGACACTCTCCACCGGAGGACGGCGGCAACGTCGTAGATCTCTATCGAGATGACCCGGAGTTGTCCACCGAAGACCTCGAACTCCTGATCAGGCCCTGCCTGCGACCGAAGGAACGTCGGTGTGATCTCCGCCGGTGGTGGAGGCGGGCGCTTCTCCGGGTCACCCAGGTGGATCGCCGCAGCTACTCCGGGTGGCGGAAGGTCGGGAGCTTCGTATCCAAGGGCAACCAGCATCTTGCGGTACCAGTCGTGTTCCTCCTCCTGGGTCATACCGTCCTGATACCTGAACGCGGCCAGCACGCCTGCGAAGTGACTCAACGTGCGTTGCTTGGACTCGTAGTCATCGCGTATCCCGAGGTTCCCACGAGCCCTGGCGAGCGTCTCCACGAGGTACCACTGCGCTTCAGGATTCACAGAGGAACCGTATCTGGCGATGTCGAGGTGCGCTCTGTGGCCATAGTCCCGACGACACACTCCCGGCAGCGTTCGGGGATAGGCCACCGAGTCCCTCGGACGCGAGTATTGGGCTGTGGATCTGATCACCGCGGTGGCGAACCTCGTTCGGGACCAGGGGCTGGAAGTAGGCGTGCCGGTCAACCTCCGTTCCACGAACAACGTGGTCGCATGGATGTGTCCGAGCCCCGTCGTAACCAAGATCGCTCGGGACTTCGATGCGTCAACCCGGGAATTCGAATTGGCGACGTTTCTCGCCGCGATTGGTGCCCCCGTGGTCCCTCCGATCGAGATCGGAATCGCCCAGCCGGTCAACGTGGAGGGCCAGTGGGTCACGTTCTGGCGCTACGTGGCCGACGAACGTACAGCGACTTCCGCCCAGGTGGCAGCCTCCCTCGATGAGCTGCATGCGGGGTTGGCGAAGGTTCCTGGCCACTCCACGTTCCCTCCATGCTGGGGTCGCCTGGAGGCGGCCGTGGATCTTCTCGACGATCCCGAGCTTCCCGGCGAACCAGCCGGGGACGACCGAGTGCTCCTGCATCGGGCTCTCCTCGATGGCATCGCCGATCTGGCCTCGCTGAGCGATCCCCCTCACGTGCTCCACGGCTCCCCGCATCGATTCAACATCCTCGTCATGGACGGAGGAGCGGTGTTCATCGACTTCGAGACCATTGAGCTTGGGCCCCTCGAATGGGACCTGGCCCACCTCGATGAGGAGGTGGCCGGCTTCTATCCCGCTGACCTCGACCAGGAGCTCTTGAGAAGGTGCCGCATCGCGATCAGTGCGGCCACTTCGACGTGGTGCTGGGAAGGTGTGGACCGGGGCGCCGACATGCGGAGCCACGCAGTGCACCACCTGGAGACCGTCCGCCGGATGCTCGCGTGAACTCCACGGCGCCGTCCCACCCACCCGGACATGGGGCAGTCTGTTGAGATGGTGGAGGCAGCATGTGATCGCCACATCGAACCCGAGGCGGTCCTTGCCTCCTATGACGCTGGCGTCCGAGCCATAGAACGGATCACCTCCGAGGTCGAATGGGATGTCCCCACGCCTTGTGGTGGATGGCGAGCCGTCGATGTCGTCGGCCACTTGCTCGCAGTCGCCCGCTACTAACACCGACTCCTTGATGCAGCTTCGGCCGGGGAACCACGACGGGATCTGCCCCGAGGATCGCAATTGGCGGCGATGAACGCCGCCGACCTGGATGCCCTGACCGAGGCGGAAGGTGGCGGGCGCGCTCGCGAGTTCGTCAAGGAGGCGGATGCCTATGCTGACCGCCTTCGCTCGGCGAGCTGGACGATGGCCCTCGGGGAATGGTCGGGTCTCGATGCGCTCACTGTCGGTCAGCACACCGGGATTGTCCTCGGAGAATGGCATGTGCATGCGTGGGATCTCGCTCGGTCGGTTGGTCTCGATCATCGTCCCGATGATGCGGTGATCGTTGCCAAGGGACAAGAGGTCATGTTGCGTGGAACTGGTCCAGGTGATCCGTGGATCCAAGTGCTCAAGGGCTACGGCCGGAACCTCGACTGGTCACGTCCCACAGTCAGGTCTGAATGAATCTCGCGACGAGACCTGATCCGGCGCTGTGGGACGGCTCGCGGGTGACCGGGGCTTGCTGAGCCCGGTCGGCCGACGAGCTTGACTCTCCCCCTTGGGGAGGCCGCACACTCGATGCGTCGGGCTCTCCGGCTCGACGACGAGGGAGTAGGAGACGTGGCAGAGGTCAGCATTGGTGAGTTCGCAAGGCGCTCACGCCTGTCAGTCAAGGCGCTGCGGCTCTACGACGAGCTTGGCGTGCTCGTCCCCGCGCGTGTCGACGACGCCTCCGGCTATCGCTACTACGACGCAGCACAACTCGAAGTGGCGCGCCTCGTTGCGATGTTGCGTCAGCTCGATTTTCCGCTTGCCGCGATCAAGGAGCTGCTCGCATGCGATCCAGTTGATGCCGCAGACCGAATTGCGGCGCACTGGCGGGAGGCCGAGTCTTCACACGACGCTCGTCGCGAACTCGCCGACTACCTCGTCAACCGATTGAGTGGAAGGAGAACCGTCATGTACGAAGTCGCCACACGAGACATGCCCGGGCGGAGCTTGCTCTGCCTGAAGCGCCACGTCGACGAACAGGGCGCGTGGGCGCTCGGCAAGGAATTCATTGAGATCCTGCGGGAGCGACCACTGCCGAAGATGAGCGGAAGAGAAGGCGCGATGTTCTCCATCTACTGGGGTGAGGTGAGCGCGGACAGCGACGGCCCCGTTGAATGGTGCATGCCGGTTCCGGAGTCGGACGGAGGGGCACTTGCATCGCAGTACCCGGAGTTGAGCTTGCGGACCGAACCCCCACATCGCGAGGCGTATGTCGCGTTGCCGAGCGACGCGTTGCCGGACGGCCCGGGAGGGAACCCGGGGGTGCAGTGGCAACTCGCGTCGGAGGCACTGCACGCCTGGGCGGTCGAGCACGGCATCGACACCGAGCGTCTCGCCCTCGAGCCCGAGGATCTCGGCGTGCGGATCACCTACTTCGCGAGCGGGCCGGTCACAGAGACGAGCGCCCCTACTGCGATTTCGCCGTGCCCTTCGCTTGAGAGCCGAGGCCTGCATGGACTGCACGTTCCACGGAGTGTCGATCCGCCATGGTCGATGAGCGACCTCGACCCGGCGATCAGGGGAAGGAAGGGCCTATCTCTACAAGTGTCCCCAGTGGGTGGCAATGAGGAGAAGCAGTCCAGCCATCGCGATGAGGACACCTGCTACGACCATCCGCCTGTCGCTCGACGTGGGACGGACACGGCCTAGTGCAGCGAAGGGCGCTCTGCTCGACTTCGGATTGCAGCGTGGCCGCCGGCGCGTCGGCCGAAGAACGAACCGTCGCCGAGGCTGATGCCGCTGGCGTAGTGGTGGGCAGCGAGGCTGGCGGCGGTCCGGCCGATGGCATAGAGCCCCGAGATGCGACGACCCTCGCTGTCGAGCGCGGCGCCGTCGGAGTCGGTGAGGACACCGCCGAGTGTGAAGGTCGCGTAGATCGCACCGTGGTCGACGCGCAGGTCGATGGCGCCGATGCCGCTCGCGGGAGGCGCACCGATGGGCTGCAGGAACGGCGCCCGCTTGTGGAATACCGGGTCGTCACCGCGCGTCGCCGCTTCGTTGTACTCGCGCACCGTGCGGGCCAGCGCGTCCGGCGGGATCCCGAGGTCTGCGGCCAGTTCCGCTGGAGTGGCCGCGGCGTAGCCGATCCGGAGTCCGATCGGATTCGGCTCGTGGATCACGTCATCGGTGATCATGTAGACGAAGCCGTCCTGGTAGCGCAGTGCGTGGATCCCGATGCGACCGGTGTAGGCATCTTCGTTGATGAATCGCTCACCGTCGCGGTTGACGAGGATTCCCCGTGCGAGGCGGTGGGGCGGCCCGAGGGGCAGCGCGCACTCGAAGGAGTCGAGCCTGGTCGTCGCTGCGCCGGTGCCCACGGCCATGCGAATCCCGCGCCCGTCGTCGTACGGGGTCCCGATCCGCCAGGCCGGGTCCGGGGCGTGGGCCAGGGGGCAGTGCTCGGCGACCATCGCCTCGTTGTGGATGAATCCACCAGTGGCCACGATCACCCCTCCACGGGCCCGGATGGCACGGGGACCGTCGTCGGTCCTCACCAGCAAGCCGACGACGTCCCCGCTGTCGACGACGAGCGCCTCGGCGCCGGCGTCGGCCACCACGCGGGCGCCGCTGGTCGATACGGCCGCACCGAGACGTTCCATCAGGAAACCGCCGGCGGAGTCGACACACTGCGGCTTGTGTCCACGCGGGACCGGGACCGCGAGTTCGTCAAAGGGATAGGTGTCCTCACCGCCGGTGAAGAGCAGCCCGGCATCATCCGCCGATTCGCGGTTCGGCTCGTCGCAGAACGACGCCCGGAACGGAACGCCGATCGAGACCAACCAGTCGAAGTGGTCCGGCGAACCCTCGCAATAGGCGTTCACGCGGTCGTCGTCGACGCCGGGCCCGAGAGCAGCCTGCAGGAACGCCGCCATGTTCTCCGGGGAGTCCTCGAAGCCACAGGCGCTCTGGAGGGCCGTGCCTCCTCCGAGGTAGATGAGGCCTCCGGAATGGGCCGACGTCCCCCCGGGTCCCCCGCTTCGCTCGACGGCCAGTACGTCCGCTCCCGCCTGCCGTGCCCCCATGACGGCCGACGCTCCCGCAGCGCCCAGACCGACGACGACTACGTCGACGGCTTCCTCGAAGCGAACCTCGCTGACGTCACGCGCCGGGTCCGGTTGCATCACTCGCCGCACGCCAGGGCCAGACGGTGGACGTTGCCCTGCCTCCGCATCGTCGACCGGAAGTCCATGCATGTGGTGGCGACCACGCCGAGGATTGCCGGGCTCGCTACCGATCGAAGTCGGATCCTCGCCCGCACAACCCCAGAACGTCGAACCTGCTCGTTGCCCATGCGCGCAGTATGCCAGCGATCCGCGACGCTTCCTGCGACTTCCCTGCAGCCGATTGCGACGGGCCACGACCCGACGATGAGGGCGGTCGTCCTGAGGCTCGTCGGGCCGGTCGCTACGATCCGGGGCAGGGGATCCCGTCATGTCGCATCTGGATTCCGGAGGGTTAGGCTCAGGGCGTGATCGGCGTGGCGGCGTTCGGACGGTTGTGCCCGGCACTCCTTGTCGCTGGTGCATTCATGGCGGCCTGTGGATCCAGGACCGGGACGCCGGCAGCCACGGGCGCGGTGCCCCGCCTGCCTGGAGCGACTGTGTCCGTGCAATCCGAATTCGCTGGGAACGAGACCTTCTGTGCAGGTAGCCCGTTGACGGGCACCATCAGGTATGTGGTGTCCCATCATGAAGCACGACTAGTACTTGGCGTCGGCGGCCTGCCGGCATCGACCACGGTAGTGGTCAACTGGCTGAACAACTCGGTGCGTGGGTACGTCGTCGGGACGTTTTCGACCGACTCGACCGGGTCGCCGCTGAAGTCGTCTGCACGCTTCTACAGACCCGGCGAAACCCGTGGCCAGGAGATTCAGCTGACGTCCTCGGACGCTCCGGCAACAGTGCTCGGGGAGCTGTGGCCGTGTGGCTGAGGCGCTCCGGAACCTGACGTCCCCGCAGCGCGCCGCCGCAACGACCCGTGGCAGATTCGTACCACCCACCCGGCGAGTAGAGACAGGGTCAGCGTTCCACGATTCGTAGGGCCCGTCATCGTTCAACCACCGGCGGTAGCTTCCGATGTGGTCCATCCGTTGGGGTGAAAGGTACCGGTGAGGAAGATGAGCGCTGAAGGGCAGACGCTGAGCATTCAAGAATCCCTCTATCCCGACATCACGTGCTTCGGGTGTGGCCATGCCAATCCGAAGGGCTTCCACCTGCGCAGCTATCGGGACGGTCAGATCACGGTGGCTACGTTTTCGCCTCGCGCCGAGCACGACAACGGATTCGGCTTCCTCAACGGCGGGATCATCTCGACGGTGCTCGACTGCCACACCGCCGCAGTCGTGATGTGGGAGGCCGACCGTCGCGGTTGGGAGGCCGATGCAGGTGCACCGGTGCCCTTCATCACCGCTGGCTTCGATGTGCGCTTCCTGCGGCCCACGCCGTTGGGGCCGCCATTGTCACTTCGGGCGGAGCCTCTGGAGGTCTCCGAATCGGCCATCGTGGTGAGCGCGGAGCTCGTCCACGATGGCAAGGTGCGAGCAACGATGGTGGCGAACTGGCTGCGGTTCCACCCCCGGTAGCCCGAACCCGGGTCCTCCGCTGTGCCGACGCGGGTGCTGGCACCCAGTGCACAGCTCCGGAGTAGAAGGTTCTGCGCGTCGGATCCAGCCGGCGGCGCTCCTGTCCATGTCCTGCCCTTCCGAGGGGTTCCGGGGTGAAGACAGCGGGTAGAACACTGCTGAGCCACTCGAGCTCCCAGGTGATCGAGGGGAGGAAGATCGGATCCACGGAAGCGAGCGGGTCCAGCGTTCGCGAGAGCAGGCACGTGGCGCCTGCGCTCACGCGAGCGGCGCCCCGCCGAACCGGCGACAGCGGGCAGGGGTGCTCGCACGGCACCTCGACCCCGGCAGCCGTAGCCTTGCCCCATGGGCAGCAAGGGTGATCTCCTGGAACTGATCGACGGTTCCCCCAACGGCCTGTCGTCGCTCACGGGGTCGATCTGGAAGTGGACCCACCATGAACGGTCTCGCCGGGCCGTCGAGGCGGTGACCCGGCGCATCAACGCCAACGTTTCGTACGCGACGTCGTTGTTCGGCGGGCCGCTCGGCGAGACCACGGACGAACACCTGCGAGTGGCGCTCGCCCTTCCGAACCGATGGCGCATGGAGTCCACCAGCCGGGTCGACGTCTGCGACGGTTCCACCCGCTGGCTCGGACACCCGGGTCACATCACCGAGTTCACACGCAACGAAGCCACACTCGCCGACACCGATCTCGGGATCCTGATCGAGCCGGGCAAGCACCTGTTCGGCGCACTGGAGTTCGGTGACCCGGCCGAGGGAGAGATCGCCGGTCGGGAATGCATGACGGTCGAAGCGTCGAAGCGTCGATCGTCGGTCGGCATCCGGCACCACGCCTCATGATGTCCGCCATGCGGATCGGTGGCGTCGACCACACCTACTGGTTCGACGCAGCGACGGGGATCGTCCTCCGCCACGTCGGGCTGATCGGCGGAGAGCCGTGCAGCATCACCGAGTTCACGGAGGTCAGAATCGACCCCCTTGTCGCGGACCTGGATTTCGCCTTCCTCCCGGTCCCCGGGGTTATCGTCGAGCGGCAGGTCGACCAGTTGATGCGAATGGCCGAGGCGCATGGAATCGACTTGGCCGGTGTGGACCTGGCTGATCCGGACGCCATCGACCAGGCCATCAACACTCGCCTACGGCACGAGCAGCCGACCCCCGACGCCCGGCTTCGAGCACAGAAGGCCAAGCACGTTCCTGTCGGCGATCCTCCAGCCGAGGAGGCGGCGGCGAGAGCGGCGATCGAGTACGCCTTCGACAATCTGGGCGAAGCCGACACGGACGACGTGACGCTCGTCAACGTCCAGAGCGGTCGGGGCCTCATCGGACCGCTCCGAGACGCACAGAAGCGCGTGCCGGGGGCCGCCGACAGCCCTGCCAGCTTGATCGTCGACGATGTCAAGTTCCTCCGTCCCGACGAAGCCGTCGTGTGGTACTCGGTCGAGGTCGACGGACAACGGTTCCCCATGGTGAACGGTCGTGAAGGGCGAGCCGTGGAGGTTGCCGGGCGCTGGTTGATCGGGCACGCCACGATCGCTGACTTGCTGGGATTCGCCGGGGTCGCCGTCCCGTCGCCGGACGACTAGGCGCACGTGGATGACCCGTTACGAGGTCGTTCCCACGGGGCTCTTCCACTCGCCCGGCAGTGCCCGAGGGGGGCAGTCAGCGATCGGCAGGAACCTGCCGTTCGACACCCACCACCGAGCCGGGCTCGGGGACAGGGCCACCGTCCACATCCGGGTCATCCGTTGGAGACGAACGCGCCCACGGGGATCCCCAGGTGTCTGCAGGTCGTGGCAACCTGCCGCGCCGCTGTCGAGATCGCAGTTGGATCCTGCCCACCGAGGGACTTCGCCCATCTCGTCGCAGCTCGGTCGAGCTCCTGATTGCCGGAGTGCTCACCGGCCCGAAGTATCGACGTACTGACCGCATACAACATGTTCGCCGGCAGCGGCTGAGCGGATACCGAACTGCAGAGCGTCTGCGCGGCCGACGAAGGCCCCGACGCGCACGCTGCAATTCCCAGACCCGACCAACCGAGGCCGAGTACCGCCATGAGAACCCGCTGACCCCGCCGGGTTCTCCGCACCGGTCCAGACTCGCATACCCGTGGGTCACACGCTGGAGTGGTTCGAACAGTTGATCGGCACACGTCCGCATGCTCAGCAGATGGGACCTCGATCCTCTGCCGCAGATGTGGTGGTGCGTGGCACCCCCCCGGGGATATTGGGATGCCGATCCGGATCTCGCATCCTCCTCGTTGGTTAGTCTCCTGGCGTGGAGGAGTTCACCGCGCACAACATCCGCCTGCCCGGTGGCGAGGAGACGTTCCCCGGGACCTTGGCCATCGCCGACCGGCCTCAGGCGGATGCGCTCCTGCGGACGCTCGACATCGCATTCGACGGACAGGTCGAGGGCAAGTCGATCGTGGACCTCGGCTGTCTGGAGGGTGGCTGGACGGTTGAGTTCGCCCGCGCCGGCCTCGACTCCCTGGGCCTCGAGGCCCGCAGACTGAACGTCGAGAAGTGCGAGTACGTCGCCGATCGACTGAACCTCCCGAACCTGCGGTTCGTCCAGGACGACGCCCACAACGTCGAGAAGTACGGGCCGTTCGACGCCGTCTACTGCTCCGGACTCTTCTACCATCTCGACGATCCCACTGCGTACCTGCAGACCCTGGCTCGATGCACGCGCCGGATCCTCCTGCTGCAGACGCACTTCGCGACGACGGACGAAATTGCGGCCGCACAGGCGATGGACGGGATGACGACCGTCGAGAGGCACGGACTCTCACCGCTCACATCGCACGAAGGCGCCGTAGGGCGCTGGTACCCGGAGTACCCGGAGGGTGAGGACGACGAGAGTGTCGAACGGCGGCTCTGGGCATCGTATGGGAACCACCGTTCGTTCTGGATCGAGAAGCGGCATCTGATCCAGACGTTGCGTGACGCAGGGTTCTCACCCGTCTACGAACAGTTCGACTTCGTCCAGAACAACGTCACCGACGACTACATCGAACAGCTGGATCGCAGCCTGTTCGTTGCGTACCGATCGGTGGAACCGCTGGCACGTCCCTAGGCCGTGACGGCGTCCCCCTGGACCGAACGGGTCGCGATAAGGATTGCCCGAGGCCAGGGGGGCTGATCCGCTGCACCGCCGGCACGGGGTTCAGACGTACGGTGCCCCGTACGGCAACGGGGCCGGATCCGCCCGAATCGGTCCGGTTGTCGCCGGAAGTTGAGTCCTGCAGACGAATCAACTGACTGACCGGAGATCGGCGTGGGGGATCATGTGCACCCGCTCGCGGCGACCCGGCGTGTGGAACGGCGTCGGATTTGGAAGGCCGACGCCGACCACGGCGCCCGGACCGTCACACGCCGGGAGGCAGCGCCATGGGCGGGCTCGAGCCCACCGCCGTGTAGTGGATGTCGGCCGCGAACGTGGCCGGAGACGCACCGGATTCGAGCGTCAGCTCGCTGATCGTGCCCGACGTCACCACGGCGGTGCCCACCAGTGTCGGGGCGCCCCCGGAGCGGGAACCCTGGACGATCGACGAGGCAACCGCGGCCGGCAGGGTGAACCCGTAGGACGTGCTGCCGCCGGCTGATGACGCCACCGTGATGTTCGTGGCCTTGTCGAGCACGGAAAAGGCCACGCGGGGATCCGCCGCGCCGGCCGTGCCGGTGAGGTGGTTCTGCCACGTCCCGTCCGGAGCCTTCACGTAGGACGTGGTGCCGGCGAAGAGCACCGTCACGGGAGCGCCGGTGGCCGGGGTCACGGTCAGTTCCACGA